>JBAVOB010000044.1:0-38273 GCA_049691655.1 Steroidobacteraceae bacterium | reverse complement strand
GTTCTGCATCGCCTTCGCGGCATCGGCATTCGCCATTTCGATGAAGCCGAATCCGCGCGGCTGACCCGTGTCACGGTCGTTGATGAGAGCGATCGACTCGACCGTACCGTGCTGTGCAAACAGCGCGCGCACGGACGCTTCGTCCGCAGTAAAGGGCAAATTGCCCACAAATAGCTTAGTCATTACAAATTACCTGCAAATAAGATAGAACCCGGCAGTCGCCGGGCTTCCAACTCAGACGGCAGGGTATACCGAATCAGTTAAGACGCAGGCGAGCTGCCACCTGGATCGGGAACAATTCGGTGTTGAAGTGTGGCCAGAGGACGCAGAAGTGCGCGGCGGGCCAGGACCAAACAGGACAATCGTCACGAACCGGCATGCACTATACATGAAACCCGGGTTCAGTGCATCGTCCTGCGGAGCAGCGTCCGCAAGTCCTTCAACGGGCGGCTGTTGAGCACATCCTTCTTCGTCGCCCAGCCGCGCCGTGCCTGGCGTATTCCGTGCTCCAGATAGGCGAGCTCCGCGCCTGAGTGCGCATCGCTCGCGATGCTCAGCAGCACCCCGAGTTCGCGGGCCGCCTTGGCATGCACGTCGTCGAGATCAAGACGGTTCGGCTGTCCGTTGATCTCGAGGTAGCAGGGCCGATCCCGGGCGGCGCGCAGCACCCGATCGAAATCGATCACGTACGGTGGACGCTCGCCGAGCAGCCGGCCGGTTGGATGCGCGAGGATGGAGACACAGGGCCGTTCGAGCGCACGCAATATGCGCGTCGTCTGTCTCGCTTCCGGCATTCCAAACTGGCTGTGGATGGCCACGACTACGAGGTCGAGGCGGCTCAGGATGGTATCGGGCAGAGCCAGCTTTCCGTCCTCGAGGATGTCGACTTCGGCGCCTTTCAGAACGACGACATCGCGCAGCCGCTCATTCAACGCATCGATCCTGTCGATCTGACGCGCGAGCCTTGCGGCATCGAGGCCGTGCACCACGCCGAGGTACTTCGCATGATCAGTGATGGCCACGTACCGCAACCGCTGGGCGCGAGCGGCCGCGACGACCTTCTCGAGCGACTCGTGGCCATCGGATGCATCGGTATGAACGTGCAGATCGCCCTGCAGATCGGCGCGTTCGATCAGCACGGGTAGCGTGTTGTCTTCGGCGGCCTCGATCTCGCCGCGGTCCTCGCGCAGCTCGGCGGGAATCCAGGGCAAACCAAGCGCGGCCAGAAGTTCCTCTTCGGTCGCTCCCGCCACGCGCTTGCGGCCACGAAACAGACCGTATTCGTTCAGCTTGTAGCCGTGTTCCTGCGCGCGGCGGCGGATGCGAATGCTGTGGTCGCGACTACCGGTAAAATAGTACAAAGCGGCACCGTAGCTCTCCGCCGGCACGACGCGCACGTCGAACTGCAGGCCATTGCGCAGCACGCCTGAAGCCTTGGTCGCTCCCGCCGCAGACAGGTCGCGCAGATCGTCATAGCGCTTCAAGGCGGCGATCGGGTCAACGCCGGCCGGGGCGCAGACGAGCAGATCGAGATCACCGACGGTGTCACGACCGCGGCGGTAACTGCCGGCGATGGCGACGCGCGTCACGCCTGGGAGGGCTTGCAGATAGGCCCGCAGTGACTGCGCATGCTGCGCGGCGATCGGCCAGGGCATGCGCCGCCTGCCGCGAGGTGCCGTGCCCGCCAGCGCCCCTGCCAGGCGGGATGCGATTCCCGCGCCGAATCCCTTGAGCCCCTCAAGGCGCCCGGAGGCCACTGCGCGCTTGAGATCGGAAACTCCGCGTATCCGGAGCTTCATTCTCAGTGTTCGCACACGCACCGGGCCCAGTCCCGGCAGTTTCAGGAGCTCGCGCAAGCCGGGCGGCACCTCGCGCCGCAGCTCCTCGAGTGCGCGCAGGCGCCCCGTCTTGCGCAGCTCGACAATCTTCCCTGCGAGATCCGCGCCGATGCCGGGCAAGGCATCGAACTCTTCGGCTCCGGCAAAATCCGCCACGTCGCGGGACAAGGATCTGATGACCTGGGCGCCGCGTCGGTAGGCGCGTATCCGAAACGGATTCGCGCCCTGGATGGCGAGCAGATCCGCCATCTCGTCGAACGCCTCCGCAACGTCTTCGTTGTGAATTGTCATCATCGCGTAACGCATTGAATCCTAGACTCAGGAACGGCGCCTGCAGAAGCGGTGATGTACGTACGGGCCGCGCTGCGGCGGCGCCAGCGCAGGCCGATGCCTGCCTCGGTGCAAATGCGTATGGTGAATCCGCGCAGGCCGCGCCCACTATGCGCGATGAAGGGAGCTTGGAATCGTCTTGCGGGAGGGTTGCATGGCCAGACTTACGACCGGCTTGGGAGGCAGGGAAGGCACGCGGCAGAAGATCCTCAAGACTACTCCCGAAAGAAGGGCCGGGACCGGAGCGGCGTCCGCGGCGGAGCCGGTGAGTTCCGTCGAGCCGGGGCAACGCCACCTGATGATCGCCGAAGCGGCCTACTTCCGGGCGGAGCGCCGGAACTTCTCGCCGGGGCAGGAGCTCGATGACTGGCTGAGCGCTGAGCGGGAGATCGACCGGGGGCTTGCACGCGCGGTCGGGAAGGCGCCCATAGGGCGCTGATCGGAGGGTCGATCGCATGACCGCCAAACGAATTTTGTTTCGCAGCGCGGCGCGCGAGAAGGTGCTCCGCGGCACAAGTCACCTCGCCGACGCGGTGCGCATTACGCTCGGACCAAAATCGAAGTCCGTGCTCATCCAGAAGAAATGGGGCGCACCGCTCGTCTGCAACGATGGCGTGACAATCGCGAAGGAAATGGAGCTCGAGGACCCAGAAGAAAACCTCGGGGCGCAGATGCTGCGCCAGGCAGCCGAGAAGACCGGCGATGCCGTGGGCGACGGCACGAGCACGGCGACGATCCTCGCACACGCGATTTATGCCGACGGCGTCCGCAACGTCGCGGCCGGTGCGAGCGCCATCGATATCAAGCGAGGCCTGGACCGCGGGCTGGAAGCGGCAGTCAAGGCACTCAAGGCGCTCGCGAAACCCGTGAGCAGCCGCCTGGAAAAGGCACAGGTCGCGACGATTTCGGCGCACAACGATCCCGCAATCGGCGAACTGGTCGCCGATGCGATGGAGAAAGTCGGCGGCGACGGTGTCATCACCGTCGAGGAATCCAAGACTACCGAGACCGCGCTCGAGGTCGTCGAGGGGCTGCAGTTCGATCGCGGGTATCTCTCGCCCTACTTCGTCACCGACCCGCAGACGATGGAAGCGGCGCTCGAGGACGCGTATATCCTCATCTGCGACCGCAAGCTGAACATTCTCAAGGACATCATCCCGCTGCTCGAGCAGGTCGCCAAGTCAGGTCGGCCCATCCTGTTCATCGCTGAGGACATCGAAGGGGAAGCGCTCGCGACGCTGATCGTCAATCAGATTCGCGGCGTGCTGAAGAGCGTCGCGGTCAAGGCGCCCGGATTTGGCGACCGGCGGAAGGCCATGCTGCAGGATATCGCGACCCTGAGCGGCGGGCAGCTCATCTCCGAGGAGCTTGGGTTCAAGCTCGAAGACGTCCAGCTCGCGCAGCTCGGCCGGGCCAAGCGGATTGTCGTGGATAAGGACAACACCACACTGATCGGCGGCGCCGGCGACAAACCGGCGATCGCGGCCCGCATCCAGATGATTCGCCGGGAACTCGACAAGACCACGAGCGACTATGATCGCGAAAAACTGGAAGAACGGCTGGCCAAGCTGGCGGGCGGCGTCGCCGTGATTCGTGTCGGCGCGCCATCCGAGTCCGAAATGAAGTCCAAGAAGGATGCGCTCGACGACGCCATCAGCTCCACGAAAGCGGCAGTGGCCGAGGGCATCGTGGCGGGCGGCGGGCTCGCCCTGCTGCGGGTTACGCCCACGCTCGCCGCGCTCGAAGAGCAGTGCAGCGGCGATGAACGTACGGGTGTGCAGATTCTGCGCAAGGCACTGGAAGCACCGACACGCCAGATCGCCGAGAACTCCTCCGCCGATGGCGGTGTGGTCATCGATCGCATGCTGAACGGCACAGGAAACCTCGGGTTCGATGCGGCGCGCAAGCAGTTCGTCGATATGTTCGAGGCGGGAATCGTCGACCCGGCAAAGGTCGTGCGGATGGCGCTTGAGAACGCGGTCTCCGTGGCGAGCGTACTGCTGCTCACCGAGGCCACGATTACCGAGAAGCCCGAGAAGCGGGAAGAGCACGCGCCGGCGGAACTGGCGATGTAACGGACTATCAGGCCGCGCTGCGACGGGCGATCGGGTCGGCGCGCAGGGCCGCCTGCAGCTCTTCTCTCAACGCGGCAAGTTCGGGCTCCGCCAGTGTCTCCTTCTCCAGGAGCAGCTTTGCGCCGCGTTCGAGCACGCGGCGTGCGGCCACGAGAATCCTGGTGGCGGTTTCGAACGCGCCGTGCACGGCATCGCGCACGGCGCAGTCGATCTCGCGAGCCGTATCTTCGCTATAACGACGTTCGGCCGGAAAAGCGGCCGTGCCGGGCAGCAGCAGATGCCGCTCCTCCTCGTACGCCACGAGCCCGAGCTTCTCATGCATCCCGTAGCGCACGACCATCGCGCGGGCGATGTCGGTCGCCTTCGCCAGGTCGTCGGCGGATCCGGTCGATGGCTCGCCGAAGATGAGCATCTCGGCCGCGCGGCCGCCGAGCAGCACAGCGAGCTTGCTCTGCATCTCGCCGCGCGCCATCAGAAAACGATCCTCCGTGGGCCGCTGGATCGTATAGCCGAGCGCACTGATGCCGCGCGGGATGACCGAAACCTTGTGGACCGGATCGCTTCCCGGTAAAGCCATCGCGACCAGTGCGTGGCCCATCTCGTGGTGCGCGACCGTTGCGCGTTCACGCGCATTCAGCACGCGGTTGCGTTTCTCGAGCCCCGCCACGATGCGCTCGATCGCGCTCGTCAGGTCGGCCATGGTGACCGCATCGGCGCCGCGGCGAGTCGCGAGCAGCGCCGCTTCGTTGATGACGTTCGCGAGATCGGCCCCGGCAAAGCCCGGCGTCATGCCGGCCACCTGGGCGAGATCGGCATCTGCGGCGAGTTTCACCTTGCGTGCATGCACTCGCAGGACATCGATCCGGCCCTTGAGGTCCGGTCGGTCCACGAGCACCTGCCGATCGAAGCGGCCGGCCCGGAGCAGTGCGGGATCGAGGATTTCCGGTCGGTTGGTCGCCGCCAGAATGATCACGCCCACCGAAGGGTCGAAGCCATCCATCTCCGCCAGCAACTGGTTCAGGGTCTGCTCTTTTTCATCGTGCCCGCCAAGCCCGTAAGCGCCGCGTGCCCGTCCGAGCGCATCGAGCTCGTCGATGAATATGATGGCGGGCGCGTCCTTGCGGGCCTGTTCGAACAGGTCACGCACGCGCGCAGCTCCGACGCCGACGAACATTTCCACGAACTCGGCTCCGTTCGTCGAGAGAAACGCAACGCCGGCCTCACCCGCCAGCGCGCGCGCGAGCAGCGTCTTGCCGGTACCGGGAGGCCCGACGAGCAATACACCCTTCGGAATACGCGCGCCCAGGCGCCCATAACGACCGGGGTCCTTCAGGAAGTCCACGACTTCCTTGAGTTCCTCTTTTGCCTCGTCGACGCCGGCCACGTCCGCGAACGTCACGCCGGTGCTCTTCTCCATCATGACTTTCGCGCGGCTCTTGCCAATCGTCATCAGACCGCCCATGCCCTGCCGCTCTGCCACACGCCGCACCAGGAAGAACCAGACGGCGAAGAACACCAGCACCGGTGCAACCCAGGAGACGAGCTGCATGAGCAGACCGCTCTCGTATTCGGCTGCGTAGGGGACGTTGAAGCGCGACAGGCGCTCGGCCAGACTCGGCTCCACGCGGTTGGCGGTCAGGATGCGCTTGCCCTGCGCGTCTGGCATCTTGAGATACCCGACGATGTGCTGCTGTGAGATGACGACGCGCTCGACGCGACCCTGTGCGAGCGCCTGTTCGAACTGGCTGTAAGGAACGATCTCTGTCTGCCGTGCTTCGCTCCACCAGTATTGCAGCAGCAGCACGCTGAGCATCGCGAGCACCAGATAGGCGATATTCCACTGGTTCTGGCTCGCCTTCATCCCGCCTGCCCCCTGCCGTGGTAATCTGCTCGTACCCCGAGGACACTGGGCGGTCGGCCCTCCGCGTCGCAATCCGTACTAGCCGTAGCGAGCACCTTTGCGGACAGTCCTGATAGCTGCGACCCGGGGCGGCGGCTAGCCTTCCTCCCAGAGGTTAAGAGCAGATGGGCCTGCGGCTGAGAATCGTGGTAGCGGATGAGGCGGAGGCGCGTTTTTACGACGCGACCGACCCGCGGTCGGCGCTGCAGCTCGTCCGCGAGATGAGAGATCCGGCAGCCCGCCTGCACGATCGCGACCTGAAGTCAGACCGGCCGGGACGCGTGTTCGATCATGCGCCCGCAGCGGGTCAACGCCGCGGGGCAGTGGCGCATCATGGAACCGGGGGCGAGCGCCGGCCTCGCAGGCACGAAGCGCGGCGTTTTGCACGCGAAATCGCCCAAGAACTCGACGAGACGCGCAAGAACGATCAGTTCGACCGGCTGGTCCTGATGGCTGGCCCGCCTTTCCTCGGCATGTTGCGTGCAACGTTGTCCAAGCCCGTGCAGGCGGTGCTGGCTGCGGAAGTACCCAAGGACCTCGTGCACCAGGACATCGACATCGTGCGCGGCCACCTTCCGCAGGGGGTATTCAGCGTTCCGCGGCGCGTCGGCTGATCGCACTGTGGAAACTACCTAGAGCCACGCGAGCGTGCAGGCGCGATATTGGGTGCAATGTTCCAGCAGGTACCCGTCAGGGATTCGTCCGGACCACCGGCCGTGCGAGCGCCAGGCGCTGCGACTCCCGCGCTGCAGCGCTCGCCTCTCGTATACGTCATCGACGATGATGACGCGGTACGTCGTTCCATCCGGATGTTGCTGAAATCGGCCGGGCTTTCGGCGACTGCGTTCGCCTCGGCGCGCGAATTTCTCGCGGTCTTCGATCTGGAACAGTCCGGTTGCGCACTCGTTGATGTCCGCATGCCCGGTATGAGCGGACTCGAGCTGCAGCACGAACTCAACCTGCGCGGCGCGCTCGTCCCGATCGTCTTCGTCACGGGGCACGGCGACATCCCGATGGCGGTCAAAGCGATACAGCAAGGCGCATGCGACTTCCTGCAGAAACCTTTCCGCGATCAGGATCTGCTCGAGCGCGTGCAGCGGGCGCTGGAGCACGACCGTGTCAATCGCGCAGAGTCGAGACAGATCGATGCGATTCGCGAGCGCCTCGAGCGTCTCACTCCACGCGAGCGCGAGGTGTTCGACCTGGTGACCTCGGGCCGGCGCAACAAGGTGATGGCGACGGAACTTGGCGTGAGCCAGCGCACCATCGAGATCCACCGGGCGCGGGTCATGGACAAGCTGGGCGCGGCATCCCTCGCGCAGCTCGTCCGCATGAGGCTCGACCTCGACCACGGATCGGCCGCGAATCACTGAGGAGCGGCCGCCGTCCCAGGCCTGCGCCACTCAAGTCGCTGCCCTGCATCGCTGTCGCTCGAGTCATCCGGACTCGAAACTGCGGCCCCGCAATGCCTTCAGACCCTGGAGGACGATCAGCAACCCGAACGCGACCGCGAAGCACAATGCAAGGTCTTGGCCATGCAGCGGGCCGAGCCCGAGAAACGACCGCGCAGGCGGCCAGCTGAAGCCGGTCCCGAGCACGGCGCCGACGAGCGCGAGGCCCCACCAGAGCGCCGGATTCGGCCGGCCCAGCGCCGACCGAAGCGACGCACTGAACGAGCGATTCACGAAAATGAGGGCAACGTTGATACCTACCAGGGTCATGAGTGCGAGTGCCCGCAGGTCGCGCTCTGCCATGCCGCGCCTGGCGGCAGCGAGATAGACCGCGGCGGCGGCGATGAACGCCAGCACTCCCTGAAGGACACTCCAGCTCATCAATGCCGGCGACAGGAGCACCGCCCTGGGATCGCGTGGCGGCCGCATCATCACGTCGCGCTCGTCGCGCTCGGCTTCGAAGGCGATTGAACACGCCGGATCGATGATGAGCTCGAGCAATGCGATCAGCATCGGGGTCATCAGCAGCGGCAGCCCGAACAGCACCGGCAGCAGGGCCATGCCGACGATCGGCACGTGGATCGCGAGAATGTAGCCCATCGCCTTCAGCAGGTTGTCGTAAATGCGCCTGCCCAGCCGCACCGCCCGCACGATTGACCCGAAGTCATCATCCAGCAATACGATCGACGCCGCTTCGCGCGCCACATCGGTGCCGCGCCCGCCCATCGCGACACCGATGTGCGCCGCCTTGAGCGCGGGCGCATCGTTCACGCCATCTCCTGTCATGGCGACGACATCGCCGTTCGCCTTGAGGGCATCGACGATTCGCAGCTTCTGCGCAGGCGTGATGCGCGCAAAGATCGTCACTCGCGGGGCGCGTGCTGCAAACTCGGCGTCCGCCATGCGGTCGAGTTCCTCGCCGGCGATCAACTCATCGTCGTCGATCCCCGCCTCGCGGGCGATGGCGCGCGCTGTCTCGGGATAATCCCCGGTGATCATGACAACGCGAATACCGGCGGTCCGGCACTCGCGCACGGCGTCCGGGACCGATTCCCGAACCGGATCGGCGAAACCGACCAGACCGACGAAGTCGAAAGGAATTTCGCTCGCAGCGGCCGGGAGGCTCGAGTCTGCCAACTCAGCACGCGCCACGCCCAGGACGCGCATTCCCTGGCGTGCCAGTGCGTCGGTGTCCTGCCGCAGCGCCTGGTGCCTTTCCGCGTCCAGGCGGCAGAGCTCGGCGATTGCCTCCGGCGCGCCCTTCGCCGCGGCGATGTGCCTTCCGGGCACGACGGCGGCCCACACGCGAGTGACGGCGAGCAGCTCGGGACGCAGCGGAAACTCCTGATTCAACCTACCTTCATTGCTGGCAGCGCCGAACGTCGCGACCCCGAGTTCATGTAAAGCGCGGTCCATCGGCTCGTGCGCATCGCGGCTGCTCGCCAGCATCGCGGTCTCGAGAAGATTCGCGATTGCTGACGACTGTTCGATATCGATGAGCGGGTCCCCGTGCCGCCAGCGCGTGCCACGGCCTTCCAGGCGAACAACCGTCATCGCATTGCGCGTGAGCGTTCCGGTTTTGTCGGTGCACAGCACGGTCGCCGCGCCGAGCGTCTCGATGGCGGCTGCCCGCCGTGTCAGGACCCGCGTTTGCGACAAGCGCCAGGCGCCCATGACCATGAACACTGTCAGAACCAGTGGGAACTCCTCCGGCAGCATCGACATGCCGAGCGCGATACCGCCGAGGAGCGCCTGCAACCACGAGTCGCGCACTAATCCATACAGCAGGACGAACAGTGCGCTGAGCGTGATGCCGACCGCCGCAAAAATTCTGACCAGTCGGCGTGTCTGTTGCTGCAGGCGCGGCGGTTCGCGCTCCATCCTCCCGACCGTGAGACCGATCTGTCCGATCTCGCTGTGCACGCCGGTCGCCGTCGTGACTGCGGACCCCGTGCCGCGAACGACGAGCGTACCGGAGAACACGAACGGCAGGTCGTCTCCGCCGGGCCTGGAAGTTGTGTGCGGTATGGACCGTGCGGGTTGCTTGCGCACCGGCACCGATTCGCCCGTGAGCAGCGATTCATCGACCTGCAAGTCGCTTCCATCGATCAGCACGCCATCGGCCGGTACCCGGTCTCCTTCCACGAGTACGATCCGGTCGCCGCGCACCACTTCGCGCCCCGGAATGCGCCGCCGCTCGCCGTCACGCACGACCAGCGCACGCGGGCTCGTGAGATCGCGCAGCGCATCGAGCACCCGTTCGCTGCGGCCTTCCTGAATCACCGCAATCAGCACCGACAGGCTCGCGAATGCTCCGAGGACCGCGGCCTCCGCCAGGTCGCCAAGCAGCGCATACAGCAGCGCCGCACCGAGCAGCAGTGCGAACATCGGCTCGCGAACTACATCGACGAGGATCCGCAGCGCCGTGCGCCGATCGGCGGCCGGCAATTCGTTGGGACCTTCGCTGGCGAAACGGGTCGCCGCTTCCTGCTCGCTCAGGCCTCCGTCCGGGAGCTGCGATGATGCGGCAACGCTGTGCATCGCAGGGCGCGCAGCCTCGCTCGGGCGTTCAGGGACGGGCGGTGTCACCGGGCTATTGCGGGCGGACCCCGGATGCAACGGATCGGGCATAGTACTCGAGACACTCGGCTTCCCGAGCACGCACGATGCGCCGTCCGCGCATTGGCCCGCGCTCCGCCGTGATGACGGTACACTGCCGTTCGGCACCATGACCGTCGAAATAGAGCACGACCCAGTCGCGGGTGCGGCCGAGGTCGTGCGCCCGCGCCGTATTCGAGAACAGCGCCGTGTAGTGCCGATCGCCCCGCCGCGTATGCAGGACCGGCAACCACGCTTCGTGCGAAGGATTGAATCGCCGCGGCGCTATCGTCGGCAGAATGCCGTGCTGTGCGCCGGCGCGATATTCGCCATCGACGTCAAGGATTTCCCCGACGTCGGGGAGCGGCGGCCCATCGGCCGGCTGCCTGCGCCCGACGCGGCCGAGGCGCCCGGCCAGAGCGTCGCGGATGCCAGTCACTCGCTTGGCCCCGAGAGCGAGCCGCTCGAGCCGACCGTCGTGCGCAGCCATTTCCAGCTCCTCCAGGGTGTGTATTCCGAGTTCATCGTGAATCCGCCGCGCCGTCTTACTGCCGATGCCGAGGACGCTGGTGAACAGCGACACCGGGTCACTCTCGCCGCGCAGGCGCTCGAGCATGGGCAATTTCCCCGTCGTCGCCAGCTGGTAAATCGCCCAGGCAAGACTCTCGCCGATGCCCGGTAGCTGTTCGAGACCGACCGCACCCTCCTCGGCGGCAAGCTCAGTGATCGGGCGCGGGTACTCGCGCACCGTGCGGGCCGCGTGCCGGTAAGCCGCAACGCGGTAGGGATTGGCGCGCTGCTCGGCGAGCACTTGCGCGACCTCCTCCAGGCGCGCCGCGCATCCCGCGTTCGCCCCGAGACCCGCGGCTGCCAGGGGCCCGGCGGAGGATGCGGCGCTGTGACTAAGGGTCCTCATCGCGTGTCAACCTCGGCTAAAAATACCCTGAAAAGCCTTGTGCAGAAGCTCTCACCTGCCGCATGGCGTCTGCAATACGCATTTTTCGGCCGACCCGCTGGCAAAGGTCCGTAAATGCCACGATTCGCCGCGTGCCGCGGTTGCTATCCTGACCCACAGGGCACGAGCAGGGGAGGAAGATCCACATGCCTGGCAATATTCGGCGTATACCCGAGCACGCGGCGCTGCTTGTCGTGGATATGCAATGCGATTTCCTGCACGGCGGCGCGCTGCCGGTGGCGGGCGCAGATGCTGTCATCCCCGCCATCAACCACTACGTGGCGCGGTTCGGCAACGCGGGTGCACCGGTGTTCTTCTCGCGCGACTGGCACCCGGCGGATCACTGCTCGTTCGCAGCGCGTGGCGGCCACTGGCCAGTCCACTGCGTGGCCGGCAGCGCGGGCGCCGAGTTCCCGGCGCAAATGCAGATTCCGCAGGCGGCGGCAATCGTCTCCAAGGGAATGGAGCGCGAGCACGAGGCCTATTCGGCGTTCGAAGGCACTGCGATGGCCGAGCTGTTGCACGCGCGCGGGATCGAAGAGCTGTGGATCGCGGGTGTTCAGACGGAAAATGCCGTGCGCGCCAGCACGCTCGACGCTTTGCGCAGTGGCTTTCGCGTGATGATCCTCGTCGACGCGATCCGGGCCATCGATCGTCAGCCGGGCGACGGCGAGCGCGCGCTGACTGAAATGTTCGACGCAGGCGCTACCGGTCATGCGCACGCCGGCTCTAAACGCGACAGCCGTTCCGCGCGCGCCGCCGCGATCGGGCCGCGTCCACTACATCGGGTGTCCTGACCCCACCGCCGGCGTCTACGGGCAGCTGGCAGATTCCAGTCGCCGCCGGACTGCATCGATCGCCCCCCGTGGGGAGCCAAGCGCACCGGTATCGATCTCGATCGTGCACGCCTGCTCGCGCTCCTGCAGCGGATGCTGGGTGGCAAGCTGGTGAGCAAGCACCGCAAGCGTCGCTTCGGATGCATCCTGGCCACCTGCTTCGCGGCTCCGCACCCGGTCGCGCAGCAGCCCGGGTTCCGCGCTGCAGCGGACAATTAGAAACCGTGCACGCCGCCGTCGCGCGAGACCGAGGAATAACTCCCGTTGCAGCGTGTTGAGAAAGGCTGCGTCAACAATCGTGCTCTGGCCGCCGGCCAGCGAAGATTCTGCGCACTCGAGCAGCCGCGCGTACGTGCGGTCGGTCGACTGCGCGGCGTACGGCCCCTCGTTGAGACCAGCATGCCCAGGTTGCGCAACTGAAGTTCCCAGGATTCGCTTGCGCTCGATATCGGAGCGAACCCGAACCGCGGCCAGTGCCGGCACCAGCTGCTCGCTAAGCCAGGATTTTCCAGACCCCGAGACGCCACTCATGATGATCAGGCAGGGGTCGGCTTCGTCCGTGAACCTCCGTGCGAGGTGGATCCGGTCGGCAGAGCGCGCGCGCAGCTCCGCGCCGAGCCGGGGATCGTCGGTGCCCGCGGCCTGCAGCGCGTCCACCTTGGCGCGAACGAGCGCACGATATACGGCGTAGAAACGCAGCAATGGCAGTCCGTGGTAGTCGCCCCCGGTCTCCAGGTAGCGGCTGAGCAACGTACTCGCCAGATCCGATCGATCATGGCCGACGAGGTCCATGTGTAGAAACGCGATCTCGCTCATCACGTCGATCCAGCGCATGCCCGGATTGAATTCGAGACTGTCGAACGGTACCAGTTTGCCCCGCCACCGAACGACATTGCGCGCATGCAGATCGCCGTGGCATTCGCGAACCGCGCCGTTCACCCTGCGAAAGTCGATTTCCTCGCGATGGCGCGCCACGGCGTCCTGCGTCCAATCGGTCAACTGGGTCAGTACGTGCCGGAACTCAGGCTCCACGCCGGCCGTGTTCAGGGCAGCGATATTTCCCAGCAGCGTTTCCCGCACCTGTTCGTAGCGGCCGAACGCGCTCTTCTCGGCCGCGGGCGGCGCCTGCGCATGAAACTCGGCCAAGCGCTGCGCCAGCGATCCCACCTCGTCCGCTTGCACTTCATGGGCCGCGAGCAGCGCCGCCAGCTCCTGCGACCGATCGAATTCGCGCATGCGAACCGCGTACTCGATCACCTCATGAGACGAGTCCATGTGCAGACGTCCGTGTTCGCGGCCGATCGGCACGACTGCGAGATACAGTTCCGCCGCCAGACGGCGGTTCAGACGCAGCTCCTCCTCGCACAGCTTTCGACGCTGTTCGAGCGTCGAAGCGTCGATGAAGTCGTAGTGCACCGCCTTCTTGATCTTGTACGCGTAAGTCCCCGTGAGGATCACCCACGAGATGTGGGTTTCGACGACGTCGAGGTGGCTGACCGGGTGCGCAAACGCGTCGCTTCGCAGCAATTCGGCGATTGGAAACCGTGAATCTGCCATCGCCAGCAACACAGGCCGCTGTGGCGCAATATTCATGCCGTAGCTTCCCGCAGACCGGCTGGCCGACCCTCTGAGAAAACATGATTTTGCAGCGCGGCATTCGCCGGGCACCATCCGGAAAAGCCGCAGGGCCGCCGGTACGGGAAAGCGCGGATGCGCCCGCGAGACATCTGGCCCCATGCTCCCGTCGGAGGCGCGGGATATGGAGCAAACACATATGAACGCATTGTTGCGAGATCTTGAGGCGGTTGTGGCGGATGCCGAGTCGCTCCTCAAGGCGAGTGCCGGACACGCGACCGAAGAGGTTGCGGCAGCGCGCGAGCGCGCGCAGACGACCGTGCGCCACGCCCGCGAGCGGCTGAATGGCGCTGCAGAGCACGCGACGGCACGGGGCCGCGCAGCCGCAAAGGCTGCAGATCATTACGTGCACGAGAATCCCTGGGGCTCGCTCGCGGCGGTCGCGGCGGCGGCTTTCCTTCTCGGCATCGCCCTCGGTCGGCGGTAGGAGTCACGCCATGGCGCCCGAGGAAAGTGGGACGGGTGACGGTGGCTTCGGGCAGTCACTGGCGGGGGTCGCGCGGGCCGTAGTGCGGCTCCTGACGCTGCGCTTGCGGCTGGCGGCGGTGGAAATCGAGGCTGACGTCCAGCGCGTGTCGCAGATGCTGTTGTTCGCGGCGGTCGCCGGCCTGTTCGCGCTGCTCACACTGGTGTTCGGAGCTGTCCTGATTCTGGCCTTTTACTGGGACACCCATCGCATCGCAGCAGCCGGCGGCATCGTCCTTGCGCTGTGCGTGGCCTTCCTCATCGCATTCGCAAGGTTTACGAAGCTGAAGAATACCCCCTCGATGCTCTGGGCGACCCGGCGGGAACTGGAACGTGATCTCGAAGCGCTGCGCGGGGCGCCACAATGAATTCCAGGTACTCCATGCTGCTCGCTGAGCGGGACGCGCTCATCAGCGAAGGCGAGCTGCTGCGGTCGCAGCTCGCAGGCAGAGTGGCGTCCGTGAAGTCCGCGGCCGCAAGCGTCGGCGCGCGAGCCCGTTGGATGCAGGTCCGGCACTGGGCCGACCTGCTACGCAGGGTGCGCAGGACCCTGGCAGTCATGAGACGGGGTTCACACGGCGACGCGCCTGCGAGGAGCTGCGCTTGCGCCGGGACCGGGCTTGGTACAAGTACGGAGGCACAGCAGGACCGGTTCGGGTAGGCTCCGCGCCGTGGAGGGGATCTGGAGGGTCCGGAGTGCTCGCCAATCTGCAACCTCGAGGCGACGGCAGCCCCCTGCTGGAGCGGCAGTGGCGCGAGGCGGTGGTCGCGGCTTGGTACGCGCAGCGCGACTACGAAGAAGTAGTGGACCAGCCCGAGACAGATGATGCTACGTTCGATCGCGTCTGGCTGCGCCTGTGGCGCGCCGAGCGCGCTCGCGATGAGCTCCTGCAGACCATGGACTGAAGTCAGCGCGCGATCCGCGCGTAGTACGCCCGCTTGACGATTTCAACGGCCGCCAGGTAGGGCACCACGAGCCCGACCAGCAGCAGGAAGAACTGCGACGGCGGGCGTACGAAGCCGAAGTACGTGCCCAGGGGCGTGAATGGCAGGACGATGCCGGCCGCGACGGTACCACATGCCGCTGCGATCAGCGCCGGATGCGGGCGACTGCGCCACGGCGCACCGCGCGTGCGAATGACGAGGATCACAAGAACCTGTGTCGCGAGCGACTCGATGAACCAGCCCGTCTGGAACAGCGCGGCGTCCGCGCGCAACAGGACGAGCAACAGGTAGAAGGTGAGGAAGTCGAACAGCGAGCTCACCGGCCCGATCACCAGCATGAAGTTGCGGATCGCCGCCACGTTCCAGCGGCGCGGCAGCGCGGTGTCGATCGAATCGACCCGGTCGAGCGGCACCGCGAGTTCCGACACGTCGTACAGCAGATTGTTCAGGAGAATCTGTACGGGAAGCATCGGCAGGAACGGCAGGAATGCCGCGGCGCCGGCCATGCTGAACATGTTGCCGAAATTCGAGCTGGTGCCCATCATGACGTACTTGCGCACATTGGCCACCGTGCGGCGTCCTTCGAGCACGCCTTCGTGGACCACGTGAAGGTCGCGTTCGAGCAGAATCATGTCGGCGGCCTGCTTGGCGACGTCGACGGCCGACTCCACCGATAGCCCGACATCAGCCGCGTGCAGCGGGGGCGCATCGTTGATGCCGTCGCCGAGGTATCCGACGACGTGGCCGCGCGCCCTGAGCGCCCGGATGATGCGTTCTTTCTGCGCCGGATTCACACGGCAGAATGCAGTGACCTGGTCGGCGCGCGCAGCCAGCGCACCGTCGTCCATGTGCTCGAGATCCTGGCCGGTAAGAACATGTTCGGTCGCCAGCCCAAGCGCGGCGCAGACATGGCGTGTGACGAGCTCGTTGTCGCCGGTCACGACTTTCAGCGCCACGCCGTCGGTCGCAAGCTCGCGCAGCGTGTCACGCGCGCCGGTCTTGGGCGGATCGAGAAACGTGACGAAGCCGGCAAAACTGAGATCCGTCTCGTCAGCAACCGTGATGTGAGTGCGATCGGCGGTCATGGCGCGGCTCGCAATGGCGAGCACACGCAGTCCGTCGCGAGAGTAGTCATCACATCGAGCGAGAATTTCAGCTCGGGCCGCGGCGTCGAGTGGCCGCGCTGCGTCCGTCTCGCCGGTGGCTACCTGCGCGCAGTTGCGCAGCACCTCCTCCGGTGCCCCCTTCAGCACGAGCAGTGGCCGGTCGCTGTGCAGGACCAGGACCGAAACGCGACGGCGCTGGAAGTCGAACGGCACCTCGTCAAGTTTGCGCCATTGCCCCAGATCGAGCGGCTCGTGCGCGAGGACCGCCTCGTCGAGCGGGCTGCGCAGCCCGGTTTCAAAGCGGCTGTTGACGTAAGCGAGTTCGAGCACCCGCCGACTGTCGTGGCCCTGCGCATCGACGTGACTATCGAGCGCGATGCGGGCCTCGGTGAGCGTTCCGGTCTTGTCCGTGCAGAGCACGGTCATCGCACCGAGGTCGTGAATCGCGGCCAGCCGCTTGACGATCACGCGCTGTTGCGCCATGCGCAGAGCTCCGCGCGCCAGCGTGACCGACACCACCATCGGCAGGAGCTCGGGGGTCAGCCCCACCGCCAGTGCCAGCGCGAACAGGAAGGACTCGAGCCATGGCCGTCCGAGCGCGGCGTTCACGAACAGCACGCCGATCACCAGCAGGCTCGTCAGCCGTACGATCATCAATCCGAATTCCCGCGTGCCACGCTCGAGCGAGGTCGGCGCGTGCACGCGCGTGATCTGCTCGGCAATGCCGCCGATCGCAGTCATTTGTCCGGTTCTCACGACCAGCACGCGTGCCGTGCCGCTCATGACGCTCGTGCCCATGAAGACCGCGTTGGCGGCGTCCTGCAAAGCAGTAGCCGTACGGCCGAGATCGGCAGCGCGCTTTTCGACGGGAAACGGCTCGCCCGTCAGCAGCGATTGGTTGACGAAGAAATCGTGCGCCTCGACGACCCTGCCGTCCGCGGGCACCATGTCACCCGCGACCAGCATGACGACATCACCAGGCACCAGCTGCGCGAAGGGAATATCGACCTGTGCAGCGTCGCGCAACACCCTGGCGCTCAGCGCCACCGCTGCCCGCAGCCGCTCGGCCGCCTGGTCCGCGCGGAACTCCTGGACAAAATCCAGCGTCACGCTGACGAGCACCATCACCGTTATGATGACGAAACTCGTCAGCTGCCCGGTCATCGCCGATACCGCGCTTGCGGCAAGCAGGATCAGAACCAGGGGGTTCTTGAATCGCGACAGATAGGCCCGCAGCGCGGATCGCTGCGGCCGGTCGCGGAACTGGTTGGCGCCGTATGCATCGAGACGGCGCCGCGCCTCCGTGCTCGAGAGGCCTGCCTGCGATGCGCGAAGCGCAGTCTCGAGCCCGGCGAAAGGCGCGCACCACCAGGCGTCCAGCACGGCGGGATCGGGCTTGGGATTCTGCCCGCGCCGCTCGGCCGGCAGCCGCCAGCGCGCGATGATGCCCCTGTGAGCCCGCCCCTCCCCCTCGATGCGACCCTCCATCCGCGGCACACTGCGCACCCGAAACTGCCTGCGATAGACTGGAATATACGTATCGTCATGGTGAGCTGTTAGGTACTTCAACGCATGACCCGGCAGGCTCGGCCGGGGCTATGGTCCGCGCATGATGTCTCTCGAAGCGCAGCACCTGTCCGCGAACGGTCCGCTTGCGCAGTTCGTCTGGAACACCCGATACCGCAACGCGGACCCCCTGGCGGGCCCTTGCGATGCCACTGTGGCCGATACCTGGCGCCGGGTTGCCCGCGCGGCAGCGGCGATCGAGCGCGATCCGGCAGACTGGGCAACACGCTTCTACGACCTGTTGCGCGGATTCCGCTTCCTTCCCGGCGGACGCATCCTGGCGGGCGCCGGCACCACACGCGTCGCGACGCTTTTCAATTGTTTCGTCATGGGGATCATCGACGATTCGGCCGTAGGGGTCTTCGAGGCCCTCAAGGAAGGCGCCGTCACGATGCAGCAAGGCGGTGGCATCGGCAACGATTTCTCGACGATTCGTCCGCGCGGCTGCCGGGCGCGCAGCAGCGGCATCGTCGCGACCGGCCCGGTTGCCTGCATGACGCTGTGGGACACGATGTGCGCAACCTTGCCATCGTCCGGGCTGCGGCGCGGGGCCATGATGGCGACGCTCCGTTGCGATCATCCGGATGTCGAGCAATTTGTCGCCGCAAAATATGAGCCCGGGAAATTGACGAACTTCAACCTGTCGCTGCAGGCCAGCGACGGGTTTCTCGGCGCCGTCGAGCAGCGGGAATCGTGGCCGCTGCTGTTCCCCGAGCAGGAACTCGCGGTCACGGACCCGAGCCCCGCAAAGCTTGTCCTGCGCCGCTGGACCGGGGCGCCGGGGCCTGTGCCCTGCCGCGTGCTGGCGACAATCGGCGCCCGCGAACTCTGGGACCGCATCTGCGCGAGCGCTCACGCGTCCGCCGAGCCGGGGATCCTGTTCATTGACCGCATCAATGCCGAGAACAACCTCGCATATTGCGAACACCTGACCGCCACCAATCCGTGTGCCGAAGAACCGCTCCCGCCATTCGGCGCGTGCAATCTCGGTTCGATCAATCTGACTGCGTTCGTCGCCGATCCCTTTACGGCCGGTGCACGGCTCGATTTCGGGGCCGTGGCGAGCGTGGCGCGCGCGGCGGTGCGTTTTCTCGACAACATCATCGACATCTCGCGTTTTCCGCTGCTGCGCCAGCGCGAGCAGGCGCACAGCACGCGCCGCATCGGGCTCGGGTTCACCGGCCTGGCCGACGCCCTCGCCATGCTCTCCCTGCGTTACGACACCGACGCGGCGCGCCACCTGGCGGCGGCAGCCACGGAAACGCTGCGGAATGCGGCCTACGAGGCGTCCTCTCAGCTCGCGGCTGAGCGCGGCGCTTTTCCGCTGTTCGACGCCGATCAGTATCTGCAGCGACCGGTAATCCGCAGGCTTCCGGCGGGGCTCCGGGATGCGATCGCGCGGACTGGATTGCGCAACAGCCATCTGCTGGCGATCGCGCCCGCGGGCACCATCAGCCTGCTCGCGGGCAACGTGAGCAGCGGCATCGAACCGATCGTCGGGCTCGAAGCCACGCGCTACATCGCCGGGCCCGAAGGGCGGGCGCAACGTTTCCGCGTCGGCGATTTCGCGTATGAATTGTGGCGATCGCTCAACCCTTCCCTGCGGAGCGTGCCGGCGGCATTCAGGATTGCCGAAGACATTGCGCCGCGCGACCATCTGCTCATGCAGGCCGCGGTCCAGCCTGCGATCGACGGTGCGATCTCCAAGACCATCCTGCTCGCCGAGCGGACTACAGCCGCGGACATCTCCCGGGTCTATTCAATGGCGCACGATCTCGGGCTGAAAGGCTGCACCGTCTTCAGGCGCGGTTCGCGCGGCGGCGTCATCGAGGCCGACCCGCCCGGCGCGGACGGCGACTTCGCGCGCCCGGCACATTGTTGCGAGGCCAGCGAGCCGGCCTAGGAGATGGTCGGCCGCGTCTGACGCTCGACGCGCTGACCCTTGCGAATGGACCCGGCGATGTCCGCCAGCTGCTCCGCGAGCTCGTCGATTACGTCGTCGAGCGACAGCACGCCGCTCAATTGCCCCTGTGCGTTCACCACCGGGACACGCCGCACACCGATCTCGCGCATTTCCCGCAGCGCGCTTTCGATCGAGGCGTCCTCCGCAACCAGAAGCGGATGCGTCCTCATGACGTCGCGCACCGCAATCGAGTGCGGCTCGACTTCGGTCGCAACCACCGCGGTTGCGATATCGCGATCGGTAAGGACGCCGACCGGTCCCGCACTGCGCCCAGCGAGTGATTCGACGACTACGAGGAACCCAACATGTTGCTCGCGCATGAGGCGCGCCGCCGCGACCACATCGGCGCCCGGCGCCACCGTCACGGGTTTGCGCGAGCAGATCAGTCCAACGTTCATGGCAACTCCTGATGTCCCGAAGCAGAACTCGCACCGCAATAACGGCCCTCTGCCCCCATACATAGCAACTCTACGAGCCTCGGCCGCCAACACCAGTACGGAGTTACCGCACTGCCCGCTTCGCGACGGGAGACCTCTGGCCGCGCGCGTTGCGCGGCGCCCCTCGCCCAGGGTCTCATGCGCACTTAAACGGATTGGGATTCGCGCGCAAAGGGACTAAGATCCGCTTGGCTCTTTATTTGGGATGGAGGTGCGCGCCATGAACCACGCTACTGGAATTGTTCGTCAGCAGCCCGTCCGCCCGCTGCCGGTCGCGCGGCAAACGCCGGCTGAAGTGAGGGCAGAACCGCCGGAGCTGTGGAACGACGAGACGCGGTACGAGTGGATCGCCGAGAATGCCTATTACCGCGCCGAACGACGCGGTTTTCTCCCCGGGTATGAAACCGACGACTGGCTCGCTGCGGAACGCGATTTCGAGGCTCAACTGCTGGAGCCCTGATCGCGTTCCGTCAGCTGCTGGGGGTTCGGCAAGTCGGCGCCGACCTGCGCCGCTTCGTGCGGGCCGAGGAACGGTGCGCAATAGCCGCATACTGGTCCGTGCGGCAGATTGCACGCCGCGGGCTTGGCCCCCACCATATAGAAGAGCGGGTTATGTAAGTTAAGGAGTTCCGATCCTATGACCCACGGATTCAAGAAGGTCCTGGTTGCGGTGCGGGATCTCGGTCGCGTGCCGCGTGCATCGCTCCAGCGGGCAGCCGGCCTAGGAAACAAGTCACCTGGGTCGTTCGTCGAGTTGTTCCATGCATACTCGGCAACTCTCGAGGTGGTCGAGGGCCCGCGACGCGGCAACGGCCGCACGCAGCCGGTCGAGATCCGCCAGTACATCGAGAAGCGACTCGAGCGGCTCGGCCGCGCTCCCGTGCTTGCGGGCCACCGCGTGCGCATACATGCCGAACGCGATTACCCGCCACATGAAGCGATCATCCGGCGGGCACGCACGATCGGCGCGGACCTCGTCGTGATCGAATACCACGCGCACCGGCTCGGCGCACGGATGTTTCTCACCAACAACGACTGGGAGCTGATCCGCGCGTGCCCCTGCGCGCTGCTGATCGCCAAGCCTGGACGATTGCGTCCACGCGCCCCGGTCCTCGTGGCCGTCGATCCGACCCATGCCAACGATAAACCGGCTCGTCTCGACACGCGGCTGGTCGATGTCGGTGCAAGTGTCGCGGCACAGCTGCGCGCCCCATTGCACGCCGTGCATGCCTACGTGCCGCCCAGCCTGCGCGTTGCCATGATGCCCGAAGGAGTCCTGGGCGGCTGGCTCCCGCCGGATGTCGACCGGAACTTTCTGCGCAACGCACGCCGTGCCCTGAATCGGGTTGCCGCGCACGCGCAGCTGCCGCCCGGGCGGCGGCATCTCGTGGAAGGCCTCGCTCTCGATGCCGTCCCGAACCTGAGCCGGAAACTGCGCGCCGGAACGGTGATCGCCGGAGCCATCGCGCGTTCCGCGCTCGACCGAATCATCATTGGCAGCACAGCGGAGCGGCTGCTCGACGCTCTGCCTTGCGACGTCATCGTCGTGAAGCCGGCATCATTTCGAGCGCCGGTGCCGATGAAACTCCTGCGGGTATTCGACAGGCTGGTCCCGGCGGCACCCTGACTGCCTTTCTGCGGGTCAGCCGCTGACGCCTGGAGTGCGGGGCCGGTGGGCACCAACATGCACGACGTGCCTATGGAATCGCGCGTCGTGGGTGCGGAAGTGCACGGCGAACCAGTCCGAGAGACGCTCCGCGAATCGCCCGGCATCGAACGGCAGGTCGCCCTCGCACTCTTCCATGATGTCCCGGATCTCGTCGAGCAGTCGCTCATGGTCGCGCTTGTGCTCGGGATACTGATCGTACTCGAGGCTCTGCATCACGCGCTCTTCGAGTGCGAAATGGGCCGCCACGCCTGAGTGAACTTCGCCCAGCGACACAGCGATCTGCTGCGGGCGGATAGCGACGTCCTGCGATGCCAGCAAGGTAGCATTGATCAGCGCGATCAGCTCGCGGTGTTCGTAATCGACCTCGGGGATACCGATCGAGAACTCGTCCCGCCACTCGATGGTTTTCATGGACCGCTCCCGCTCACCGGAATACCAAGCCCCGCTCGGGATCGAACTCGATGACGAGGTTCTGCCCGGGCCGCAGGCTCACCGTCTGTGTGGCACGATAGTCGAATTCACCGGCGGCGCCCGAGTCCTTCAGTCGCGCCGTCAGATGCTGGACGCCGGCCGGAACCCTGAAACGCCTGAATACGCTCGAAGGGCCGTCGCTCCAGAGGCCCGCCGGCTTGTGCACGCCTCGGTAGATCAAACGATCGTTCAGCAGTAACTCAACGTGCACGGGCCAGCGACCGCGCGGACAATCGGACGGGCGCCGCATGTTGGGCTGTCGCTGCGCCAGCTCGGTCGCACTGAGCGGATGACATTCCTGCCGCCGATGCGCCGCATGGCTGAAACTGAGGGTGATGACGGACTCATCCGCACCAAGCAGGCGAATTGCCGGTGCGGCCGACAGAAGCCCGAGGAGGCTGCCCACTGCGACGAGCAGGCCCGCCTGCGCCGCATAACGCAGCAGCCGCGGCACCCGCGGAACCGATGCGCGCCATGCGGACTGGAGAATGCGCGGGGAGTCGCGGGTGAACGGGCCGAGCGCCGCCAACCAGCCACGAAATTCACTCACGCTCCGTCTATGAATGGCCGATCGGCCGGCTCCCGCCCATGAAAGCGCGACGCGTTCCCGCGGGACGCGCGCGCGCAGGTAGGGATCGCGCCTTGCAGCGATGCGCAACTCCGTCCAGCGGTTACCGAGCCGCTCGTAGCAGTCATCCTCGCGGCAACCGGCGAACATGACGCCCGCCGCCAGCGCTCGATGCACGATGAAATCGACGAACGGCGGAGGAATCATTGCAAGGCACGGGACGTCGATTACGGCAACATCATCCGCGGCCGTGGGTTCCACGGCCGCCGTATGCGCGCACCGAAATACCACGACGTTCCGGGTGCCAGCGGCACACAACCGCTTGATCTCCTCGCGCAGGGGTTCGAGTCTCGCGTCCGGCAACTCGATGCCGGGCACCAGCGCGCTAGCGCGCCGAAACGGCGTGGCCGTCGGACAGGCGCCGACGCAGATCCCGCAGCTCACGCACAATTGCGGATCGACGACAGCCTCCTGCGAAAATGCTGCGCCGTCGCTGCGCGGCTGCATGACGATTGCGCCAAACGGGCAATCGGCAAAACAGCGGCCACAGCCGTTGCAATTGTCGAGATGGACCACCGCAGGCCGCGGGGCGCGCAGTCGTGGGAGCCACGGCAGGAGCACGAGCACCAGAAACACGATCGCCACCGCTGCCCACATGGCCGCAGCACCTGCTCGCTCGATGAGCGGATAGGCAGCCAGGTAGAACCAGTCGAGCCCGACGGTCGCAGCAAACTGGTCGAGATCGGCCGGCGGCTGGCTCAGCGCCGGGTAGAGCACCGAGAGCCCCGTAAATCCGGCAAGGATCGCGATCATGAGGCGCCGCGGCGGATTTACCTTGGCATGGTTGTAACGCTGGATGTGCACCCACATGAACAGCAGCATCAGGAGCGGCGCGGCGATATGCAGGTACACCATCAGCGTAAAGAAGCGGCCGCTGAGACTGGCGTTATCGAGAAAATTCCGCGCGATCGGTTGCGCAAAAATCGGCAACGCATCGAGCCATTGCGTCGTCGTCAGCGCGACGTACTGCGCGAGGCGATCCCATACCATCCAGTAACCGGTGACACCGCAGACATAGATGAAGATCAGCAGCGGCAGGCCCGTCAGCCACGCGAACCAGTGCTTGCCACGCATCCGGTCCAGCCCGAATTCGCGCAACAGGTGGGCGAACGCAACGACGACCAGTGCGTCCGACGCATAGCGATGGAAGCTGCGCAGGATCCCGCCCGCCCACCACTGGTCACGCGTGATTGACTCGATCGACCGGTAGGCGTCGGTGACGCCGGTATCGAAAAAGATGTAGAGATAGATGCCGCTGGCCGCGACGATCCAGAACAGGAACCACCCGAGCGCTCCCAGCTGACAGAGCGGGTTGAAACGCGGCCCGACCACCGCGTCGAGACCGGCTTCCAGCGTCTCAAAGACGGCGCGGACGGCCCGCTTGAGTCCTCTCATCGGGTGCCGGGATCGGCCGACACATGCCGCGGCTCCCGCCACGCCCGGATTACGAAGACCGCCACGGCCAGCGTGCACATCAGGCCGATCACTAATTCAAGGATCAGGGAATAGTCGAAGCGGTAACGCCCGCTCTTCGGATCATAGGCCGTGCAGAGCAGGCGCACCCGGGTCACCAGGTCTGCCAGAGGATGCGCGCCGCTGACCGCGCCGAGCGCGAGGCTCTTGAGCGGATCGACGATGGCCGGCGGCTCGAAGTCGGCACCGTAGACCTGCCGGTACACGCGGCCACCCGCGTCGACGATGGTGACCTGCGAGAGATGGTCGAAGCCACCCGCGTTCGCGACATAAATGAATCCCGTGTCATTCGCGAGCCGATCCACGGTTGCCTGGTCCGCGGCCGCGAAGTACCAGCCTGCCGCACTGACCCCGCGCTCGGCGGCAAACCGGCGCATCTGCTCGGGGCCGTCCACTCGGGTGTCAAACCCCACGGTCAGTACCGAGAAGCTGTCGCGACCGAGCGTCGACCGCGCCATTTTCACTACGTCGCTGAGACGGCTCGTCAGCGTGGGACAAACGAAAGCGCAGCTCGTATAGACGAAGCTGATCACGAGCGGCCGGCCGCGCAACTGCGTCAGCGCGAGCGGCTTGCCGAACTGGTCCGTGAACCGGTATTCCCCGAGCTGGCGGCCGAGGGCCGCCTGGCTCAAGCGGATCGCCTGTGCCGCGTCGAGCGCTCCGGGGGGGTTGGCTTCATGCGCCACAGCGACCCGCACGCCCAACCCCACGAGGCACGCCCCGAGCGCAAGCGCTCGCAACGACGCGACGCCCCGCGTTGGCATGCCCCGTTACCTCAGCGGCCAGACTTCGGCCAGATACTTCCAGTTGACGAAGTAGTACAGCACGAAGGCAACAAAGAACACGCCGACCAGCGCGACCGTGCCCGGGATCTTCAGCGTACCCGCACTGCCGTACGCGCCGATGACACCGGCCGCGGGCGCGATCCCGGCCGCCCGCTTCTGCGGCTCGTCCGAGGTCCGCTTGCCGAAGAAAACCGACCCCACCACGATCACGATGTACATGATGCCGCCGAGCGCGGCCAGGATGGCGGAGAGGCCATTCAGCGTCAGCATGAGGAACGCAGCGGATGGATACTGGAACGGCAGCGCGGCGTCCGAAAACGTGATGTCCCAGTGTCGCCGCGCAACACCGAGCGTGCCGGCGCCCATCATGAACAGCGAGATCCCCGTTACGCCGATGGCGAACACGTACGGCTGCCAGCGCGCCAGCCGCTTGAACATCACCTCGCGCTGAAAAATGAGCGGTATCAACAGGTACGTCACCGCCATGAATGCCAGCGTCGTGCCGGCCACCACGGTGCCGTGGAAATGCCCCGGCACGTACAGCGTGTTATGCATGATGAGGTTGATCTGTTCGGTACCCATCACGACGCCGGAGATGCCGCCGAGGAATCCGAACATCACGAGCGACAGGAACATGCCGGCGAACGCCGGATTCCCCCACGGCGCCTTGCGCAACCATTCGAACATTCCCTTATCGAAGCCGCGCTGGCGCTGCGCCGCTTCGATCGTCCCAGGCACGGTCATGGCGTGAATCATGCTCCCGAGCACGGCAAGGTACATGGCGTAGGAAGTATTGAATATCTTCCACTCGGAGCTGACGCCAGGTTCGACCAGCAGGTGATGCGCGCTCGCAAGTTGCAGAAAAAGGATATAGAGGAGGAACGCGAGCCGACTCGCCTTCTCGGACAGGGGTTTCGCGCCAAGCACGAGCGCGGCGATTGCGTACCAGATCGCGACGTGCGCTGAGACGTTGATCTGCTGCGAGGAATGCCCCATCGCCCACCAGATGAGCTTGTACATCAGCGGGTCGATGTTGCTCACGATCCCAAGAGACCAAAGGTATGTCGGGATCAATATCACGGCACCCGAGGCGAGCGTAAATACCGCGATGATGGCTGCGGTCAGCGCGCCGAAAGTCACGAGCGGAATCGATCCCTGGTAGGTGCGCTCCTCCCTGGCGATCACCAGGGTTCCAAAGAAGTTGCCGCAGGCGACCAGCGCGCCGACGGCGAACAGAATCAGTCCCAGATAGAAGTTCGGCGCAGCTTTCATCGGCGCGTAGGACGTGAACATGACCGAGGACTGGCCCTGCAGCACGGTGACATTTACTACGGCAGCGCCGAGCACCATCAGGCCGAAGGCCACCCAGGCGACGCGCGGCGCTGCCAGCCGGCAGTTGAGCAGGATCGCCGAGGCGAAGTAGAGCACCGCGATCTCGAAGAAAATGATCCAGCACAGCAGCACGTCGAGCCCATGCGCCGTGAGTGCGAGGTAGAACCAGTCCGGTGGCAGCAGATGAACGTCCGGCCAACGGGTGAGCGCGACCGACAGGCCGAACGTTCCGCCCAGCGCGAGAAAAATGACGGCGGCGACGGCGTTGGCCTTGATCAGGGACTGCGCCGCCAGATCGACCTTGAGTCCGGTCGTCGGGCAAACTCGAAAGAGGCTCCTGACCACCATGGGCGTCTCCCTCACTTGCGGTCGACGACGTACAGCCGGCCGGCCATCGTGTGGTGGCCGAGGCCGCAGTACTCGTTGCACACGATGCCGTACTGCCCCGCGCGGTTCGGCGTCAGGGTGACCACGTGCTCATAACCGGGGTGCACCTGGATGTTGATATTGACCGGCTGGAGCGAGAAACCGTGCTGGTAGTCGAGCGAGGAGAGATGGAACCGGTAGCTCTGGTCCTTCTCGAGTTCCAGGATCGGCCACCACAGCCAGATGCGCGCGACCAGGTAGACGTCGCTCCCCGGCGGCGGATGCACCACCGGGTAACCAGCCTCCTCCCGCACCTTGTATTTCTCGATCATCGCGTCCGCCTTCGCGGAGAACGCCTCCGGCGTGGTGCGGTAAGTCACGTTCGCGAGGTTCTGCCGGCCGACCGCGTGCCAGTAGATCATCATGAAGAACATGACGAGGCCCCAGAGGAACGCGATGACGATCCAGGCCAGCTCGATGCGGGGAATCGGTTGCTTCCACCACAGTCGATCGGCCGGAGAAGCGATGGACATGAGGGTTCTCCCAGCCTAATTGCCCGGAGCAATCGGGATCTGCACCAGCTCCATGATCCCCCACAGGATGTACAGCACCGTGGGAATGGTCACGCCGAGGAAGAGCAGCAGAAAATGGTTATCGAGCAGCCGCTGCATAAACGGTACGTGCTCGGGAGTCCCGCTGGTGGCATCGTCGCTGGCCGCTGTGCCGGATTCGCTCATGAACCCCCCTACCGGGCCGCGCTTAGACCCAGTCCGGAAAATGCTCCCAGACGGACGCGCGCGTGCGAATTAGTAACAATACTGATGCGGAGCGGTAGCCGGCGTCAACTACCCGCCGTGCGCGAGGTAGTGAGTTCCTCGACCCGCGCGCCGTCCGCGAGCGCGTCGCTCGGATAGACCGCGACCTGCTCGCCCGGCTGCAGGCCCACCGTAATCACGGCGCGCTCGCCGCTCCGCGGACCCGTGGAAACGAACCGCTTCTGTGCGCGACCGCCGCGGATCACGAATACCGCCCAGCGGGCGCCTTCCCGGAACAGCGCTGCGGTCGGAATCTGGATGGCCCCCTCGATGCGCGACACCTCGATCTGGGCGTCGACGCGAAAGTTGTCGCCGACCAGGCCGGCGCGCGCCGGATTGGGCAGCAGATCGACGATGACGTTGACACGCTGCTCCTCGACTCCGAGCGACGAGATTTTAGTGCCCGCCGCGGGCTCGACGGTGCGCACGCGCCCGGCGAGCGTCATGCCGTTCCCCGCATCGAGCGACACGAGCGCCTGCGGGGCGATCTGCGTGGCCTCGGTCGAAAGCACGTCGATGACGGCCTCGAGCCGTGACACGTCGCCAATCGCCAGGACTGGATTGCCGACGTTGATCGGCCCGCCGCTCTCCTGCGCGACGTTCAGGACCTGCCCGGCGACCGGCGAGCGGATCTCCCAGGCCGCCATCGCATCGGCGCTCGTGCCGGAGCGCGGGTCGAAGCGACCGACCGCAGCGCGCGCCTGCTGCGCCTCGTGCATCGCAGCGTCGGCTTCGAACCGCGCGGCATCGAGATTCTTGCGCCGCACGTCAAGCGTGAGTTCCGCCCGGTCGAGATCGGTCTTGGAGACATATCCCTGCGGCGCCAGGCCGCGAACCCGATCTGCGTCGAGTTGTGCCTGGCGCAACTCGGCTTCCGACTGGCGCACCACCGCACGCGCGCGAGCAACGCGCGCCTCGGCCGCATCGCGACGCGCGAGCATCTCCACCCGGGTGCGGGGATCGAGGATCTGCGGCGCGCCCGGCATGATCGTTGCGACGATCTGTTCCCGCTGCACGCTGTCGCCCGCTTTCACATCGGGGCGCAGCAATGTTCCACTCACGGGCGCGGCGATCACGTACCGATCGCGCACCCGCGTCACGCCATCTTCGTCGATGGTCTGCACGAACGCTGCGCGCAACACGGGCGCGATTTCGACCGGGATCGCGATCGGCCGGAACGCCCAGATGAGTCCGAGAGCCGTGAGCAGCCCCGCGAGCGTCCATAACAAGGTTCGTCGGTTCACAAGGGTCATGTCCGACTCCTAATCCTGCGTCTTCAGCACCGCGACGAGATCGAGCCGATCGATCCTGCGGCGCACGATCAGGGCACTGAGCACGCCCGCGCCTGCAGTCAACAGGCCCGCATAAGCATACGTGCTCGGATTGATCACGAGCGGGATGCGGAATTCATGGGTCTGCATCAACGACAGCAGCAGGTCTGCGAGTCCGTAGCCGAGCAGCCATCCGATCGGTATCGCGACCAGAATCTGAGCGCCGATCTGGCCGAGGAGCATCCGCGACACTTCGGCCCGGGTAAAACCGAGCACCCGCAGTGTCGCCAGTTCCCGGGCGCGCTCGGCGAGCGCGATGCGCGCGCTGTTGTACACGACCCCCACCGCGATCGCCGCCGCGAATGCACTCAGTATGCCGGTGAACGCAAGAATATTCCGCTCCTGGTTCTCGCGAAAATGCGCGAGCATCAGCGACTTGTCCCCGACCGCGGCCATGCGCGGGGTCTGCCGCGCACGCTCGGAGAACTCGGGATAATGGCTGCGGTCGAGCTTGATGCGTACGGACGAGATCGTGTCACCTTCGCCGGCGAGGCGCGCGGCGTCGCGCCTCGGCATGTAGGCGGCCGTGCCCATCAGGTCGCCGGTCAATCCCGCCACGGGGATCAGTGCGAGCGTCCGCTTACCCTCCAGCGCCTCCACCCAGACACTGTCTCCCGGCCTCACACCAAGCCGCGACGCGAGCAGCTCGCTCACCAGCAACGCCCCTGGAGTGAGAACCATCTGCCGATTATTCACATCCAGCACCTGGTGCATGGCCGAACCCGGCTCCAGCCCCATGATGCTTGCGCGAACTTCGCGTGGACCGTTGCGCAGCCGAACGGGCACGTCGCGCGCACCCTCGGCGAGCAGCACGCCCGGCATGCGGGTGACATCATGCAGGCTGGCGACGCTCGTGGGCTCCGTCAGCGCTACGATCACATCGGGCCGCTCGCGCACGCTGAACTCGAGTTCGATGAGCCAACGGAACGCATCGCCCCACCATGTGCCGCCGATGACGATTGCGACCGCGCTGGAGATGCCGAGCGTAGTCAGCAAGGCCCGCGCCGGCCGACGTTCGAGCTCGCGCACGACCATGCGAGTAGCGGGGGAATAGACGCCAGCGAAACCCAGCCGGTCGGCCAGCGTGCGTCCGAACCGGGCTGGCGAAGGCGGCCGCATTGCCTCCGCAGGCGGCAGGCGCACGATGCCGTATACGCCGTTCGCCACCGCGGCAATTCCGCCGAGCAGCGCGATCGCGCCACCGATGACGATCAACCATGGGCTCAACCAGTAGCGACTCACCGGGAAGTGGAAGAACCCGGTGTAGAGGTTCGTCATCCACCGGCCGAACAGCACACCCACAAGCAGCCCCAGGATGACTCCCAGCAGGACGATCACGAGCGTCAGCTTCATAAAGTGCGTACCGATGGTCGTGTCGGCATATCCGAGTGCCTTGAGCGAGGCGACCTGCGACCGCTCGGTCGCGATATGGCGCGTGACCAGAACGTTCAGCAGGAAGATCGCCACGCCGAGAAACACCGCCGGCAGGACCGTCCCGAAGACCTTCTGCTGGTCGATCTCCTGGGTGAGCGTGCGGTGCGACATCTGGTCCGCGCGCCCGTAGGCTCCAAGGGAACCGTAGGGCTCGAGCAACCGGTCGACGGCGGCTATCACGTGCGGCTCGCTGGCGTCGCGCGCGATGCGCAGAGTCGCGTAGTTGAAAGCGCCCTGCATGTCGTACGCCGCTTCCAGCCGCCGTTGATTCAGCCACAGGATCCCGAACCGCGTGTCGTCCGCGAATGCGCCGGTCGCCGCGGCAAAGATGTACTCGGGCGAAAGCGCAATGCCGCGCACCCCCAGTCGTTCGTACTTGCCGTTCATCAGGACAGTGATCCGGCCACCCGGGTGGAGATTGCGCGCCTTGGCGAAGGCATCGCTGACGAGCACGCCGTCGTCGTCGTCCGGTTCGAGCCAGCGGCCGGCCTGCAGGTAGACGCGATTCATTTCGGGGCGCCCGCGCTCGGGCAGGCTCACCGTGCGGCCCGTCATGGACTCAGTAACCCCGGGGAGCGAAATGACCACGTTGCCGATGATCGACGCCTGCACGGCAACGACGCCCGGAATCTCCCGCAACGCCGCTTCCAGCCGTCGCGGCGCCCGCTTGGCATTGACGAACACGTGCGCAAACCTTCCGCTTGCGTAGTAGTTATCCCGCAATCGCGCCAGGGAATCGTGCGCGGACAGCGAACCGAGAAATCCGCCGATGCCGCTCGCCACGACGAGCGCGATCGTCAGGACCTGACTGCGCAGTCGCCACAGGTCCCGCAGAAGCTTGCGATCGAGCGGCTTCACCATTGCAGCTCAGCCGCCGAGATCTTGCTGGCATTCGTCTCGATGCTGGCAATGCGCCCGTCCGCGAGACGCATCACGCGGTCGGCCATTCCCGCGATCGCCGCGTTGTGCGTGATGACGACCGTCGTCGTGCCGAGCTCGCGGTTGACGCGCGCGATCGCCTGCAGCACGAGCCGGCCGGTTTCGATGTCGAGCGCGCCGGTCGGCTCGTCGCACAGGAGGCATTCCGGACGTTTCGCGATCGCGCGCGCGATGGCGACACGCTGCTGTTCGCCGCCCGACAGCTGCGCGGGAAAATGATCCAGGCGGTCCCGCAGACCGACCACGGCCAGCGCCTCCTCCGGCCGCATCGCCTTCGGCACCAGATCGGTGACGAGTTCGACGTTCTCGCGTGCGGTCAGGCTCGCGATCAGGTTATAGAACTGGAAGATGAACCCGACGTGCTCACGTCGGTACTGCGTCAGTGCGCGTTCGTCCGCGCGCACGAGATCGTGATCGTGCCAGCGCACATCCCCCGAGGTCGCCGTGTCGAGGCCGCCGAGGATATTGAGGAGCGTCGACTTGCCGCTCCCGGACGGACCGAGGAGCACGATGAATTCCCCGGGCCAGACGTCGAACGTGACGCCGCGCAGGGCGTGCACCTCGAGCGCGCCGTTGCGGTAGATCTTGGTCAGCTCGCGCGCCCGGAAAACCGGGACCCGCGCTTCAGGGATCGAGGGCACCGCTGCCATACATACCTGTCCAAATCCGATGGCAGAGACAGTCTAACCATTGCCACGATCCAGCGACCGGCGCACAGCGGGGTCGCCGCAGCGAGATAAGGAATAGTGCGGATGGCGGTCGCAACGATTGCTGGTAGCGGCGCAGAGCCAGCTCGTTACCGCACACCACACCAAAAGAAAACGGCGCCCGAAGGCGCCGTTGTTCTTGGGGAACACGAGTCCCGCTGGCCCCGCAGGCTGCGGGCCCTCTATTTCGAAGGCTTAGACCGAAGCGGCCGAGCTCTTCGTGCGACGACGCGCGAAACCCACCCCTGCAAGACCCAGACCGAGCAGGCCGAGCGTGGCCGGCTCCGGGACTTCGCAATAATTGCCGTCCTTGGTCTCGTCGAACCCTTCCCAGCGGTTCCCGTCGAGGTCGCTGGTGTACGAGCCGTCGGTGTAATAGGCGTCCGTTGAATTGCCGTCGATCGGACTCTTGAATTCGATATTCAGGAGACCGCCGCCCTTGCAGTCGGACCAGGCCGCGAACCCGTTGCCGCCATTGCTCTTGGCGACCGATGTGTACGAGCACGCGTGCTCACCGGTCGTACCGAATATAACGTCGGAGTACTGGTTCGTGCCCGCATCGTAGGTAAATGTCCCCCACAACGTGCCACCACCAGTAAGGTTTCCACCCATGCTCCACGTCACGGGCATCGCATTCGCCGCCAATGGGCCGGCGAGCAAGCCCGCTGTCAACAGACTCAGAATCTTCCTGTTCATCTCGGTTCCCCTCTTGCGTGCGCCCGACCATCGGGCGCGATCTGTGTTGCTCGCCTTCATATAAGCAACACAGATGCCAACATACGAATAGCTTTTATAATCAATAGGATACAAAGTACTCCGCGGTTGAAAGAAGTAAACGTGTAACGAATTTCGACGCTAATGAACCTCCTGGACCTCGGATGCGACAATGGCCCGTCCGCGATTAAGTCACCCACCCGCGCCCGCTCGGGCCGAGCAGCACGACGGACTCCAGCCGCGCGTCGGACTGACGCCGGGAAGCGCGTGCACGTCAACCAGCGCGGAGATGCTTCGACAGGTTCGCCATCTCGATGGCGGCCAGGGCGCTGTCGGCGCCCTTCTCGAGCACTCGCGCCAGCGCCTGACCCTCGTTTTCGGTCGTGAGGATGCCGTTCGCGATCGGAACACCGCAGCCGAGCTGCACCGACATGATGCCGCGGGCCGACTCATTCGCCACGATTTCGAAATGATAAGTCTCACCGCGTATGACGGCGCCGAGAGCGATCAGCGCATCGTAATTTTCACTCTGCGCCATCTGCTGCAGTGCGAACGGTGCTTCGAGCGCGCCGGGGACAGTGACGACGACAATCTTGTCCGCGGCCACGCCGTGTTTGAGGAGGGTCGCAGTACAGCTCGACAGCAGACGCCCGCTCACCTCGGCATTGAACCGGCTCATGACGACGCCGATCTTCAGTCCTGCGCCACGCTGCAGCAGCTCGAGCGCTGCGATCCCGTCGCTGCGCGCCATGTCAATCCTTCACGTCATCGGGTTGCAGATAACCGGTGATCTCGAGATCGAATCCGGCCATGCTCGGCATGCGGCGCGGCGCGGCGAGCAGGCGCATCTTCTTCACCTGAAGATCCTTGAGTATCTGCGCTCCGATACCGTAGTTGCGCAACGGGACCTTCGCCTGCGGCGCGTCGCGCGCGAGCGGCCGCGCTCGCTCGAGCAGCATGCCCGCCGTCTCCTCGCGGTGCAGAAGCAGCACCACGCCGCAGTCCGCGCGCGCGATCGTGGCAAGCGCGTCGTAGAAATTCCACGAGTGGCTGGTGCTACCGGCATCCAGCAGGTCGATGAGCGAGACCGGTTCGTGTACGCGGACCAGCACTTCTCGCGCCGGCGCGATGGCGCCACGAACGAGAGCGAGGTGTGTCTGGCGCCCGATGCGATCGCTGTACGCGATGAGACGGAACCTGCCATGTACGGTTTCGATGTCGCGCTCCACCACACGTACCACCAGGGATTCGGTGCGGCTGCGGTACTGAATAAGATCGGTGATCGTGCCGATCCGCAGCCGGTGCCGCCCCGCGAAATCGAGAAGATCGGGTAACCGCGCCATTTCGCCGTCATCCCTGAGGATCTCGCAGATGACGGCGGTCGGCGTGAGGCCCGCAAGACGCGCAAGATCGCAACCCGCTTCGGTGTGACCGGCGCGCACCAGCACGCCGCCTTCCTGCGCCATCAGCGGAAAAACATGGCCGGGCTGCACGATGTGCCGCGGGCCGGCGTCCGGACCGATCGCCGCGCGAATCGTACGGGCGCGGTCGGCGGCCGAGATGCCGGTCGTCACGCCGGCAGCGGCCTCGATCGAGGGCGTGAAATTCGTGCCGAGCGCCGAGCGGTTGTTACTGACCATCGGCGCGAGGTTCAGCCGGCGGCAATGCTCTTCTGTAAGCGTCAGGCAGATCAACCCGCGGCCATGACGCGCCATGAAGTTGATCGCCTCGGCGGTCGCGAATTCTGCCGCGATCAGCAGATCGCCCTCGTTCTCGCGATCCTCCTCGTCGACCAGCACGACCATGCGCCCGGCCTTCAGTTCATCGATGATTTCGACGACCGGGCTGATCGCGGACTCGTGGCGTGCAGAATTCATTGTTGGCGTGGGTGCGGCCTTGCGCCGCGTGCATGGTCAATCGACGTCCGGATTGTGACGGGCGAGGCGCGCAGCGTCTACGCCCGAGCCGAGCAGATGCGCTCGACGTAGCGCGCGAGCAGGTCTACTTCGATGTTGACTCGAGCACCCGGCTCGAGCCCGCCGAGATTACTGGCAGCGAGGGTATGAGGAATGAGGTTCGCCGAAAGAGTCGTGCCCGCGACCTCATTCACCGTCAGGCTCACGCCATCGACCGCGATCGAGCCTTTGCGGGCGACATACTTCGCGAGCCCTGCGGGAATCGAGATCTCAAGCAGCCGGTTGTCGCCGACTGGTTCACAGCGCGCGACGACGCCGACGCCGTCGACATGCCCGCTCACGAGATGACCGTCGAGCCGGTCGGACAGCCGCAGCGCCTTCTCGAGATTGACGCGGGCGCCCGGCGCGAGGCCGGCGATGCAGGCGCTCGTCGCGCGCGAGACGTCCACTTCGAATTTCCGGCCGGCGAGCGCCACGACGGTAAGGCAGACGCCGTTGACCGCGATGCTGGCGCCGACCGCGACATCGTCGAGCGCGAGTCCGCCAGCCTCGATCAGCAGGCGCACGCCGCCGTCCGTCGGTTGAACGGCCGCGATGCGCCCCACCGCCGCGACGATGCCCGTAAACATCAGGTGCCCTGTTTCAATGCGGCATCGCGCCGCGCGAAATATTCGCGAGCATGCTCCGCGTCATCCGCAATTTGGCGGGTTAGAGTGCCGAGATCGGCATATTTCTCTTCGTCCCGGAATTTCTGGAAAAAATCGACCCGCAGATGCTGTCCATAAATGTCGCGGTCGAAATCGAACAGATGCGCTTCGAGGACCGGTGGCGCACCCTGCGGCTTCAGGGTCGGCCGTAGCCCCAGGCTCGCGACACCGCGCACCGGTCGATCGCCCGCGCCGCTCACCTCTACCGCGAAGATCCCGAGGACCGGCGGGCGATTGTGTTTCATCTGCACGTTCGCGGTCGGAAATCCGAGCCTGCGGCCCATGCCGTCGCCGCGCACGACGCGTCCACTGATGCTGTAGGGACGACCCAGGAGCTGCGCCGCGCGCGGCAGTTCACCGGCCGCGAGCGCTGCGCGCACCGCGGTGCTCGAGATCCGCTCACCGTCGTACGTGACGCTGTCCATCACATCCACCCGGTAGCCCAGCCGCCCGCCGCCGGCCCGCAGCAGCTGCACGTCACCCGCGCGGCGCGCGCCGAAGCGGAATTCGTCTCCCACGAGCAGGCGTTTTACGCCGAGACCGCGCACGAGGATGCGCTCGATGAAATCCTCGGCATGGATCTGGGCGAACCGATAGTCGAAGCGGCAGATGTACGTCCGGTCCATCTGGTGTGCGGCCAGCAGCTCCAGCTTCTCGCGCAGCGACGTGAGCCGCGTCGGTGCCTGGTCCGGAGCGAAAAACTCGCGCGGATTGGGCTCGAAGGTCATGGCGCAGGCGGCAAGGCCATCGCGGCGGGCAATCTCGCGCAGGCGCGACAGCATGGCTTGATGGCCACGATGCACGCCGTCGAAGTTCCCGATGGTCAGCGCGATGGGAGCGTGCGCAGCGACCGGCACGCTGCGAAGGATTTGCATGGACCCAGGCAGGTTTGAACAGAACTGGCCCGAATCTTACCGTGTGGCGTCCGACGGGATAAAGGCTTCACCCCCGCGTCAAAGAAGTCCCGGGTCGAGCAGAAAGCGATAAACTGGCGGCTGGTGCGCAGCTGCGCCGCGAGCGTCCGGCCACCCGGCGTTTCGCGGCTGCAGGGGCGCCCACTGCACCGGTTGTCTCGATCTGCATACGGAGATGCTCGCCTATGTCATCCGAATTCACTGGAAAGTCTCTGCGCCTTGCTGCCCTGTGCGCCGCAGGGTTTGCCCTGTCGGCCTGCGGTAAAGCGCCGGCACCGACAGCCCTTGCGACGCCGCCGGCCAGTTCCGCGCCCGTTGCTGCTCCGGCCGCCACCGTTGCTCAATCCGCGCCCACGAACGAACAGCGCGCCAGCGAACTTGCCGCCAGGGAAGCCGAACTCGCCAAGCGCGAGGCGGAAATGGCGCAAAAGGAGCAGGACGCCGCGCGTGCGCGCCGCGAAGCCGAACTGCTCTCCGAGAAGAAAGCGGCCAAGGCAGCGAAGGCGGCCACGCCTAAGCGGGTCGCTTCGCCGCCCGCCAAGAAGCCGGCGGCGATGGTGAACGCATCAGAATCCAGGCCAGCGCCGCTCGGACCGCTCGTTGTCGCAAGCGGCACGCAGCTTTCGATCGAAGTCGTCGAACCGCTGACTACCAAGACCGCGCATGTCGGCGACCGCATCAATGCCAAGCTTGCAGCGGACGTCACGGTCGACGGGCGCACCGCTTTGAGCGCTGGCGCAGCCGTGCAGGGAACGGTGACGGAGGTCGTCTCGGGCAGTCGCCAGATCGGCGGCGTACCGACACTCGGCATGAGCTTCGAGCGGCTGACACTCGCCGACGGCTCGACCGTGCCACTGAACGGCAAACTCGTGGAGCAGGGCAAGAGCGACACGGCGAAGGATGTCGCAAAAATTGCCGGGGGCGTGGTGGTCGGCGCGGTAATCGGCCACCAGATAGACAGCGACAAGGGCAAGGTGATCGGCGGCATTCTGGGTGGTGCGGCCGGTGCGCTGATCGCGCGCAACACCGGCGGTGAAATCTCGGTGCCGGCCGGCACGACGCTCGCCATCGAGCTGACTGCGCCGATCACGGTGCACCGGCACTGAACTGCTTTCATCGACGTCGATCAACCTGCTCAGGAGAACCGCCATGGCACAGGTCTCGATCCACCCCTACGTTGACGGCGGCGTGCGCAAAGGCCGCGCCGACTTCGCGGGCGGCACCCTCACCTGTCATTGCAGCAACGCACCGGTCACCGTGACGATCAAGGGAAATGTCGCGCACAATCACGCCTGCGGCTGTACCAGGTGCTGGAAACCGAAAAACGCCCTCTTCTCGGTCGTGGCCGTGATCCCTCGCGACCATCTCACCGTGACCGCCAACGCGAACAAGCTGAAGGTTGTGGATACATCGGCATCCATTCAGCGGCACGCCTGCAGCGGCTGCGGCGTGCACATGTATGGGCGCGTCGAAAACAAGGCGCACCCCTTCCACGGACTCGACTTCGTCCACGTGGAGCTTTCGAAGGAAACCGGCTGGGCCGCACCGGAATTCGCTGCGTTCGTTTCCTCGATCATCGAATCGGGCGCGGACCCCAAGCAGATGGGCGCGGTGCGCGCGCGCCTCAAAGCCCTGGGACTCGAACCCTATGATTGCCTCTCGCCGACGTTGATGGATTTCATCGCGACCCACACCGCCAAGGCAAAAGGCGTGCTGCACGCGTAGGTAGGCGGGTTCGCCGCCGCACTGGACGAGGAGACAACCGTGGCCAGGAATCGGACGGCACCCCCTGAGTACTGGAAACTGAAGCGGCGATATCCGGCCTATATGGACGCCGTCGAGGCCCTCGGCGCGGCCGTACGCCGAGCGGGCCCGCTCGACGAAAAGACGACGCAGCTGGTGCAGCTTGGCGCTGCCGCGGCCATCCGGTCCGAAGGAGCCGTGCACAGCCACGTCCGGCGCGCCCTGGAGG
>JBAVOB010000043.1:0-1617 GCA_049691655.1 Steroidobacteraceae bacterium | reverse complement strand
GCGCGTAGCCGCGTGCCTATTCGGCTCCTTGACCCAGATATCGGGTGCTGGAGACTCAGCGTTGAGAGCCGTCGAGCCCGCACTCTCGCGCATCTGTGAGCGCTTCACCCTCGCCTGGAGGAGGGCTCGTATTTCGCTTCGCTTCATGCGAGCCGACCCGTCCCCGCCAGGGAAGAGGTCAAACAAGGTCACCCCCGCTGCATCTCATACGCCTTGAGATGGGTATAGGCGATGCGCAGCCTCGGCACCGGTATCTTCGCCGCATCGGCGCGCGTGACGAGATCGCCGATCACGTGATCGGCCTCGACCGGCAGGCCGGCCCTGAGGTCGCGGAACATCGACGCGGTCATCGGCGAGCGCTCCGTCGTCAGCAGTCCCTGGGTGCGCTGGAAGAAGGGGCCGCCGGGCGCGTAGCCCTCGGCGGCCGCGACCGCGCTGCATTCGTCCAGCATGCCGAGCAGGAAATCCTTGCCGCCGGCAACGGCCACGATGTTGCCGACCGAGGTCCGCATCAGGCAGGTCGAGGCCGCGAGCGCGGCCAGAAACACCCACTTCTCCCACATGTCCTGCATGATGTGCGCGCTCGCGACCGCGCCGGTATTGCCGCTGGCAAAGACCTCGGCGATGGCGCGGACGCGATCGGATATCCGGCCGTCGCGCTCGCCGAAATGCAGCGACTGCATCGGCGCGAGCTGAACGACTTCGCGCGCCTCGTTCAGCGTCGCCGCGATCGCGCAGAGACCGCCGAGCACGCGTTCAGCACCGAACCTCGTGTCGAGCACGTCTAGATGCCGCATGCCGTTGAGCAGCGGGACGATCGAGGTCCGCGGCCCCACCGCGGGCGCAAACGACCTGATGGCATCCTCGAGATCGAACGCCTTACAGCTCAACAGCACCACGTCGAACGGTTCAGACAGTTTGTCGGCCTGCACCGTCGGCGGATTTTTCAGCGTGACGTCGCCGTTCGGGCTCCTGATCACGAGGCCCGCGGCGGCGAGCTCGGAGGCGCGATTCGGCCGCGCCAGAAAGGTGATGTCGCGGCCGGCCTGAAGCATCCGGCCGCCAAAATATCCGCCGATGGCGCCAGCGCCGACCACGAGAACGCGCATTGCTGGGGTCCTTTTGTTATTGCTCAGGGGGGCGAATAGCGAGTGGCGAATGGCGAATAGGGCAAGTTTCCATTCGCCATTCGCTACTCGCCATTCGCCCTTCTACCACTTCTCGCCGAACGGACGAATCTCGAGCTCGAAAGTCCAGGCGCTGCGCGGCTGCTGGTAGAGCTGCCAGTAGGATGCCGCGACCGAGGCCGGCGGCATCAGCAGATCGGGATTGTCGAGCGCCTCCTTGCCCCAGAGCTTTTCGCGGCGCTCGCGCACCCAGGCGGTATCGACGCCGGAATCGATGATGAGATGCGCGACGTGGATGTTCTTCGGCCCCAGTTCGCGCGCCATCGATTGCGCCAGCGCGCGCAGGCCGAATTTGGCGCTGGCGAATGCCGCAAAGCCGCTGCCGCCCCGCAAGGAGGCGGTAGCGCCGGTAAAGAAGATGTTGCCCTTGCCGCGCGGCACCATCAGCCGCGCCGATTCGCGGCCGGCGAGAAAACCAGCCCAGCACGCC
>JBAVOB010000042.1:0-5594 GCA_049691655.1 Steroidobacteraceae bacterium | reverse complement strand
ATGCGGGTCTTGGCGCCAGGTCGCGCGGCAGCATGTAAGGGCCGTCGGTCTCGATCATGAGCCGGTCGGCGGGAATGTCGCGCACGAGGGCCTTGAGCCCCGCGCCGCGGCGCTCATCGCAGATCCAGCCGGTGAGACCGATGTGCAGCCCGAGTTCCAGGTACGCCGCCAGTTCCGGCGCCGAGCCGGTGAAACAGTGCGCGACGGCCCCCGCGAGGCTCCCGCGGTACTCGCGCACGATGGCCAGGAAATCGGTGTGTGCATTGCGCTGGTGCAGAAACACCGGTTTGCCCATGTCGCCGGCGATTTCCAGCTGTCGCGCGAAAGCCTCGCGCTGCGCGGGTCGGGGCGAGAAGTCACGGTAGTAATCGAGACCGCATTCGCCAAGGGCGACCACCTCGGGATGCGCGGCGAGGGTACGGAGCGTCTGGAGGTCCCCGGCCGTAAGCCCGGACGCATGGTGTGGGTGCACACCCGCCGTGGCGAACAAAGTGCCGGTCCGGTCCTGCGCCAGCGTAATGCCCGCGCGCGTGCTTTCGACACTCGATCCCGTAACGATCATTTGCCTGACGCCTGCCGCCAGGGCGCGCTCGACTACCGCGGAGCGATCGTCACGATAGCTCTCGTGGCTGAGATTGATGCCGATGTCGATGAATTCCATGCCGGCTCGATGCCGTGGAAGAGTCGCGAACGGAGCTTGATGTCCCGGCATCATACCGGACGCAATCCGCGTACGTTTGCGTGCGACACTCGGTGGGTTTTCCGCTACCCTCGTCCATGTGAGTAGCCGTTCGGGAGTACATCGATGACACGCGGTATGCGCCTGCTTTACTGCATCCTGTTCGGGTTTGCGTTCTGGATCCTGTGCTGGGTCCTCGTCGTGGTGGGCGTCTTCCAGCTGGTGCTGATCCTGATCTCCGGCCAGCTGAGCGATGAACTGCGCAACTTCGGGCTTAGCCTCGCGCGCTACGCGTCCCAGGTGGTGGCGTTCCTGACCGGCGCTCGGGATACGCTGCCTTTCCCGTTTGCGGACTGGCCGGGGTCTGATGCGAAGAGCGCCGGCGCCGACCTCTCGGACCTCTAGGCGCGCGCCGCACCTGTCCGCGCCAGGCGCTGCAGGGCGTCGACCAGTTCGCGCACGCTGGCCTCATCCTGGTCCCAGGCCGTGACGAACCGCGCGATGCCGGAATCCGCGGCGCCCCAGTCATAGAACATGAACCCCTGATCGCGCAGCGCCTGTTTGCCCGCGTCACCGAGCTGCAGGAACACCTGATTCGCTTCGACGGGGTGCAGCAACCACGGTTGCGCGACGGCGGCGATCTGCTGCGCCAGTCCGTTCGCCCGCTGTGCGTTGCGGCGCCAGACGCCGGTCTCGATGTATGCAAGCAGCTGCGCCGAGATGTACCGGGATTTCGCCAGCAGGTGTCCCGCTCGCTTGCGCCGCAGCTCGAACTCGCGGACCAGTTCCTCGCGAAAGAACACCACGGCCTCCGCGGTCAGCGTGCCGTTCTTGGTAGCGCCAAAGGACAGCACGTCCACGCCGGCGCGCCAGGTGATGTCCGCGGGCGCACAGCCGAGCGTCACCAGTGCGTTGGCGATCCTCGCGCCATCCAGGTGCAGGACGAGTCCTCGAGCGCGCGCGATACGCGACAGCGCTTCGATCTCGGCGGGTCGGTACACGGTACCGCGTTCGGTCGACTGAGTGATGGACAAGGCGGCAGGCTGGACGCTGTGTACCGAGGAGGGACTGGCGCCGATGGCGGGAGCGACCACTTCGGGCGTGAGCTTGGCGTCCTGACCCGGCAGGGGAATGATGCGAGCGCCGCCGGAAAAGAACTCGGGAGCCGAGCACTCGTCGCGCAGGATGTGCGCTTCTTCGTGCGCGAAAACAGCGCCCCAGGGCGGTGTCACGGTGGCGAGCGCAAGCGAGTTCGCCGCCGTCCCGGTCGAAACGGGGAACACGCGCACCGGCGCGCCGAAGAATTCGCCGTAGACGGCGTCGAGTTGCCGCGTCCAGGGATCATCCCCGTAGCCCAGCACCAGGCCGTGATTGGCCGCGGCAATCGCTTGCATGATTTCCGGGCAGGCCGTGGCGCTGCCGTCGCTGAAGAATCGCATGGCGGCATGCTAGCCGATCGCGGCGCTATCGCGCGCGGGCAGCCCGACCGGGGTGCTCACGCGGCGGGGACTGCTATGATCGCCTGCCAGCTCGCATGTGGTCGCTGCGCGCCCAAACGATGAAACCTCGGTCGACATCCCCGCTGGCCCGGTACCAAGCGATGAACTTCGACCGCCCGGCCGCGCAGCTCGACCTGTGGCAGGCATTGCCGCAGCCGCAGGCGTACGAGCTGCGTGCGAGTTCGCGGGCGCGACGCCTGTCAGTGCGCGTCTTCCACACGGGTCGCGTCGAGATAGTCGTGCCCCGCGCGACGGCGCGGCGCACCGTTGTCCGATTCCTGGATGCGCACCGGAATTGGATCGATCGCAAGCGCGCCGCGGCGTTCGCGAACATGCGCCCGGCCGAGCGGTTTCCGCCGGCCGAGATCCGCCTCGCTGCAGTGAGCGACCGCTGGCGGCTGCACGTGGCTGGTGGACGCGGCACACTGCGGGTGCGTGCGGCGCACGGAGTACTGCAGATCAAAGGCGAGGCTGGCTCTGCGCCGGCCATCCGGCGCGTATTGCGCGCCTGGCTCGTGCGCGAATCGGAGCGTCATCTCGGGGCGCTGCTCCAGGCACTCTCCATTGATGGGCGCTTCCGCTACCGGCGGCTTGCCGTGCGGCGTCAGCGCACTCGCTGGGGGAGCTGTTCGACGCGCGGTACCGTCAGCCTCAATTGTTGCCTGATGTTTCAGCGGCCCGAGGTAGTGCGCTATCTCGTCATTCACGAGCTTGCGCATACGCGCCACATGAATCACTCGCCGCGATTCTGGGACTGTGTCGCGACTCTCTGCCCGGGCTATCAGGCGCTCGATCGCGAACTGCTCGATGGTTGGCGCAACGTGCCGGCATGGGTGTTCGACCATGAATGAAGGCCACCCGCCGCGTCCCCCGGCGCCGGCCGAGCGCGTCGATCTGTCCGACGAGGCGATCCACTGGGACCTCGGTTCCTCGCTTTCGTACGGCGATTACCTGCAACTCGACAAGCTCCTCGGCGCGCAGCGGCCGCTCTCGCCCGAGCACGATGAGATGCTGTTCATCGTCGTGCATCAGGCCTCGGAACTGTGGATGCGGCTGTTCCTGCACGAACTGGCCGCCGCCATGGAATGCGTGCGCCGCGACAATCTCGATGCCTCGTTCAAGCCATTCGATCGCATCTCCCGCGTGCAGGATCAGCTGCTTTCCGTCTGGAGCGTGCTGTCTACCATGACGCCGCTCGATTACGCGACGTTTCGCAACGTGCTCGGGCAGTCGTCCGGGTTTCAGTCACTCCAGTACCGCTTGCTGGAATTCCTGCTCGGCAACAAGAACAGTCAAATGCTCGCCGTCCACACGCGCGATCCGGATGCTTATGCGGCATTGCAGCGCGCGCTCGAAGGCCCGTCCCTGTACGACGAGACGCTGCGGCTGCTGTCACGGCGCGGGTACGGAGTGCCGTCGCAGCTGCTCGAGCGCGACCTGAGCCAGGCCTACCAGTCGAGCAAGGAAGTGGCTGGCGTCTGGCTCGGCGTGTACCACAACGCCGAAAAAGACTGGGACCTTTACGAGCTTGCGGAGCGGCTGGTCGACCTGGACCACAAGTTCCAATTGTGGCGTTTCCACCATCTCAAGACGGTCGAGAGAATCATCGGCCACAAGCGCGGCACGGGTGGAACCAGTGGCGTTCACTACCTGACCAAGGCGCTCGAGCTCAGGTTTTTCCCCGAACTCTGGCAGGTACGAACCGCGATGTGAGCCAGCGGCTGCGCGTAGCGCGATAGCCGAGGAGCACGGCGAGCCCAAGCGCGTAGAGCCGCGGCTCGCGGATGTCCGCCTTGACCTGCCACCAGAAATGCACGACCACCAGCGCCGCGGCGACATAGATCAGCCGATGCAACCGGGTCCATGCGCGGCCGAGGCGACGCATCATGCCGGCCGTGGACGTCGCGGCGAGCGGGGTGAGCAGCATGAGGGCCGAAAAGCCGATCGTGATGTACGGTCGCTTGGCGATGTCTTTCCACACCGACACCCAGCTGAGGCCCTGATCCACGACCAGGTAGGTGGTGAAATGCAACACTGCATAGAAATAAGCGAACAGGCCAAGCAAACGCCGCAGCCGCAGCAGGTGCGTGAATCCACCGAGGTGGCGCAGCGGCGACACGAGCAGGGTGAGCATCAGCAGGTTCAAGGCCGTCCTGCCCGTGCGATGGATGACTTCCTTGACCGGATTTGCGGTCAGGTGAACACCGCCGACGCCGGCGACGCCAGCCACGATGAGTGCGAGCGGCAGCAGCGCGCCGAGCCAGATCGCGGGTTTCCAGAGAAGGCGATAGCGCTGATCGACGTTCAGAAGTAACGCCTCAGGTCCATTCCCCGATACAGGCCGGCGACCTCGCTCCCGTAGCCGTTGAAGGGTAGCGTTGGCTGCCGGGGGGCGAGGAAGGCGCCGCCGATGCGGCGCTCCGTCGCCTGGCTCCAGCGCGGGTGGTCCACGGCGGGATTGACGTTTGCATAGAAGCCGTACTCCTCCGGAGCCGAGAGATTCCAGCTCGTGCGTGGCTGCTGCTCGCTGAAGCGAATCCTGACGATCGACTTGATGCCCTTGAAACCATACTTCCAGGGCACGATCAGTCTCAGGGGCGCGCCGTTCTGGTTCGGCAGCTCGCGGCCGTACACGCCCACGACCATGAGGGCGAGCGGATGCATCGCCTCGTCCATCCGCAACCCCTCGACATACGGCCACTCGAGGACCGGATAACGCTGCCCAGGCATCTGCTTCCGATCGAGGAGCGTGGTGAACTCGACGTAACGCGCTCGCGACGTCGGCTTGAAGCGCCGCAGCAGATCGCCGAGCGGGAATCCCACCCACGGCACGACCATCGACCAGCCTTCCACGCAGCGGAAGCGATAGGCACGCTCCTCGAGCGGGTGCGGCTTGAGGATGTCCTCGAGTGCGAAGGTTCCGATCGTCTGCGCCTCGCCGGCGACCGTGACCGTCCAGGGTCGCGTGCGAAACGCCTGTGCATTGTCCCTGGGGTCTGACTTTTCCGTGCCGAACTCGTAGAAGTTGTTATAGCTCGTTATGTCTTCATAGCTGTTCGGCGCGGCAGGCGTCGAATACCTGGGGTTGCGCGGGGCATTCAGGGTCGGCGATGCACCGCTGCCCCGCGCGGAGCGGGGCAGCGCGGCGCTCGCAGACGCGGCAAGCATCGCGGCGATGACGGCGCGCCGGTCGAGAAATAGTCTCTCGGGCGTGATCTCCGACGGCCGGATGGTCGGGACGCGGCGCATGGCAGTCGCTCCTGCAGTGAAACGGTGACTGGACTGCGGATTATCGCGCGACCGCCTCCCGATCATGGTTCCCGCGCCTCGAGCCGACCGCAGCCTGTGGGTGACCGATATCTTCTTATACGTGTAAAATCAATGATGTAGGATTACTTCCTAGCATCTAATCTCGA
>JBAVOB010000041.1:0-2882 GCA_049691655.1 Steroidobacteraceae bacterium | reverse complement strand
GCCGGGGACATCGGCTCCTTGGCGATCGGCGGCGCGCTCGGGCCGGGCGTCGGCGCAGGCGGCGGCGGGAGTGGCGGCAGCATCGGTTTCTTGGCGCCCGGCAAGACCGGTAGCACCTCGAAGCCAGGGCCCTGCTTGCGCTGCTCCTCGCGCATATAGTTGTATTTTTCGTCGGTTTCGATCGCGGCCTGCATGCCGTCACGCAGGATGTGCGGCTTGATGAAGACCATCAGGTTGGTCTTCTCCTTGCTTCCGGTGCGATTGCGAAACGCTTCCCCGATCAGGGGGATGCGCCCGAGGTACGGCACGCGGTCCTCGGTGTTCGCGAGCCGATCGCGCAGCAGGCCGCCGAGCACGACAGTGCCGTTGTCCTCGATCAGGACGCTCGTCGAGATGGTGCGCTTGCTCGTGATCTGATTGAGGTTGGCCACGCCGTTTGCGGCGCTGCCTTCGAGCTCCGAACTCTCGAGCTCGATCTTGAGCATCACGGCGCTGCCCTCGTTGATCTTTGGCGTCACCTTGAGGATGGTGCCGACTTCCTGGCGCTGCACTGTCTGGAACGGATTGACCGAGCCGCCGCCACTTGCGCCGGTATTGGTGAACTGGCCGGTGAGGAACGGCACTTCGCGCGCGACCTTAAGTTCCGCTTCCTGGTTATCGAGCGTCACCGTCGACGGGGTCGCAATCACGTTCGAGGTCGAGTCGGAACGCAGCGCATTCAGGACGGCCGCAAAGTTGACACCCGTGTCCCGCAGCCGCCCGATGCCGACGCTGAAGCCTCCGGGAATATTGGCGATATTCGCGGCGCTCGTGTCGCGCGCAGCAGCTGCGAGATTGACGACCGGAGACGCCGCGCCCTGCGGCAGGAACGCCCCGACGGGCTTGTTCTCATTGCTTCCATCAATCGCCCAACTGACGCCGAGATTGGCGCCGTGGCTCGCATTGACTTCCACGATGATCGCCTCGACGAGCACCTGGAGCCGCCGGATGTCGAGCTTGTCGACCACGCTCATCAGCGACTTCATCGTCTTGGGCGGTGCGGTGATGACGAGCGCGTTGGTGCCGGCGTCGGCCCAGATCATGGTACTGCGGTCGGCCGCCGCGCCGCCCGGCTGGCCGGGGGCGGCCGTTGCCGCTGCCTGTTCCTTGAGCTTCTGCGCGATCTTCTCCGCATCGGCATAGCGCAGGTAACGCACCTGCGTATCGCCGCCGCTCTCAAGGGGCGTGTCGAGATGTGCGATGAGCGCCTTGGTGCGCAGCCGCCGCGACTTCTCGCCGCTCAGCAGAATGCTGTTCGAGCGATCGTCGGCGACCACCTTCAGGAGCGCGCCGCCGCCTTCCGCCTGCTCGGCCTGGATGAGCGAGGAGAGCACCCGCACGATCTCGCTCGCCGAGGCGTTCTGCAGCGGGATCACCTCGTAGTCGCTGTCCGCGGACTGATCGATACGGCGGATGATGCGCATGATGCGGTTCACGTTGTTGGCGCGATCCGAGATGATCAGTATGTTCGAGGGGCCGTAGGCGGCGAGGTTTCCCTGCTGGGGAATCAGCGGCCGCAGGATCGGCACGAGCTGCACGGCACTCACGCTGCTCACCGCGACCACCTGCGTCACCAGTTCGTCCGATGTCGAGCTGACGCGGTTCGGCAAGTCGTTGCCGGGCAGCTGGCGGGCGTTCGCGTCCGGGACGATCTTGATGACGTTCCCCGAGGGCACGGCGATGAATCCGTGCACCTGCAGGATCGAGAGGAACGCCTCGTAGAAGGCGGCGGGCGACATTGGCGTCGAGGAGAGCATCGTCACCTGCGCGCGCACCCGCGGATCAATGATGAAGTTCTTGCCCGTCGCCGCGCTCACCGCTTCGACTATCTGTGTGATGTCCGCGTCCCGGAACGAGGGCGTGATGCGCTGGCTCGCCTGCTGTGCTGGTGCGGCTCCCGCGAGCAGCACGAGCGCGGCGGCGCAGCCGAGGAGCGCCGCTGCGCGGCCGCAGGTGCGGCGGGACCATCGGGCGTGGGTTTTTCTCATTGGTGCAAATTCCTGGGGCACGGGAGCCCGGATCATTCGCTGATCTCGGTCGGCGCCGACGTCGGCGCTTGCCGTTCGAGCATTGTGTCACCGGCGCTGTCCATAGCCTGCTGGGTCTCGGTGACCACCTGAGCGAGATTCAAAGTCAGTTCCTGCTGCCGCCCGTTGCGCACCACCGTCACGCGGGCATCGGTCGATGATCCCAGGGTACGCAGGATCTCGTTGCCGCGATTGGGGTCGTCAAGCGGCGTGCCATTGACCGCCGTGACGAGGTCGCCGGGCCGCAGGCCGAGGCGGGCGAAAGCCCGGAAGTCACGCCCCGGGTAGGCGAGGAATCCTTTCTGTTTGCCAATATGAAATACGGGCCGGATTATCCCGCCAATCACGCTGGGATCGTCGCGAATCATCTGCCGCATCCGCTCGAGCATGGGATTCTGCAGCGGTGCCATGGCGGTTGGCGACAGGGGAGCCGCGGCGCCGGCCCCGGGCGCGGACTGGCGTGGCAGCAGGAGCGACTCGAGCGCGCCGTTGCGGTCGAGAATGACGCGGTCGACGTACACGGCGTGCAACTTTGCGCCCCCCGGAACACTCTGACCTACCGTGTACACCCGCGCACTCGCTGCGGCTTCGCCGACAATGGCGACGCCCTTCAGGGGGTCCTCGGCCGCCAGCACTCCTGCCAGCACGAGCGACATGCTGGTGGCCGGTGCGTTCGCCGCGTCGCGGCCGCTCGCGCCGTTCCCGGGAGCGACGCCGAACAGGTGCGAGTTGACGAGGGCACCGATATCGACATTATTGCGGCGTGCGGCGGGCGCCACCGATTGCGGCGCGGCGCGGCTGGGCACTGCCTTGCGC
>JBAVOB010000040.1:0-2959 GCA_049691655.1 Steroidobacteraceae bacterium | reverse complement strand
GTCCGGGCTGTTGCGCGTCGCGACCCGGAGTTCGCCCCCCGCCAGTATCTGCTCGAGCAGGGACGGCGGCTGCGAGCAGGTGCCGAGCAGCAGCGTCGCGAGCAGTGCGAGCAGGGCCTTCATGGTTTGTATAGAATACTCGGCCCTCGGAGAGGTACCGAAGCGGTCATAACGGCGCCGACTCGAAATCGGATGGTCGGGTAATTCCGGCACGTGGGTTCGAATCCCACCCTCTCCGCCATTCCATGAGCGCCGTGATCAGCCCTTGTCGGGTTGCGGCACTTTCCTGACTTCCAGGTAGGCGCGCGCGGAGGCGCCGACGAGTAGCGGGGCATGCTCGAACAGATGTACGCCGGCGGCCTGTTCCATCCGCCCTTTGGCAATCTGGTGCCCCGCCTGGTGGTGACGTCCTTCATCGGTGATCCGCCGCGGCAACATTGGGGGTGACGACGATGACACCGACACGTGGTCCCCCTGCGGCCCTGGCGTTCGCAACTGTCGCTACGCTGTTCCTGCTTGTGAGTTGCGGCAGGAACCCTGGCGTCGGCGGCGCGGCCGGCGCTGCCATGCCGGCCACCGTCAAGGCCAACGAGCTGTTCGCAACCGCTCTCAGTCTCGATGACGCGCAGGACTTCGAGGACGCCAGGCGCGGTTTCATCGCCCGGCCCGAGGGCAAGATTCTCGGTGCCGACGACAGCGTGCTGGTCGACTTCGATGCCTTCAATTTCGTCCAGGGCAAGGCGCCGCCCACGGTCAACCCGAGCCTGTGGCGTCACGCGATCCTGAATGCGCAGGTCGGCCTTTTCAAGGTTGCCGACGGCATCTGGCAGGTGCGCGGCTTCGACATTGCCAACATGACGCTGATCGCCGGTGAGACCGGCTTCATCGTCGTGGACACGCTGACCGCGCGCGAGTCCGCCGCAGCCGCGCTGGCCTTTGCGCGCAAGCATCTTGGCGACAAGCCGGTGACTGCAATCATCTTCACCCACAGCCACGCAGACCACTTCGGCGGCGCCCTGGGCGTGGCCTCGGCCAGGGAAGTGGCCGAGCGCAGGATTCCGGTGATCGCTCCCGAGGGGTTCACGGAGGAAGCTACCAGCGAGAATGTCCTCGTCGGGCCGGCGATGGCGCGACGATCGGTTTATCAGTTCGGCAAGAACCTGGAGCGCTCGGCCAGGGGCCTCGTCGACACGGGTCTTGGGAAGAACGTCGCGTACGGCGCCATCGGGATCCTGGCGCCAACGCAGTTGATCACGCAGTCCACGCAGGAGTTGACGCTGGACGGCGTGCGTTTCGTCTTCCACAACGCGCCGGGCGCCGAGGCGCCGGCCGAGTTGACCTTCTCGATCCCCGACAGGAAGGCCTACTGCGGTGCCGAGAACCTTGCGCAGACCATGCACAACCTGCTGCCGGTGCGCGGTGCCAGGGTGCGCGACGCGTTGCGCTGGGCGAACTACCTGCAGCAGGCGCTCGATCAGCTGGGCGACGCAGAGGTCTACTTCGGCCAGCACAACTGGCCGGTCTGGGGCCGAGAGCGCATCGTCGACTTCATCACCAAGCAGCGCGACGTGTACAAGTACACACACGATCAGACCGTGCGGCTGGCTAACGCCGGCTACACGCCGCTCGAGATCGCCGCCAAGATCAAGCTGCCCAGGACGCTGCAATCGCATTTCGGGGCGCGTGGCTACTACGGCGACCTGCGGCACAACGCCAAGGCGGTGTACCAGTTCTACCTCGGTGCCTACGACGGCAACCCGGCAAACCTGGACCCCTTGCCGCCCGAGGAGTCTGGCAGGCGCTACCTGGAGGTGATCGGCGGCGCAGACAAGACGGTCGCCGCAGCCCAGGCCGCCTTCGATCAGGGCGATTACCGCTGGGCCGCCGAGCTGCTCAACCACGCCGTATTCGGCGCGCCTGACCGCAAGGATGCCAGGGAACTCCTGGCGCGCACCTACGACCAGCTGGGCTACATGGCCGAGGCCGCGACCTGGCGCAACAGCTACCTCACCGCGGCCGCGGAATTGCGCAACGGGCCGCCCGCGAAGGGCGTGGACCGCTCGTACCTCATCGATCTGCTGACGGCCACGCCGACCGAGTGTTTTCTCGAAGCGCTGGCCGCGAGCCTCGACGGGCCCGCCGCCGAGGGCAAGGACCTGAAGGTGAACCTGATCCTGACCGACACGCGCGAATCGTTCGTGCTGTGGATCGAGAACGCGGTACTGCACTTCAAGCGGTCTGCGCCGGCGACCGACGCCAGTGCAACCCTGGCGCTGACCCGGCCCATCTTCATCATGATGATGGCCGGTACCGCAGGCGTGCAGGACACATTGCTGAGCGACGACCTGAAGATCGACGGCAGCAAGATCGACCTGGTGCGCTTCTTCACGCTCTTCGACAAGAGCCCAGGGACCTTTCCGATCGTGACCAGGTAGACGAGGTCACTGACCGCGATCAACCCTTGTCGGGTCGCGGCTTCTTCGTGAGTTCCAGGTAGGCGCGCGCGAAGGCGTCGACGTAGACGTGCGGCATGCCATCGGCCGGCATCTCGCAGACGTTGCGATAGAACTCGGAATACAGTTTCCAGTACGCGGACTTGTCGACCGCCCCGCGGATCTTGGCGGCACGGCCGAAGCGCGATTCGAGCTCTGCGGGCGCGAGACGGTTGATGAACTCGGCGAACGCGCGGCGCGTCGCCGCGAGCGTCGCTGCATCGTGGCGCTTCGCGGTCGCGAACGACTCGCGCAGCCACTGCACCGCATCAGTGCGACGCGAATCGTGACTCCCGAGGAGCGCCTCGGCGAGTTCCTCGACACCGCCGCGATCGAGAGACGGGCGGGTTTCGTCATCATCCTTCGGCATGTCGATGCGATAAAGATGATGCAGCTCGATCTGCGACTGGCGCAGGTCGCGCAGGCCGACCAGCGCCTCGCGGAAGATCTGGCCCGCGATATGCAGC
>JBAVOB010000039.1:0-3920 GCA_049691655.1 Steroidobacteraceae bacterium | reverse complement strand
ATCCTGGGACTCGACCCGGGTTCGCATCGCACCGGCTACGGCGTCGTCGTCTGGCGCGGCGCCGAATGGTGTCACGTCGCGCATGGACGGATCGATGCATCCGGCGAGTCGCTCACGGACAGGTTGCGGCAGATTTTCGAGGGAGTGCAGCGGCTCGTCGCCATGCACCGCCCCGATGAGATTGCCGTCGAGCGCGTGTTCGTCAATCGCAACGTGGACAGCGCGCTGAAACTCGGCCAAGCGCGGGGTGCGGCCCTGTCTGCTGTCGCAACGGGGATGCCCGTCTTCGAATATGCGCCGCGCGTCGTCAAGATGGCGATCGTTGGCTTCGGCGGCGCGCAGAAGCCGCAGGTCGGCCACATGGTCAAGGCGCTGTTGCAGCTCGACGGCAAGATCTCCCCCGACGCGAGCGACGCGCTGGCCGTCGCACTCTGCCACGCGCACACTCGGCGGCGACTGCAGATCGAGAGATCGGGCGCATGAGCAGGGATCGCCGATGATCGGATTCGTGCGCGGCACGCTTGCGGCCAAGCAGCCTCCGCAGCTGCTCGTCGACGTCGGCGGCATCGGGTACGAGATCGAGGCCCCAATGTCGACATTCTACAGCCTGCCGGCCGTGGGCCAACCGGTCCGCCTGCTGACTCACCTCGTCGTTCGCGAAGACGCTCATGTGCTCTACGGGTTTGCGACCGATGCGGAGCGACACCTGTTTCGCAACCTCCTGAGGGTTTCGGGCGTTGGCCCGCGGATCGCACTGGCGCTGCTCTCGGGCATCTCCGTGGACGCGTTCGCGGAGTGCGTGCGGCGCGAGGATGCCGCATCGCTGACGCGCATCCCGGGCGTCGGCCGCAAGACGGCGGAGCGGCTGATCGTGGAAATGCGCGATCGCCTGAGGGAGCCTGTGGCCGGAGTCGCGGGAGCGGCGGCGGCGGCCGGGACGGGCGGTGCCGAGGCGGAAGCATTCAGTGCCCTGGTTGCACTCGGCTACAAGGCGAGCGAGGCAAGCCGCATGTTGCGGGCCACGCAGGGCGCGGCCTCTGCGACGACGGAGGATCGGATTCGACGTGCGCTGCAGGGCGTCGGCAAGGAAGCGTGATGGCGATCGAGAACCGCATCGTTGAGCCGGGCACGTCGCGCGACGAGGAGGCGGTCGAGCGCGCCATCCGTCCGAAGCGCCTGACCGAGTACATCGGCCAGCCGCAGGTCAAGTCGCAGCTCGAGATCTTCATCGGTGCGGCACGGCAGCGCCAGGAAGCGCTGGACCACGTACTGATTTTCGGGCCTCCCGGCCTCGGCAAGACGACTCTCGCGAATATCCTGGCGACGGAGCTCGGCGTCAATCTGCGTCAGACCTCCGGCCCGGTGCTCGAGCGGCCGGGCGATCTCGCCGCCCTGCTTACGAATCTTCAGCCACGGGACGTGCTGTTCATCGACGAGATCCATCGGCTGAGCCCAGTTGTGGAGGAGGTGCTCTATCCCGCGATGGAGGATTATCAGCTGGACATCATGATCGGCGAGGGGCCGGCGGCGCGTTCCATCAAGCTGAATCTGCCGCCGTTTACGCTCGTCGGCGCGACGACGCGCGCCGGCCTGTTGACTTCGCCTTTGCGCGATCGCTTTGGCATCGTCCAGCGGCTCGAGTTCTACGATATTGCCGATCTGGAGCGCATCGTGACGCGCTCGGCCGGCATCCTCGGGGTCTCCATCGAACAGTCAGGCGCTGCACGCATCGCGCAACGTTCGCGTGGCACGCCGCGGGTCGCGAACCGCCTGCTGCGCCGCACCCGGGACTACGCGCAGATGCGCGCTGACGGCCGTATCAGCGAAGAGGTGGCGCGCGCAGCACTCGACCTGCTCGAGGTCGATCCACAGGGCTTCGACACGCTTGACCGCAAGCTCCTGCTCACGATCATCGAGCGGTTCGATGGAGGGCCGGTAGGCATCGAGAGCCTCGCCGCGGCGATCGGCGAGGAGCGCGGCACACTCGAGGACGTGATCGAGCCGTTCCTGATTCAGCAGGGATACCTGATGCGCACGGCGCGTGGACGCATGGCGGCGCGCGCGGCGTACCTGCACTTCGGCCTGAAAGCGCCGGAGCGCAGCGCAGCCAACCTGCCGTTGTTCGAGGAACCGCGATGACGCCGTTCAGCTGGCCGGTTCGCGTCTACTGGGAGGATACCGACGGCGGGGGAATCGTCTATTATGCTAACTACCTGAAGTTCCTGGAGCGCGCGCGCACCGAGTGGTTGCGGGCGCGCGGCCATGGGCAGCAGGACATCGCGCGGGAACGCGGGCTCATCTTTACGGTGGTGCACTTGGACATCGCTTACCAGCGGCCCGCGAAACTGGACGATGAATTGCTCGTTTCCTGCGAACCGCAGCCGGAAGGTGGCGCAACGCTGCTGTTCCGGCAGGCCATCACGCGCGGCGCGCAGACGCTGGTCGATGCTCGCGTCCGCGTGGCCTGTCTCGATGCCGGCACGTTGAAGCCGAAACGCCTGCCGGAATTCCTCACCCGTCACCTCGCTGGCGAGCTCGCTTGACGACCACCAATCCCGGGGAGCCGTGATGGAAACCGCGCTGCACGGGCAGCCCCTGTCGATCGTCAAACTGATCCTTGAAGCCAGCGTAATCGTCCAGATCGTGATCGCGCTGCTAATTGCTGCCTCGATCGGCTCGTGGGCCATCATCTTCGGCAAGCGGGCACTATTGCGCCGCGCACGGCGGGAATCTGCGGATTTTGAGCAGAAATTCTGGTCGGGAAGCGATCTCGCGACGCTCTACCGGCAAATCGAGTCGCGCGGCGGCGCGACCGGCATGGAGAGCATCTTCGAGTTCGGATTTCGCGAGTTCGCGCGCCTGCGCCAGCAGGCCGGTGTCACGGGGGACCAGCTGCTGGAGGGCGCGCGTCGTTCGATGAAGGTGGCACAGCTCAAGGAGATCGACAGGTTGGAGCAGAGCCTCGCGACGCTCGCGACGGTCGGGTCGACGAGCCCGTACGTCGGTCTGTTCGGCACGGTGTGGGGCATCATGAACGCGTTCGTGTCACTCGGTGGCGTGCAGCAGGCAACGCTTGCACTCGTTGCCCCGGGTATTGCCGAAGCGCTGGTGGCAACCGCATTTGGCCTGTTTGCAGCCATCCCGGCGGTCATTGCCTTCAACCGGTTCGCTGACCAGGTGGGGCGCCTCGAGCTGCGCTACGACGCGTTCATGGAAGAGTTTTCGACTATTCTGCAGCGCCACGCCGGGCGAGCGCCCTTTGCCGCGAGCGGGGGCTGACCGATGGCCGAACCGAAGCGCGTACGGCGCCTGATGGGCGAGATCAATGTCGTTCCCTACATCGACGTGATGCTCGTGCTGCTCATCATCTTCATGGTGACCGCGCCGCTGCTCACGCAGGGCATCAAGGTCGAGCTGCCGAAGGCGGGCGCCGAGCCGTTGACCGCGGACCTGCTCAGGACCGAGAAACCCCTGATCCTGTCGATCGACCGCCAGGGGCGGTATTACCTGAATGTCGGATCGAGCGGCGACCGTCCGCTGGATGATGCGACGCTCGAAGCCCGCGTTGCCGCCGTGCTGCGTCGGGCTCCGGATGTACCGGTACTCGTGAAAGGCGACGCGGCGGTGCCTTATGGACGCGTGGTGAGCGGCATGGTGATGCTGCAGCGGGCCGGCGCCCGCAAGGTGGGCTTCCTCACCGATCCGCTGCCTGCTCCGACGGATCGCCGCGATCGCGGGCAATGAGCGAGCGCGCACGCGGTCGCTGGGCGCCGGTGTTCGCGTCGCTCGCCCTGCACACGGGGCTTGCCGCGGCGTTCGTGTACGGCTGGCTGATCTGGAAGCCGGCCCCGCGCTGGCCGCAGGTGCTCGCGATCGACGCGACGGTCGTGGATGCGAAGACACTCGATCGCCTCATGCGC
>JBAVOB010000038.1:0-8535 GCA_049691655.1 Steroidobacteraceae bacterium | reverse complement strand
GATCTGCGGCGGCTATGAATTCCCCTTGTCGCGATCCGGCGGCGACAAGCGCAGTACCACGCCGCCAGTCTCTTCGGCAAGGTATGTCAGCAGTGCGTAGTTGAACAGCAGGATGCCGAGCATCTCGAGCAGCTCCTCGATCGAATATTCCAGTGTGTAGAGGACCGAATGGGTGCCATAACGCTCGGCCAAGTACCCGCCCACCATATCGAGCCCCACCGCTCCGCCGACAAACAGCAGGCCCGCCACCATGAAGCGCGCACGCGTGAGTTTCGGCAGTCCCCACCAGAACTTGAAATAGACAAGTCCGAGCACCGCCGTGGCGATCCCGTAGGGCACGACCCACAGGAAGTACAGAAAGCCCTTGGCCGCCATGTACTGTTCCATGAAATTGCTGAGCTTCTCGTGGATGGCCACGCCTTCATCGATCCCGAGGTACACAAAAATCACGCTCAGACCCAGCCAGTGGTAGCGCTGCCCGCCGGACCGGTTCCAGTTGACGCGGGCAATGAGCGCGAGCCAACCGGAGCATGCGAGTGTGGTCACCGCCGAGTAGAGGCTCGGGATATTGCCTTCGAGATCCAAATCGAAGAAGTCGACGAGCGTATCGAGCGCGGACTCGCCGAGGTAGAACTGCAAGCCGAGCAGCAAGCCGTTCAGAAACGATAAGACCATGACAATCCAGAGCAGGACGACGGCGACCTGCTTGGGGTCAATCTTCAGTTCGGTCACGCCGCATTAGCCGGTATCTGCAGGTTGAAGTCAACGGCCGAATGCACCAGCAAAGTCCGGCAGATCGAGGCCAAGGCGCTGCGCAAGCTCCGCCACCCGAGCCGCAGCGAGCAGCTGCGCAGTTTCCTGATGGAAGACTGAGCGGCGGGACCGGGCGTTCCCGCCGCGCACGCGCGGCTCAGGCCTCCGGCGTATCGGTGTCCGGCATTCCCTTTTCGAGTTTCACCCGCGCGAGGCGCGCGAGCCGTTCGTATTTTTCCCGGAACGCGTCCAGCGTCTCTTCCTCGAGCTCTTCGAGATCGAGCAGCGCGTTGTGCGCGCCCGCGGTCACGCGGATCAGCTCGTCGAGTTTCACCTGGATCGCCTCGGTGTCGCGGTTTTGCGTGTGCTGGATCAGAAACACCATCAGGAACGTGACGATGGTGGTACCGGTATTGATGACAAGCTGCCAGGTGTCGCTGAAATGGAAGATCGGCCCCGTCAGCAGCCACAGCGCGATGATTCCCGATGCGACCGTGAAGGCGATCGGTCGTCCGGCGGCGCGCGACGCCATCCTCGAAAACGCCAGGTACCACTTGCGACCTTTCATCTTCCGTCTCCTTCGGCTGCGCCATCAGTATCCGCGTGCCAGTCCTGCCATTCGCCGGAGCCCTGCCCCATGAGGTCTAGAAGCTCCTGGCCGAACCTTGCTGCGACCGCCTCCGCCGTACTGCAGTACCGGAATATTAGAGCTCTGGCGAGACAATGGGCTGGATTATCGTTATTAATAGGGCGTAATCTGTGCCTAATGATCACCTGAACCCGGCCGAGCGACGAGGCGGTCCGGTGAGCTGGGCGAGCCGGCGCCGCGGGAGTGCGTGGGAGAATGCCTGCCATGCCTGAGTCCCGCCCCGCTGCGGAGACGCTGCGGCTCGCGATGTGGTCCGGGCCCCGCAATGTATCCACCGCTCTGATGCGCTCCTGGGGCAATCGCCCCGATACGTTCGTGATCGACGAGCCCCTCTACGCGCATTACCTGCTCGCGACCGGACGCGATCATCCGGGACGCGACGAGGTCATCGCCCATCACGAGACGGACTGTCGCAAGGTGGCCGCGTCGCTCCACTGGCCGGTGCCGCCCGGCGTGCGGATTTTCTACCAGAAACACATGGCCCATCACCTGCTCCCGGACATCGGCCGCGAGTGGCTCGACGGCCTCACGCACGCCTTCCTGATCCGCGATCCACGCGAGATGCTGCTGTCGCTCGACCAGAAACTCGAGCACATCGACCTGCCCGACACGGGCCTCCCGCAACAGCTCGAGGTGTTCGAGCACGTACTGCGCACGACGGGGGCGACGCCGCCCGTCGTGGATGCGCAGGACCTGCTGCGAAATCCCCGCGCGGTGCTCGGTCGGCTCTGCGACGCCGTCGGCGTCGAGTTCAGCGAGCAGATGCTCTCGTGGCCCGCGGGTCGGCGCGACACCGACGGGATCTGGGCCCGGTACTGGTACGATCAGGTGGAGCGCTCCACCGGTTTTACGCTGTGGCGGGCGCGCTCCGGCGAGCTGGCAGCGCCGCTTGTGGAGCTGGAACGGCAATGCCGACCGATTTACGAGCGACTGCACGCCCATCGGCTGACGATTCCCTGAACTTCAAGAGCCGCGAGACAACGCCGTGCTGCAGAAATTCGATCCGCGCAACCGCGACATCGTCGTCAACATCAACGGGCGGCTGCTGCCGCGCGAGCAGGCGGGCGTCAGCCCGTTCGATTCCTCGGTCCAGGGGGGCGATGCCGTCTGGGAAGGGCTGCGTCTCTACCAGGGCCGCGTTTTCCGGCTCACGGAGCACCTCGACCGGCTCACGGCCTCGGCCAAGGCGCTCGCCTTCGCCTCGATCCCCTCGCACGCCGAGATCACCCAGGAGATCCGCCGCACGCTCGAGGCGAACGGCATGTTCGACGGCGCGCACATCCGGCTCACGCTGACGCGCGGCCTCAAGATCACTTCGGGGATGGACCCGCGGCTCAATCAATCCGGCCCGACGCTGATCGTGCTGGCCGAACACAAGGCACCGGTGTATTCGCTCGCCGGACTGAACCTCATCACGAGCAGCGTGCGACGCTCGCCGCCCGACTGCGTCGACCCCAAGATCCATCACAACAACCTGGTGCCGTCGATCCTCGCGAAGATCGAGGCGAACGCGGCCGGGGCCGACGATGCGCTGATGCTCGACACGCGCGGCTTCGTCGCGGAGACGAACGCGACGCATGTGTTTGCGGTCGAGCGCGGGCGAGTCCGCACGCCGCGCACCGTGGCTTGTCCCGAAGGCATTACGCGGGCCGCCGTGCTCGAACTCTGCGCACGGCACTCGATCCCATGCGAGGCGGCGGACCTGTCGCTCGTCGAGTTCTACCGCGCGGACGAAATGTTCTGCAGCGGCACGATGGGCGAGATTGCCGGGGTCACGCGGCTCGACGGTCGCGTCATCGGCGACGGCAACCTCGGTCCGGTGACGCGGCGCATCGCGCAGCTCTATCGCGAGCTGACGGCGTCGGCGACGGAAGGGACCCCGGTCGCGAGCGTCAGTGCGGCCACAGCCAGCCAAACGCGCCGGCGGTGAGCAGGCCGTAGATGAGCCCGTCCACGTTTTCCTTGATGGTCATGCCGAGCGAGCGCCCGTACCAGATGCGCATCGGCCAGAGCGCCATCGAGTAAGCGATGAAGGCCGTCGTTCCCGCGACCTGAAACACGCGCAGGTACGGCGCGCCGACCGCGAGCGCGCGGCTCGTGACATAGGCCACGAACACCCCGACGACCAGCACGAACACGAACCAGCGCAACAGGTTCGCTCCCATATTCACGGGCCCGCTCGGCATCACCGTAAGCATCATCACGGGGCCCTTTTTCATCTTCTCCGTGAACTCGGGCGAGCGCATGTCCTTGTGATCGGCCGGACGCGGGACCATGTAGTTACCCGGCGCGATGCCGAGCGGGCGTACCGCGTCCATCAGCCGATCTTCGTTTGCGAGTTTCGGATAGTCGGTCTTGTGCCAGGTCGGGGCCATGTGCAGCACCCAGCTAGCGACGAAGACGATGACCGACGACACGAGAATCGGTAACCACAGCGCTTGAAGATCGATCATGACGCAGCCCCCCGAATGGTTCGATTGCTCAGAAGTTCCAGCGCGCCGTGACTCCATAGGTACGGGGCGGATTGACGAGGTAGCCCACGCGGGCGCTGCGGCCGCGCTCGTAGTCGAGCGCGAGATGCGCCCGCTCGTCCGTCAGGTTGCTCACGAACCCCGCGACTTCCCACCGCTGGTTGCGCACGCCGACGCGCAGATTGCCGATGTTGTAGGAATCGAGCTCGGAGTCGAAGGTGAAGCTCGTGAACGTGGGCGCGCCGAAGCGGATGATGCGCGCCGAGCCCGGCGGGCCGCCGATCGCACCGAAGTTCGCCGTATTGTTCTCGAACTGCGAGAACGACGAACCGTTGTGCTGCCACGTGAGATTCGCGAACAGGCTCCGGTCGGCGCCGAACGGCATCGTGTAGCCGACACTCGCCACTGCCTGGAATTCCGGGCTGGTCGGCAACTGCGCGCCCTTGGCCAGTCCGCCGATGACGGTCACGGCGCCCGCCGGCGATACGGAGACGACGCTCGAATCGAGTTCGTGCTGCACCCAGGTGGCCGACACGCCGAAATCCCAGTTGGCATTCGGACGCGCGAACAGCTCGGCCTCGAGACCCTCGCTGTGCGCCTTCGGCACGTTGTAGATGATGCGCGAGGAGCAGGTGCCTGCCGTCACGGTCGCCTGCAGGTTCTTGATCTCGTCGTAGAAGGCCGCGACGTTGAAAGTCACGCGGCGGTCGGCGAAGCGCATTTTCGCGCCGAGCTCGCTGTTCCAGGCCGTCTCATCCTGCCAGCGGTCGGCGCCGCCGAAGGTCACCAGGTCGTCCGGGGAACACAGCGGCTTGTTGATCGGGTCGTTGATGCCGCCGAGCCGGAAACCGCGCGCGAGCTGCGCGGTGAACTGCATGTCGGCGCTCGCCTTGTAGCTCACGATCAGGCGCGGCGAAACGCCGTTCGAGGTCGTCGAACCCGGGACGCCGCCCGGCGGAGTCGGGTCGGCGAAGAATCCGCCGAAGTTCAGGACGCGCTTTTCGTCGAACTTGTACCAGCGCACCCCTTCGGTGAACGCCCACTGATCGTTCGCGTGAAAGGTCGCTTCACCGAACACGGCGTACTGCTTGAGCTTGTAGCTCAGGTCCGAATAGAAGGGTGTGTCAGGCGGCGCGTTGAGCTGGCTGCTCACGACATTGTACAGACGCCGCGTGATCGCATCATAGCCCGGAGTCGGCAGCGACTGTCCGTACTTGCGATCGACGTCCTGGTAGAACGCGCCTGCGACCCATTGCAGCGTGTCGCTGCCGTTCGAGGCGAGCCGCAGCTCCTGGCTGAACACCTTCAGCTTGGTCCGGTCGTACAGTGGCGAAGTGATGCGCACTTCAGCCGGTGTGCCGCCGACATCGAAGGTGACGCTGCCCGTGAGCTGGGTCGCATCGCGCAGCACCGTGACCTTGCGATCCGTGTACGAGGACACCGACGTGAGCGTCAGGGGACCGAAATCGTAGTCGACCTTGAGATCGCCGAGCTTGAAGTCATCGTCGATGCCTTCGCGCTGCTGCGTATATTGCTGCAGGTCGCCGATGGTGACCTTCGGCTGGGTCGCGGTGAACGGATTCGCGAGAATGTTGAAGACATCCACGCGCGGATAGCCGTCCGTCGTGAGTTTCTGGTAGACGATCCGTGGCGTGATGGAAAGCTGCTCGTTCGGCTTGAACAGCAGCGAGACGCGCCCGCCGCTCCGGTCGCCCTGGTTCACGTCCTTCTTGATCGCGCCGCCCGGCTGGATGGCGTCGATGAAGCCCGGGATGCGGTTGTAGTAGCCAACGAGCCGCGCCGCCGCCGTCTCTCCCATGGGAATGTTCACCGCGCCGCGCACCGCGCCGCCCGTGCCACCGTCGGTGACCGAGGACAGCGACGCCTCGGCGACACCCTCGTACTTGCCGAGCTTCGGCTCCTGCGTGATATAGCGCAGCGTGCCGGCGGTCGAGCCGGCGCCGAACAGCGTGCCCTGCGGGCCGCGCAGTACCTCGAAGCGCTGCAGGTCGAACAGCTCGAGGTCGGGCGTAAAGAGCGCGACCGAGATTGGCGACTCGTCGAGATAGACGCCGACCTGCTCCTTCACGCCGGGCTGGTCGCGGATGACCTGCCCCGAGCTGATGCCGCGGATCGCCATCTGGCTCTGGCCGGGGCCGAGATCCGCGATCGTGAGACTCGTGACGTTGCGCGCGAGATCGACGATGCCGTTGACGTTAGAGTTGCGCAGCTGCTCTTCCGAGGGCGCCGCGACCGAGAACGGCACGTTCTGCACCGTCGACTCGCGCTTCTGCGCCGTGACCACGACTTCCTCGAGAGCGCCTGGCGCCTTGGTCTGCGCAACCGCAGCCATCGAAACGACAAGCGACGCGGCGGCGAACGCCAGCAGGCCGGTGCGGGTTTTCATCGGTGTTCCCTTACTTTCTAAAGACAGCTAATCAGTTGTTCTGGACGGCAACCCGCACCGAGGAAGATGCGGTCGTCGCGCAAAGTATACGTGGGCCAAACTAGCGGACAAAGCTCGCGTAAATAGTGTATCTTTTCTGCAACGATCGGCGTCCGACGCCGCTCCTGCGCCGGCCCTGCCCCGGGCACCGGCGTTACGCCCGCCCAGGAAATCGCATGCTGCAGTTGCCCACTCTGTACGTATCGCATGGCGGCGGGCCATGGCCCTGGGTCGATGGGCTGCGGCAATCGCACGCCAACCTCGAGGCGTTCCTGGTCCAGGCGCCACACCGCATTGGCGCGAGGCCCGCGGCGGTGCTTGCCGTCTCGGCGCACTGGGAAGCGCCGGCGTTCACGGCGACGTCTGCTGCCGCGCCGCCGATGCTCTATGACTATTACGGGTTTCCGGAGAACACGTACCACGTGAATTACCCGGCGCCGGGCGCCCCGGCGCTGGCGCGGCGCGTCCAGGCGCTGATCGAGTCCGCGGGCCTGCCGGCGGCGCTCGACGCGGAACGCGGTTTCGATCACGGCACCTTCGTGCCGCTCGCGGTGATGTACCCGGCCGCCGACGTGCCCGTGCTGCAGCTGTCGATCCGGGCAGACTACGACCCCGCGGCCCATCTCGCGCTCGGCCGCGCCCTCGCGCCGCTCAGGAGCGAGGGCGTGCTGATTCTCGCGAGCGGCTTCAGCTGGCACAACCTCGGGCTGATGTCGCCGGCGGCGAAGGATCCGTCCAGGCGTTTCGACGATTGGCTGCAGGAGACGGTGCTCAAGAGCTCACCCGAAGAACGCACGCGTCGCCTGCTCAACTGGAGCGCGGCACCTGCTGCGCGTATCGCGCATCCGCACGAGGATCATCTGATTCCGCTCATGGTCGCGGTGGGAGCCGCCGAATCGGAGGACGCGTGGGTCGTGCATCACGACGAGGCATTCTTCGGCGGCGTCGTCGCGTCGAGTTTCCAGTTCGGCGCGACCGGCTGATCGTCTGTCATCCGCCGGCGCGCAGCTCAGCCTCAGTCCCGGTCCCGGCGATGCGCGCCGCGCCGCGGGTTTCAGAACACGATGCGATAGACGAGCAGCAACGCCATCGCGCCGATCACCGCGAGCACGAAGCCGAACGGGCTGCCCTCCTGGTACCAACCGAGCTTCTTGCCGAGCACGCTCCCTACCCAGCTGCCCGCGATGCCGATGAGAGGCGTGACGAGCAGGCCGCCGGGATCGTGCCCCGGCAGCAGGAATTTGGCGCACAGGCCGACGATCGCGCCGAAGATCAGGTGCCCGATGAGGTGCATGGGTCAGCCTCGGGTGTAGTTGCGCGCAATTTTTCGCATCGCGATGATCATCGCCAGGCTCCCGAGGGATTTCACGAGCGTCGGGTGCTGCGCGTAGAAGGAACCGAGTTTTCCCACGATCGACGGGTCACTCGCCGCCGCCTGCTCCGCCGCTCGCGTGACGTCCGCAGGCGAGACCTGCTGGGCCTGCTGCGGCGTGACGGTCGGCGCCGCGGCGGCCGGCGCGCCGGTCGTGCCTCCACCGAGCACCTTGGAGAGCGCCACTCGCTGTTCGGCCGGAATCGCATTGAGGAGCGTGGTCAGCATCGCCGCGCGCTGCGTAGGATCGCTGTTCGCAAAGAGCTGCGCGACCATCTGCGCGAACGGCGGCGTTTCCGGGGATTCGAAGGCAGCCGTGATGCCGCTCGCCAGCGTTCCCGGCGGCACCGCAGAGGCCACCTGGTCGAAATGGCCCTCGGCCTGGGTGTGCGGCGCGGCGGCGGGCTGCAGGTAATTCTTCAGAAGACCCGCAAGCACATCGGCAGTACTCATGGTGACGGCGTCCTTTCAAGACTGGCCCTGACCGGCACGGCCATCTCGGCCGGCGGTCCTCGCATATGAGTGAGCGCGGAATTATACGACGGCGCCATGGGCGCAGGGGCGCGGAGTCGCTCGCTGTCCGGGAAACGCCGCTCCACCGCCGTGTGCCTCACGCACGCAGCGGTGGAACGGATGTTACGGCCCGATGACTACTGCTTGAGCCACTCGGCGACGCCGCCGTGCCGCGAGCACGTGCCGGTATGGGATGCCGAGTGGGAGTAGGTGCCGTCCTTGCAGCGCGCGGTCGCTCCGACTGGATTCGCATTCACCGAATTCCCGGTCGTGGGGCTCGTCGCGGTCGTCGCGGCGGGCCTCGTCGCCTGCGACGCAGCCGGTGCCGCTG
>JBAVOB010000037.1:0-4935 GCA_049691655.1 Steroidobacteraceae bacterium | reverse complement strand
CGCCAATGCGGGTCGTCTGCGGCGATCACGACCACGCAGGCGCGGCACCGCGCGTCCTGCATAAACGGATCGAGCGCCCACTCGATGACGGTGCGACCGGCGAGCGGCGCGTATTGCTTGGGCAGTGCGGATCCGAAGCGCCGGCCTGCTCCGGCGGCGGGCATGACGAGCCAGTAGCGCACCGGAAGATCCCGCCGCGCTCAGCGGGCCGCCGCCGTGCGTGTCCCCGCAGCAGTGCCGCCGTCAACTGCCGCGGGCGGCACGACCTGATAGAAGGTCTCGTTGCTGGCGATCATGCCGAGATCGCTCCGGGCACGCTCCTCAATCGCAGTCAGGCCGCTCTTGAGATCGGCCACCTCGGCGACCAGTTGCTGATTGCGCTCCGCGAGCCCCCCGTTCAGGTCGCGCTGCTGGCGCACCGCGGTATCGAGGCGTCGCAGCTCGCGAATGCCGTCCGGCGACAGCCACAGGCGATACTGCAGCATCGCAATCACGACGATCAGGGCAGCGCCCAGCCACTTCATGGCGGGCAGGGTATCAGGAAATCAAGATGAAGATAAGTGCGGAAATGCCCGGCCCGCCTCAGATTTTCACGGGGAAAGCGTCCCGTCCCGCGTACCGCGCACGCGTGCCGAGTTGGGCCTCGATGCGCAGCAGCTGGTTGTACTTGGCGGTGCGGTCGGAGCGCGACATCGAGCCGGTCTTGATCTGGGTTGCGGCGGTCGCCACGGCGATGTCGGCGATGGTGCTGTCTTCGGTCTCGCCTGAGCGATGCGAGATGATGGCGGCGTAGCGGGCTTTCGCGGCCATGTCGATCGCGGCGAGCGTCTCGGTCAGCGTGCCGATCTGGTTCGGCTTGATGAGGATCGCGTTGGCGATCCGTTGCGCAATGCCCTGCGCAAAGATCTTTGTGTTGGTCACGAACAGGTCGTCGCCGACCAGCTGGATCCTGCTGCCGAGGAGCCGTGTGAGCTGCGCCCAACCGTCCCAGTCCCCCTCGGCCATGCCATCCTCGATGGTGATGATCGGATAGCGGCTGGCGAGACCCTCGAGATACGCGGCAAACTCAGGGGCCGTGAAGCTGCGGCCCTCGCCCTCGAGCCGGTAACGCCCGTCGCGGAAGAACTCCGAACTCGCGACGTCGAGCCCGAGGTAGATATCGCGGCCGGCCCGGTAGCCGGCCTTCTCGATCGCTTCCAGAATCAGTGCCAGCGCCGCCTCGTTCGACTCGAGCCGCGGTGCAAAACCGCCTTCGTCGCCGACCGCGGTCGGCTGCCCGCGCTGGTTGAGAATCGCCTTGAGCGTGTGAAAGATCTCGGCGCCGAAGCGCAACGCCTCGCGCAGGGTCGGCGCACCGACAGGCAGGATCATGAACTCCTGGATATCGAGGCCGTTGTTGGCGTGCGCCCCGCCGTTGATGATGTTCATCATCGGCACCGGCATCAGCGGCTCCGACTCCCCGGACGATGCCTGCAGGTGGCGGAACAGCGGCTGGCCGGCATCGCGGGCCGCCGCATGCGCGTTGGCGAGCGAAATGGCGAGCAATGCGTTCGCCCCGAGACGGCTTTTCGATTCCGTGCCGTCCAGCTCGATCATCCTGGCATCGAGCCCCGCCTGATCGCGCGGATCACGGCCAAGCAGGGCCGCGCGCAGCGCCGTGTTCACATGGTCGACGGCCTTGAGGACTCCCTTGCCGAGAAAACGCTTGTTGTCACCGTCGCGCAGCTCCACCGCCTCGCGCGTGCCCGTGGACGCACCCGAAGGCACCGCCGCACGCCCGGTCACCCCGCTGTCGAGCAAGACGTCCGCCTCGACGGTGGGGTTGCCGCGCGAGTCGATGATTTCGCGCCCGCGAATGTCGGTAATGCGGCTCACAGCGTGGATTCCTCGTAGGCCCTGCTCTTGACCGCGCGATCGATGTCGCGAAGCGTCGTCAGGAGCGATTCCATCCGATCGAGCGGCCAGGCGTTCGGGCCATCGGAGAGCGCCTGCGCTGGGTTCGGGTGGGTTTCCATGAACAGACCGGACACGCCGGCGGCCACGGCCGCGCGCGCGAGCACCGGCACGAACTCGCGCTGGCCACCGGAAGTCGCGCCCGCGCCGCCGGGAAGCTGCACCGAGTGCGTAGCATCGAATACCACGGGGCTCCCGGTCGCCCGCATGATCGCGAGCGAGCGCATGTCGGAGACGAGGTTGTTATAGCCGAACGTGAAGCCGCGTTCGCACACCATGATTGCCGCATTGCCGGTCGAGCGCGCCTTCTCGACCACGTTGGTCATTTCCCAGGGTGAAAGGAACTGCCCTTTCTTGATGTTCACCGGCTTGCCCTGCGCGGCAACGCTGACGATGAAGTTTGTCTGGCGGCAGAGAAACGCGGGCGTCTGCAGCACATCGACGACGGCCGCGACCTCGGCGAGCGGGGTGTCCTCGTGGACATCGGTGAGCACAGCGACGCCGGTCCTGCGACGCACGTCGTCGAGCACCCGCAGCCCCGCGTCGATCCCGGGCCCGCGGTAACTGGAACGCGCGGAGCGATTGGCCTTGTCGTACGAGGCCTTGAATACGAACGGCATGCCGAGGCGCTGCGTGATCGCCTGCAGGCGCTCGGCGATCTCCTGGGTAAGCGACGCACTCTCGATGACGCACGGCCCGGCAATCAGGAAGAGCGGCCGGTCGGGCCCGATCTCGGCACCGGCCAGTTTCATGCCGAGGCAGCGGCCGGGAACTGCGCGGCGCGAAATGCGCGGGCCGCCCGGATGAACCCCGAGAACAGCGGATGTCCGTCCCGCGGAGTCGAAGTGAATTCCGGGTGAAATTGCGTGGCAATGAACCAGGGATGATTCGCGAGTTCGACGATCTCGACGAGCCCGTCCGGGGAGAATCCGGAGAACCTGAAGCCGGCCTTCTGGTAGCGCTCGAGATAGGTGTTGTTGAACTCGTAGCGGTGACGGTGCCGCTCGAAAATCGCGTCCTTGCCGTAGGTGTCGCGCGCCAGCGTGCCCTCTCGCAGGCGGATTTCCTGTGCCCCGAGGCGCATGGTGCCGCCCTTGGCGGCGGCCTCGTCGCGCTGCTGCGCTCCGCGCATCGTGTCCTGCCACTCGGTGATCAGGGCGATCACGGGGTGTGGAGTCGTGCGATTGAACTCGGTGCTGTTGGCGCCGTCCAGAGCGAGCACGTGGCGACCGTACTCGATCACGGCGATCTGCATGCCGAGACAGATGCCGAGATACGGCACGCGGTGCTCGCGCGCATAGCGCACTGCCGCGATCTTGCCTTCGATGCCGCGCTCGCCGAAGCCGCCGGGCACGAGGATCGCATCCATCCCCTCGAGCGCCCGCAGCCCATTGGTCTCGAGGTCGGTGGACTCGATGTAATGAATGTTGACGCGAGTACGGTTCTTCAGGCCGCCGTGTGTCAGCGCCTCGTTCAGCGAAATGTACGAATCGCGGATCTGCACGTACTTGCCAACCATCGCGACATCGACCTGTCCGTCCGGGTTCGCCTTGGCGGCGACCACCTGGCGCCAGTCCGCCAGATCGGTGTGCGGCACATCGAGCCGCAGCTTATCCACCACGATGTCGTCGAGTCCCTGTTCGTGCAGCAGGATCGGGATCCTGTAGATGTCATCGGCGTCCACCGCGGATATGACGGCGCGCTCCTCGACATTGGTGAACAGCGCGATCTTGCGCCGCTGCTCCTCGGGGAGCGATTGCCTGCAGCGGCACAGCAGGATGTCCGGCTGGATGCCGATGCCGCGCAGCTCCTTGACGGAATGCTGCGTCGGCTTGGTCTTGATCTCACCCCCGGCGCTGCCGACGATCGGGACGAGCGTCAGGTGCATGAATACGCAGTGATTGCGGCCGAGCTCGACACCCAGCTGGCGGATCGCCTCGAGGAACGGGAGCGACTCGATGTCGCCGACGGTGCCGCCGATCTCGACCATGCACACGTCGGCATCGCCCGCGCCGAGCTTGATGCTGCGCTTGATCTCGTCGGTGATGTGCGGAATCACCTGCACCGTCGCGCCGAGGTAGTCGCCGCGGCGCTCCTTGGCGATTACCCGCTCGTAGATGCGGCCGGTGGTGAAATTGCTGTTGCGTCCGGTGGTCGTGCGCACGAAGCGCTCGTAGTGGCCGAGATCGAGATCCGTCTCGGTGCCGTCGTGCGTCACGAATACTTCGCCGTGCTGGAACGGGCTCATCGTGCCCGGATCCACGTTGATGTACGGGTCGAGCTTGACCATCGCGACCTTGAGGCCGCGCGCCTCGAGGATCGCCCCGAGCGAGGCTGAAGCGATGCCCTTGCCCAAAGAGGACACGACGCCGCCGGTGACGAAAACGAAGCGCGACATGGGAATTCCCGCCACTCGAGGTGCTAGGCCGGGCCGCAACGCGGAACGGATGCACGACGGGAGATCAGGGTAGCAAAACGGCGCCGCTTGCTCAATCGAAAGAACGCGCTCACCAGCGCTCGCCGGCACGCGGCGCAGCAGCACTCACCGACCTGACCGCGGGCGCACCACGCCACTCGATACGTAAGCGGCGGCGAGCGCGCGGCGTGGCGCCAAAATCGGCGTTGCACCAGAGACCGGCTACGGCGAGCAGCCCCCGGGGCCCGTGCAGAAGCGGAATCCTTGCACGCATCCAGGGCAGGATCCCGCCCGAGCGTAACAGCTCCTTCAGGCGCCTCGTTGGGCCTCCGCGCTCAGTGCGCAGGCGCTCGCCACCGGCGCGAAAATTGACGCGCAGGACCGCAGGCAGCTCGCTCGCCGCAAGCGGGCCGCGCGCATCGTTCACCGCGCGAAGCTCGCCGAGTCCGGCCGGCAGGCGCAGCACCGGGTTGCGTGTGACGCGCCACTGCAGTGGCTTCGGCGCCGGCCCGAGCGGGGTCATGGCGTAGAGGCGGCCGCGGTAGCGACGCACCTCGGCGCCGGGC
>JBAVOB010000036.1:0-2255 GCA_049691655.1 Steroidobacteraceae bacterium | reverse complement strand
ACGTCATGAAACAGTACAACAAGATGTCGGCAAGGGTGAAACGGCTGCCGCACAGGAATTCCCGGCCATCTGGCTGTCTGGCTGTCCAACCACTTGATGCGGTTCTGCGCGATCGCCTTCAACCCGGCGCGGCCTCTGGCGCGGTCAGAGGGTTCAAAGAGTATCACCGTCGTTGGTAGCCTTGGTAATCGCTTCCGTGGCGCCGGGCTCGTTCATGGCACCAAACCCTCGGCGCGGCTTTATTCCCAGCTGTCGAGCTTGATGTCGTTTGGCCAGGGGGCGCCTTTCCCGGTTTCGAGAAGCGACTTCAGGCTCAGCAGAAAGACGCCCCACTTGGTACTGCAATGGTGCATGAACTCCACCGGCTCCTTCCAGCCCTGGTGTTTGAAAAAAATGATGGTCCAGTCGCCTTCCTGTCTGAGATCGAAATCTATCGTTGTGCCGATCCATTCCGCGGGCCCGTCGACCACCTGCCATCGCACGCGCCTGGCGGGATCAAGCTCGAGAACCTTCATGTCGAAACCGCCGGCCCCAAAGCGGAACTGGAGCACGCCGCCGACCTTGCCTTCGCCTTGCGTATTGATCGTCCACCAGCCGGAAAGGCCTTCGAGTGTGGTCAACGCCTTATAGGCATCATCCAGCGACGACGATTTGATTCCGACTTTGTGTAAAATATCGACCATCTGCGGTTCCTCCTTCTAACGTCGACACAAACTTTCAATACGATCAGGTCTTCGACGCGCGGTTGCGCCAACGACACCCACGACCCGGCCCGGCGCTTGTCAGTGCGTCGCTGCGCCGTGTCAGCTCCTTCTCCTCCTTGAGCAACCCGAGCCGGGCTGCAAGCCACCCTTCACGTGTCCCGGTCGCATGTCTCGTCATCGTTCTTCTCTCCCTTGGGTTTCCTTCATCGAGCGGCCCGGACCGACGGCAAGCACAGTCACAACGGCTCCAGCCCAGTCGATCACGGCCGTGAGAAACGTTGGAGAAAGGATCGTCCAGTCAACCATGACAGTGGCCTTGTCGTTACGACGTACTGGTTTGTGGTCGTGAGATAGACTAGTACCGGGCATCGAACGGTGAGAGTGACAAGTGTGGCGGGATTCAAGTGGACTCGCTGATCACGGCCGCAGGCCGCGCGCTCGCGGCGGGTGATCCCCTCGGCGCACTGAAGCTGGTCGCCCTGCGCGACGACGCCTCCGCGCTCGCGCTTCGAGGCATCGCGATGGCGCAGCTCGGCGATCTCGTTCGCGCCAAGGCGCTGCTGCGAAGTGCGGCGCGCGCTTTCGGTCCGAGAGAGGCCGTGGCCCGCGCGAGATGCGTCGTTGCCGAGGCCGAGATCGCGCTCGTCTCGCGCGACCTGGGCTGGCCGGCAAAGGCGCTCGAGGCAGCGCGCGAAACGCTCGAAGCGAACGGCGACCGGGTGAACGCCGCTCATGCGCGGTATCTCCAGGTCCGGCGCCTGCTCCTGATCGGACACCTCGACGAGGCCGAGCGCACGCTCGCCGAACTCGACCCCGCGCCTTTCCCGCCCGCGTCGAGAGCCGCCCACGAACTGGTCGTTGCGGGGATCGCGATGCGACGCCTCCGGACCAAGACCGCGCGCACTGCGCTCGCGCGGGCTGAGCACGCCGCGCGCCACGCCGGTATCCCCGCGCTGATGGCCGAGGTCGAAAGCGCATCGCTTGTGCTGAACGCGCCCGCGGCGCGCTCGATTACGCGGGGCGAGGAGAGAATTCTCCGGCTCGAGGAAGTTGAAGCGTTACTGGCGTCGAGGGCGCTCGTCGTGGACGCCTGCCGTCACGTCGTGCGTGACGCACGCACGGTGGTCTCGCTCGCAACGCGCCCGGTGTTGTTCGCGCTCGTGCGCGCGCTTGGCGAAGCCTGGCCCGGAGACGTCTCCAGAGCCAAGCTCGTCGCGGTGGCATTTCGAGGCAAGGACGCCGACGAATCGCATCGCGCGCGGTTGCGCGTCGAAGTCGGGCGGCTTCGCGCGGCGCTTCGGACCCTGGCCGGCGTGAGCGCGACACAGCGGGGATTTGTGCTGGTGCCGCGCGGCGCAGGTGGCGTCGTCGTGCTGGCGCGACCCGTCGAAGAGGAGCATGCGGCGGTGCTCGCCTTGCTCGCCGATGGTGAATCGTGGTCGAGCTCGGCACTGGCGCTCGCGCTCGGGGCCAGCCAGCGTACCGTGCAGCGGGCACTCGACGCGCTTGCGGCGGCAGGCAAGGTGCAGTCGTTTGGTCGCGGGAGAGCCC
>JBAVOB010000035.1:0-3709 GCA_049691655.1 Steroidobacteraceae bacterium | reverse complement strand
GCGCCGAGCAGCGCGACGCTGAAATTGTAGAGTCCGTTCTCGGAGGCGCTCGGCATGCCGAGGCCGCCGGGCGGGGGGCCGGTGAGGTTGTCGGTGTAGACGCTGTTCTGCAGGAAGTACTTTTCCTCGGCGCCCTGGATGGCGAGCAGCCCGCGCGTCGCGTCGGTGCGCTGCGCACGCAGTACGTAGTTGCGATAGGTTGGCACGGCGATCGAGGCGAGGATCGCCACGATGACCATGACCACCAGCAACTCGATCAGGGTCACCCCGGTGTGCCGCCGCATCGTCAATTCGCCGCGCTGCGCTGCCAGAACGTGCGGACCACGCCGCCGGGCAGGATGCATTTCTTGATCACCTCGACCCCGGCGAGGCACACCGCCTGGCGGCCGAGATTATCGAGCTCGCTGCTCGTGCCCGTCCCGGTCGTGCCGCCGCCCGTGGTCTGCTCGAGCGAGTGCTCGAGCGCGAAGCTCACTTCTCCCGCGATGCCGGTCTGGGCGAGGCGCGTGGAGGCATCCGCCGCCGTAATCGTGTGGTCGTCGTTGAAATCGACGGCCGGCACGCCGCTGTCCACGCGCAGCGCGTAGACCCGGTTCAGGCCGTTCGCCGGCGCACAGGGATCGATCGCGGTGCCGGTTACCGGCTGGTACGTCGGGAACAGGATGACACCGTTCACGGTGAGCGCCTCCGCGAGCACTTTTTCGCCGAGCCAGCCGCCGTTCAGCCGCAGTTCGAGTTTCCAGCCGCGCTTGTCCGTCGGGACCGACGCGCCGGTCAGGTTGTCCGTGATGTCGACGAGGTTGGCCTCGGTGATTGGCGCGAGCGCGTCGTAGTCGGCCTGCGCCAGGCGGGTGAAGGGCGCCTTGTCGCGGATCGCGTAGAAGCGGTCGCGCGTCGCCACCTCGAGCGGGTGTCCGCGATAGCCCGAGCCGACGGCGAGGTTGTAGTAAGGATCGGCGCCGCGCCGCTGGATGAGCGCCACGTCCGGGGCGTAGTAGAAGCGCCGGTTGCTGTCGAGCGGCGCGCTGCCGGCGCCGCCGTCGCCGAGCGCAGCGAGCACGCCTCCGGCCACGAGCTGCGCCCGCGGGTTCCCGTTGGTGATGTCGAAGCGCCACAGGCGCCCGCCCATGTCGCCGGCGTACATCCGGTCGGCGAGCCCGTCCCCGTTGGTGTCGAGCACCGTGACGCGGCCCGGGATGGAATTCGTCATCTTCGCGAGCGCCAGGTCTGGCGTGCCGGCGCCGCCCGGACCGCCCGCGTACCACAGGAGCTGGCCGCTCGCGGCATCCACCATGTAAATGCGATGACCGGACTGGTCTGTCGTGTAGCCGTAGTTTTCCTGCGCGTCGTCGTAGCCGCCGCCGAAAATCAGCACCAGGTTCTCGCCGTTCTGCGCGGCGCCGCCGATCTTCACGCGCGCCACGGCGGGCATCGACCAGGTTTCACCGACCCCGGGCAGATCCGTCGGACCGATCTTCCACAGCAGGCGCGGCCGCGTGCGATCGGTCACATCGAGCGCGTAGTAGAAACGCCCGCCGCGGCGCATGCCGAAGAAGATCCACACGCGATCGCCCTGGGTCGCGTCCACGATGCCGTCCTGGTTCGCATCGAACTTGAGCACCCGGACGTCGCCGTCGAGCCCGTAGGTGCGCTGCGTCGCGCCCGGATCGCGATACAGGTTCTGCAGGCGCGGGAGCAGCTCCGGCGGAATGAAGGCCCAGAGCTCGCGCCCGGTCTGCGCGTCGATCGCGTGCAGGAAGCCGTCATTGGTCGGCACGTACACCGCGATGTCGCGCGCATCCGGGGCGGCGAGCGATCCGCCGTAGGCAATGGCCGCCGGCCGCGCGTGCAGCGGATCGCCCATGAAGGGTTGTGCTTCCGCCGTATTGCCGTTCGCGTTCAGGTCCTTGACGTCGCGCCCGCGGAAATAGTCGATCAGATCGTTGCGCGCGGGACCCGTGCCATCGAGTGCGAGCACGGCCGCGGTCAGGTTGGTGGCATTGTCCACGCTGAAGGCATTGACCTGCGCCGTGAGGTCGCGATTGGCGACCGTGGGGATGAACGTGTAGACGTGCCGGTCGGCGGGCGCCGGCTGCTGGCTCACGGCGCCGCCCGCCTCGACCCGGTCGCCGTCCGCCGTGGCGGACCAGAAGCTGCGCGTGCCGCTGCGGAAGAACCCGGTGGCCGCATCGATCGCATCGGCGCCGTTCGCATCGACGATGCGACCGTTCTGCAAGCCGTATTTCTTGACGTTGCCGGGCCAGTGCAGCCGGTCGGTCGGCCGGAACACCGATATGTAGAGCTCGTTGAGCGTCTCGGTGCGGTTGAAGGCGTTGATCGACACCGCCGGAGTGGTGAAGCTCGAACTGGTCTCGAGCACGTTGCCGAGGATCTGCTGCAGCGCATCCGCGAGCTGCGTGCCGTTGCTCGCGAGGAACGACTGGCCGCCGCCGCGCTGCGCGACGCGATCGAGGAGCGTCGTGCCGGCGACCTCGGGACCGAAACCGATCGTATAGGTCGTGGCGTTCTGCGTTCCCGGGAGGGGCGACAAGTCCGCCTTGTTCAGGTAGGCCGCGATGTCGCCGAGGCAGCGGCCGGGCCCGGTGCCCTCGCATTGGCCGCCGACCAGCGTCGGGAAGCCTGGGAGCGCCGTGATCTTGTCATCGGCGCTGTTGTCGGCCGTCGGCAGGCCATCGGTGAGCAGCACGACGAAATTGCGCTGGCACTGGTTCGTGATGGGCGAACGGTACACGGCCGGATTGTCGGCGCGCCGCGAGGCCGCGACGCTCGGGAAAGGCGTGTTCGCGTCGATGCGCGAGGTCAGCCCGTAGTCGACATTGCGCCCCGCGAGGTACTGGCCGGCTTCGTAGAGCGTTTCCGAGAGCGGCGTCAATCCGGCGGCGGTGTAGCTGAGGACGGTGCGCACCATCGAGTCGCGCGCGGTCGCAACATTCGCGATCTCCTGAGTCACCATGCCGCCCTCGGCCGCCGCGTCCAGGCTGATGGCGATGCCGGCCGGGTTGTTGCTGTAGCGCATGAGGCCGACGTTTACGCCATCGATCGCGCTCACGAGCGTCGTGGCCGCCGACTGCACGGTCTGGAGGCGCGTCACCGGGTCGGCATCGGGCGGCCCGCCGTACCAGTTGAGCCAGTTGCCGGTGTAGAGCGTCCAGGCATCGAGCTGGGCCCAGCTGATCTGCTTGGCGGGATCCGTCGTCCAGCGATTGGCGTCGTCGCCGTTGCGGGCCCAGCGCGCGGCGGACCCCGCGTCGGCCCCGTTCGTGCCGGCGTCGGCCTCGCACTCGAGCGGGAGCGAGGCGCCGTTGCGCAGCATGCCCCACTGCAACTGGGTCGGATCCCACTGCGCGATGCGGCCGAGCCACAGGCCGACGCTCGCGAGGCTGCTGGTGGCCGAGGCGCAGGCGCTGGCGCTGCTCGGCACGGACTGGGTCGTCTGGCCCGTGCCGCAATCGGGCGGCGTGCCGCCGCCGCGGCGAAAATACAGGCGCGTGGCATCGCATTGCCCGGCGTAGACGCGCGCCGGATCGTAGGGTTTCTTGCCGCCCTCGACGAACGAATTCATGCTGCCCGAGGTGTCGAGGATCAGCAGCACGTTCGGCCGCACGCCGTTCGCAGCGGCCTGGTTGACGAAGATCTCGGTGTCGTCCGCGAGCGCGGGGGCGACGCAGGCGAGGCCGCCGAGCACGGT
>JBAVOB010000034.1:0-2920 GCA_049691655.1 Steroidobacteraceae bacterium | reverse complement strand
GTACATCTCGGTGTAACCGTGCTCGCGCGTATGCAGATCGAGCATGAACTGAGCGAGCGCGCGGTGCAGGCGCGCGATCGCGCCGCGCATCACCGTGAAACGCGCGCCGGAGATGCGGCCCGCCGCTTCGAAGTCGAGCCCGCCGAGTGCCTCGCCGAGTGCAACGTGATCTTTGGGTTCGAAGTCGAATCGCTTCGGTTCGCCAACCCGGCGCACCTCGACATTGGCCGATTCGTCGCGGCCGGCAGGCACCGACTCATGCAGGAGGTTCGGCAGCCCGAGTTGCCACGCGTCGAAGCGCGCCTGTACGTCGGTGAGCGCCACCTCGGCCTGCACCAGCTCTTTACCCAGCGCCTCGCCCTTCGCCAGCATCGGGGCAATCTCTTCGCCCCGACCCTTGCCCTGGCCGACGGCCTTGGCGTTGGCGTTGCGCTCCGCCCGCAGCCGATCGACCTCGACCTGCCAGCGCTTGCGTTCGTCCTCCAGGACGCGGAAGTCGGCGACGTCCAGGGTGAAACCGCGGCGCGCGAGATTCGCCGCGACGCTTTCCGGGTCGGTTCTGAGTAGTTTTGCATCCAGCAAGATCGGCTCCGGGGGATCCGTTCGCCAGCGAGTCAGGCCGGCGGCGTGCCGGATGACCCACCGGCGCGGGACCGCAGGCGCGCGAGTGCTTCGGCAATCTTCGCCTCGAGCCCGCGCGGTACGGGGCGATAGTATCGCCGATCGGGCAGCTCATCGGGCAGGTACCGCTCGCCGGTGGCATAGGCGTCCGGCTCGTTATGCGCGTAGCGGTAGCCCTTGCCGTATTCGAGCTCCTTCATCAAGCGGGTCGGCGCGTTGCGCAAACGCAGCGGCACTTCGAGCGTGCCGAACCGCTCGACGTCTTCCTGCGCTTCTTTCATCGCCATGTAAACCGCGTTGCTCTTCGGCGCGCAGGCCAGGTAGACGACCGCGACTGCGATCGCAAGCTCGCCCTCCGGGCTGCCGAGCCGCTCGTAGGCTTCCCACGCATCGAGCGTCATGGCAAACGCACGCGGATCCGCGAGCCCGACGTCCTCGACGGCCAAGCGCACGATGCGACGCGCCACATAGAGCGGGTCGCAGCCCCCATCGATCATCCGCGCGAACCAGTAAAGGGCCGCGTCCGGGTCCGTGCCGCGCACCGCCTTGTGCAGCGCCGAGATCTGGTCGTAGAACTGTTCGCCGCCTTTATCGAACCGCCGGCGTCCGCCGCTTGCGACTTCCTGCGCCTGCTCGACTGTGATGACCTGGTGTCCCGCGCGCGTGACCGCGAGGTCTGCGGCAACTTCGAGCATGTTGAGCGCGCGACGCGCATCGCCGTCGGCAGCCTGGGCAACGAGCCGGCGCGCGTCGTCGTCGATGACTATCCCGCGATCACCCAGGCCGCGGTCCGGGTCCGCGAGCGCTGCCGCGAGGAGCTTTTCCAGGTCATCGACCGCCAGTGCGCGCAACACGTAGACACGCGCGCGCGACAGCAGAGGGCTGACGACCTCGAATGAAGGATTCTCGGTCGTCGCACCGATGAAGGTGAGCGTGCCGTCTTCGAGGTACGGCAGGAAGATGTCCTGCTGGGCCTTGTTGAACCGGTGGACTTCGTCGAGGAACAGCACGGTCGGCCGGCCGCTCGCCGCGCGCGCGGCCTGCGCTTTCTCCACCGCCGCGCGGATGTCCTTGACGCCCGCCATGACGGCCGAGAGTGCGATGAATTCCGCATCGGAGCGCTGCGCGATGAGCCGGGCGAGCGTGGTCTTGCCTGTTCCAGGCGGGCCCCAGAGGATCATCGAATGGAGCTGCCCGCCCTCGATCGTCTGCCGGAGCGGCTTGCCCGGCGAAAGGATCTGCGGCTGGCCCACGAACTCCTCCAGGGAGCGCGGCCGCATTCGATCCGCGAGCGGGCGCATGGCGGATCCCCTAGAGACCGAACCAGGCTTCAAACTTGGCCGTCCACGCGCCGAGCCCGATCAAACCGAGCGCGAGCCCGGCGCCCGTACCGACGAGATCCGCGTACCAGTCGTGCCAGTCCGCGGTGCGCCCGAGACCCATCGCGCCCTGCGCCAGTTCGATGCCCCCGCCGAGCGCGAGCAACGCGAGTGCGAGCAGCGGATAGCTGCGCCGCTCCATCAGCCCCGCGAACCAGAGCGCGAGTCCCATGAACGCGAGCGCATGCTCCACCTTGTCGCTCAACCACAAGTTCGGCAGATCGCGGGCTGGCGCGAGCGCAGACACCACGATGAACGTGCCGAGCAGGCAGCCCACCGTCCACCACAATCGTTTTCGGTGCAGCGCTTTCACCGCTTCACCGGAGCGGCGTCCCGATGACGTCCACCCCGGGCGGCGGCGCAAACTCGACCTCGGACGGGGCCACCGGGCCATTGCGCAACGCGCGGCCGAAGACGAGCGTCGCCGTCTGGCCAAGTTTGTCGGCGAGTACCATGCGCTTCAGGTCACGCTTCGCGAATCCGAGGCGTGCCTCGCGGAAGTCGGCGTCCACGGACTTGGGTCGCACCTGCACCCAGTCGAGCCCGCCCTCGCGCGGGAGACTGCGCACTTCGAAGCTCTGGCGGATGTCGGCGTCGCCGGACAGCAGAATGGCCGGCGTCGCCGTCAGCGCGACGCTCGCTGGCTTCACGCTTACCTGCTCGAGGTCGCGGTCGAAGAACCAGAGGTTCCTGCCATCTGCGACAAGCAGTTGCCCCGCGTCGTCGCTACCGGCATGAATATCCCAGCGGAACCGCCCCGGCCGCTGCACGATGAGCGTCCCGCTGCCGCGCTGCGACTCGCGTCCGCGCGCATCGACGAGTTGCTGCGTGAACTCGACACGCAGCGTTCTCAGATCGGCGAGGTAGCGGTCGAGCGGCGTGGCCAGAGTCTGCGCCGCCAATGCAACCTCGGGCGACCT
>JBAVOB010000033.1:0-40407 GCA_049691655.1 Steroidobacteraceae bacterium | reverse complement strand
GCCCAGGACCGTGGCGGACCCGCAGCTGAGGTTGACCGACACGATGCTGCTCGAAGCCGGATTGCGCGCAGCGGCGGAGCAGGCGAACCAGATGTCCGCCGAATACCGCCACATCAAGCGACAACTGCTCGCAGGCATGCCGCGACTGAATTCCACCAACAACCGGTTGATCGTCGTGACGAGCGCCCTGGCAGGCGAGGGCAAGTCGTTTTCGGCCGCAAATCTCGCGCTGTCCTTCGCGCTGGAGCCGGATTACGTCACGCTGCTCGTCGATGCCGACGTGGTGAAATTCAGCACCACGCGCAGCTTTGGATTGGCGGGCCGGCGGGGCCTCATGGACGCGGCCATCGACCCGAGTGTCGACGTCGAGTCGTTGATCGTTTCGACAGATATTCCGGGACTGTCGGTAATGCCGGCCGGACGTCACAACGTAAACGCCACCGAGTACTTCGCGAGTGCACGCATGGCTGAAATAATTGAATCGCTGCTCGCGCCGGTCAACCGGATCCTGATCCTTGATTCACTACCGTTGCTGCTGACGACCGAGGCCCGCGCGCTGGTCGCGCATGGTGGTCAAGTCGTGATGGTTGTGCGCGCCGAGTCAACGCCGCGTCGCGCGGTAACGCAGGCGCTGGAGCTGCTTGATGAGGGCATCGACGTGAAGTTCGTGCTGAATGCGGTCGAGCGGGACAAACTCAGTGGGTACTACGGCTATGAATACACATACAATTATTCCGATTCGTCACCGGCACCTTAGGCTGATCGCAGCCAGCCTCTGGCTGCTCAGCATGTCTGCGCTGGCGCCCGCCGCGGAGAACTCGGAGTTTGCAGCCCGCATCGGCGCAAACTACTCGGATAACGCAGCTCGCACTAGCACCAATGAAATAAGCACTGGCGCTGCCGTCGCGGGCGTGCAACTGGCGGCGCAGCGACCGTCCGGCCCGTTGCGCTTCGACGTCAGGGCGGACCTGGCGTATTACGACTATTTCGACAATGCAGTGGGCGACGAAACGCTCGGCTCGGCCGCCGTTGCGGCTGCGTACGATTTTCTGCCCGAACGTTTTTCCTGGGATCTGCGGGCGAATTTCGATCAGATCCAGAATAACCTGCTGTTGCCTCTTTCCCCGAACAACCGGGAAGACGTGACCTCGCTCACGACCGGCCCGGCATTGCGCGCGCGGCTCGGGGAAGCGCTCGAGGCCGAGCTCAAAGGCCGTTATTCCATCACAGATTACAGCAAGCGCGACTTCGACAACGATACGGTCGGCGCACAACTGGTCGTCGGACATCGTTATGCGGCCCATGGGCTGATCGGGGCAGGCGGAGCGTACGACAAGATTACCTATCGCTCCTCGCGCGGGCTCGGTGCAGTCGATTTCGATCGGCGCGAAGCCTTCGCACGCCTCCAGTCATCCGGCGCTCGCACGTCGGTCACCGCCGACGCCGGCTACTCGCAAGTGAAAGGCGGTTCGATCGATGATCACAGCGCGCTCTACAGGGTCGGCCTGACGCGGCGATTGACGCCGTTCATCTCCGGGCATATCGAACTTTCCCGCGAGTTTCCGACGTCGGAGGCGGTCGCCAACGCCGCGGCAGCGATCGGCGCAACCGCGGCAGACGCAATCCTGACGGCGGCACCGCGCCTGGCCCGCACGAGTTCCATCGGGTTCACCATGGATCGTTCCAGAACGACAGCGGACCTGGTTTATCTGGCGCGGCGCGAGACCGGTGCGCTGACCGCCACGGGCCGCCGCTCGACCGACGAGGTGCGCGGCCGCATCGCTCGCAAGCTGACGCCGCGTGCCAAGCTGACGTTGTTCGCCGGTTATGTCCAGGACGAGCTGTCGATTCCCGTCTTCAACGCCGATGAGTTCAACGTCGGTGGAGAGTTTTCGGTGAATTTCGGCAGATCCCTGGGTCTCGACCTGCGCGTCGAACACCGCAACCGCAACAGCAGTATTGCGTCGAATGAGTTTTCCGAGCTGAGCGGAGGTATCTTCATTCGGTACGGTCAGGTCACGCCGGCGAATTTTGCGCCGCTGCAGGGCGCGGGACTGATGCTGTGATTCGAGGCCGGCGCCGGTTACCAGCATTTCCTTGTTCAATCACGAGATGGGACTGATCATGAACCCGGTGTTCATCTCGTCCGCGGCAGGCAGGCGCCGCGAGAGAAGCTTATGTCCGCTGACAATGCGAATCGCGGTGCAGGCGTGAAGGCGCGTGTTCTGAGCGAGGGTACCGAGCTCGCGGCCTCGGTCGCCGGCTCGGCGGTCGTAACCTCGTCGCGCCAGTCGAGGGATCCCGCGTCGCTCAGCCCGCTGCTGTCGAAGCAGCAGTTCCTCCGCCAGATGAGACTCGAGAAGCGTCGCGCGGAGCGCTCGAAGGCTTCGTTGTCGCTCGTGCTGTTCATTGCCGACGCCGAGCACGCGGATGGCCCGGCCTCGATCCCCGGGCTCATGGATCTTCTGCGCGGCGCCAAACGCGAGACGGACTTTCTCGGTTACCTCGCGGGCGATCGTGTGGCGCTATTGCTGCCGGACACGAATGAGGAGGGTGCGCATGGCTTTACCCGCAACGTGAGCAGCCGCGCCAGCAACCTGAAGTACTCCACGATCGTCAGCACCTATCCCGATGAGATCTTCGCAAGTCTGGTGCACGGCGACCGCCTGCCTCCCGAGTCTTCCCCGCTCTACATCGATCATTCGCTCGACGTTAATGCAGTTTTCGAGTTCCTGAAGCGAGCACTGGACATTATCGGCTCGCTGGCGCTGCTCCTCGTGTTGTCTCCGGTCATGATTGCGACTGCAATTGCCATCAAGACCAGCTCGCCCGGGCCGGCGATCTTCAAGCAGCCGCGACTCGGCAAGCGGGGCGTCGCGTTCGATATCTACAAGTTTCGTTCGATGGTGACGAGCTCGGATGACAAGATTCATCGCGAGTACGTCACCAAGCTGATCGAGGGAAAGCACGAGGATATCAACCAGGGAGACGCGGCAAAGCCGATCTATAAGATGACTGGGGACCCCAGAATCACCCGGGTCGGCCATTTCATCCGCAAGACGAGCATCGACGAGCTGCCGCAGCTGTTCAACGTACTCAAGGGCGACATGAGCCTGGTCGGACCGCGACCGCCGCTGAAGTACGAAGCGGAGAAATACCAGGTCTGGCATCTCAGGCGGATTCTGGAGGTCCGTCCGGGAATCACGGGGCTCTGGCAGGTGGTGGGCCGCAGTACGACTGCGTTCGATGACATGGTGCGCCTGGACCTGCGTTACATTCGGGAGCGAACTTTCTGGCTGGACGTGAAGATCCTGCTCCTCACCGTCAAGGTCGTGCTCGGGGGCAGGGGGGCCACCTGAGACCCGCTGTGCTCATCATTTGAGCGTCGCGAGATAAGCGACGAGGCTCGGATACTCGAGCCAATCGAGAGTCGCGGGCGGCATCACCGTGCCGTTGAAGTGCCGCTGCGGATCGGTCAGGTACGACAGCAGCAGTTCCTCCGTCCAGACTCCATCATAATGCGCGAGAGCCGGGGAATAGGCGAAGCCCGGCGCGCCACCGACGCGGCGGCCGACGATGCCGCCGAGGGGTGGCCCTGCGCCCGCGTCACGGCCCGGGCTGTGGCAGTTCGAGCAGCTGACTCCGAACACTTGCTTGCCGCGCGCCGCGGGCGTCAGGTTCGGCGGCGGCACTTCCTCGGGGTAGGCCGCCGAGAGCGTGGCGAAGCCCGATACCGCGATGCTGCGCGGCTCGCGCGCGTGCAGCTCGGCGTTGCGGAATATCATGACCGTGCCGTTATTGGTCAGCGTGGCAATGCGGCCGTCCGGCAGCGCTACGACATCGCGGAACCGCAGACCGGCCCTGGAGTAGATCGGCTCGACATAGCGGACGCGGTCACCCTCGATGCGCAGGTGAAAGAGCGTCGAGCCGCGCAACGATCCCAGCACTGCATCACTGTTCCACAGCGGGAACTCGGCGGGATTCGCCTCAACGATATTGCTGATGCCGATTGCCGGGGTGAAGGCAAAGACCGGCTTTAGGTACCCATCGTGAGTAGCCCCAGACTTGGCGAACGGCCAGTCGCGCCGCGGGTAGCCATAATTCACGCCATACGTGGCAAGCGGCCAGCCATAGTTTCCACCGTCGACGATGAGATTGATTTCATCGCCACCCTGGGGCCCATGCTCGGTGTCGAAGATTCGGCCGTCGCGCATCACCGTGAGTCCCTGGGGATTACGCACGCCGGTCGCATACACACGCGCATGTTTGGTCCCGGTATCGATCGCGACCATCTTGCCGAGATCCGTGGCGGGATCCTGCGCGGCGGCCCAGGAGTCGTTGAAGCCATCGTACTGGTGGTCCCCGACGCCGACCAGGAGCGTGTGCTGGTCGAGCTGCACCATGCGCCCGCCAGCGCCCAGACCGAGAAACCGCCACCCGCGATCCTTGGGACGCAGACAACCCGGTCGCGCGGTGAAAATTTCCTCCCAATCGGCGGAGGCGGCGCGCACCGCGTCGTCGGTCGTTTCCAGACGTGCCCGGTAGAGCGCGAACTGGAAACAGTCCTCGCGAACGTAGCGGGAAAAGCTCGCGTACAGGTCGTACTTGTTCGTGCCGGTCGGGATGGCGATCAGGTCGTAGATGCGGAAGTGATGCCACGCGAACAACGTATCGTCGTTGTAGCGGCTCTTGCGCAGTGCCTCGACACCCATCGGCGCGGTCAGGGCAATCGGACCGAGGCGGTTACGGCTGCTGAGGTAGGAGAAACGGCCAAGCGGTGATGCCATGACCAGGTGTGCCCCGACCGGGGTCAATGCGCCGCCACCGCCCATCGGGGGGCCGACGCGGATCTCGATGAACTCGAGCGTGTGGAGGTTGGTGACGACACTGTCCCATTCCAGCGTCTGGGTGTCGGTTCCCATGACGTCGGCGCGCGTTGCAAGCAGCCAACGCTCGTAGAAATGGCGCGCGCGCTCGGGCAGTCCGCCCCGTTGAGCGGCGATTCCAGCCCAAAAAGCGGCAGCGCCGACAGCCAGGACAAGTGGAATCAACGCCACTAATCGCCGGCCGAGCGAATACCAGCTCGCGCGTGCGGCCTGCCGCAAGCGCTGCGGTCCACCCGGCGATGCGACGGCAGCGCCGCCTTCCGCGGTACCCTTACCCGTTTGACTTATCTCTGCCACCCGAAACAGTATACGAACGGCCATGGCGTTTTGCAGGAAGCGGGTCGCAACTCCGGCGTCTGTCGAATTCTTAATCCGGGATACCCGGAGCGCGGCGGCATGCTAGGCGTGCGGCACCTCGGTGAGGGAAGGGGTCCCAACGGGAGGCCTTACGGAGAGTTCGGCGGCAACTGCGTCTTCGCGCCTCAGATCGCTCGACATCTTCCGCGGCGCGATGATCGTCGCAATGATCGTCGTAAACAACCCGGGCTCTCCGCAGGAGACCTTCCCGTTTCTGGTGCACAGCCGCTGGCACGGCTGGACGTTCGCGGACACGATCTTTCCCGCATTCCTGTGGATCGTCGGGCTCACCGCGACGCTTTCGACGCAGGCACGGCTGAGCTCCGGTGTGGGCACCGCCGAGCTGCTGCGGCACGCGCTGCGGCGAGCGGCGCTCCTGTTCTGTGTCGGATTGCTCCTCGAAGGATTCCCGCGCTACCACCTGGCGAACTACGACGTCACCGGCGTGCTGCAGAAAATCTCGATCGCCTATCTGATTGCATTCGTCATCTACCTGTTCACGGCCCGCGTTGGCCGCATAGCGGCCATAGCAACAATGTTCGTCGGTTACATCGCGTACATGTTGTTATCCTCCGGTGACACCTGCGCCACGGGTCCATGGTCGATGGAATGCAACGGCGCGCGACGGCTCGATGAACTCCTGCTCGGCGCTCACCGATGGTTGACTCCGAATCTGAACGATTCCGACGGGATCATCGGAACGATCGCGGCTACCCCGAGCGTCCTCCTGGGAATGCTCGCGGAACCCGTGCTGTCACGTGCCGGGCCGCTGACCCGCAATGCGCTTTGGCTGCTCAAATGGGGCGCCATTCTCGCGCTGGCCGGACTGGCGTTGGCTACGCTGATTCCCATCAATAAGCCGCTCTGGACCCCATCGTACAGTCTGCTGATGGCCGGTCTTTCCTCGATCGCCTTCGTCGCTTGCTATTGGTTGGTCGAAATTCGCGGCATTTCTCACTGGCTGAAGCCGCTTGAGATTTTCGGAGTCAATGCCATTGCGGCCTATGCACTCTCGCGCGTGATCGGCTACCTTCTCAAGGTGCACGTCGCCGGGGAATCGATCTATCAGGAACTCCTCAGGTCGATAGCTGGAGCACCGATAGCGTCGCTGCTTTTTGCGCTACTCAATGTTGCCGTGGTCTACGCGATCGTCGCCTGGATGTACCGCCGCCGGATTTTCGTGAAACTGTGAACGGTTACCCGCGTGCTTCGGGATGGCGGCGATGGCTGCCGCTGTTGATTCGGCGGACCGAATGCTGGAGCCTGACCTGGCCGGCCCGCGTTCTGCTCGCCGCGCTGATCGTCGGCATGGGCGTGGCCGCCACTCGGGGACTCGGAAGTTTCCTGGCGGTTTCGCAACCTGTCGGTGGCGAGTATCTGGTTGTCGAGGCGTGGATGCCCGTCTACGTTTACCGCGAGGTGGCCAGGCGATTTCGCGAGGGCAACTACCGGAAGATCATCGCCGTGGGCGTCTTGCAGGAAGATGACCAGCGGGACGGCCAACTACGCGAGTTCGCGGCCTTCGGTAAACTCATCGCGGCAGGCGTACCTGCCAGCGCGGTACAGCAGGCGCTCAGCGGTGATGTTCACCGGGATCGGACCCTGCACGCGGCCCTGAATCTGAAGAAATGGGTCGACGCACAGGGGCTGCCGGCAGGCGCGGTGGACGTCGTGACGCTCGGTCCGCACGCGCGCAGGTCGCGGCTCCTTTATCGCAGGGCGCTGGGCGATTCATTCCGAGTCGGAATCATCGCGATACCGGATCGGCAGTACGACATCGCGCACTGGTGGCGTACCAGCGCCGGCGCGCGGGCGGTGATCGACGAGGCCATCGCCTACTTCTACGCTCGCACGAGCGTCGAGACAATCTGAGATCTGCGCCACTCCCGGTCAGGCGGTTGTCGGACCAGTCGATCGCGGCGTGGTAGGATTCGCGCGAATCCCGACCGCGCTGGCTGGTGGGTGACATAGGATATGCGCGTTCCGCACGATCCTGTCGTCTACCAGCGCCTTCATTGTGAGCGAAAACCAGTCCAACCCATTCTTCGGCGAGCACCGTTCCGGGGAAGCGCTCGGCGCGGAGTCGCTCCGCAGCGGCGTCTATTCGATCGCATCGCGTGCGGCCAGCGTTTTCGTGCAAGTCGGTTCCACGGTGATCCTGGCGCGCCTTCTGACGCCCGAAGACTTCGGGCTCGTCGCGATGGTCGTGGCCTTCACGGGCTTCATCCCGGTCCTGTCGGACCTGGGTACCCGCGACGCGGTCGTGCAGCGGCCAACGATCGACGAACATGAAGTCAGCGCGCTTTTCTGGCTGACAGTCGGGGTCGGGACGATTCTCGGCTTACTTCTGGTACTGTCGAGCTCGGCGATTTCTGCCTTCTACGGCGAGCCGCGGTTGACCAACATCGCGTTGGCGTCTGCCGCCGGGTTTGTCGTCGCTGCCGCTTCCTGCCAGCACGTCGCGCTGCTGAGGCGTGCGATGCTGTTCCGGCAGATCGCGCTGATCGAAGTCGGCTCCAATCTGCTGAGTTCCGTCGCTGCGATCCTGATGGCAATTGCGGGAGCCGGGTACTGGGCGCTCGTCGCCAAGCCGGTACTGCTCGCCGTATGCACTCTCTTGGGAGTTGGTGCGTCGTGCCGCTGGGTGCCGCGGATTCCCGCCATCACGCAGGGCGTGAAAGAGATGATCCGGTTCGGCCTGCACGTTACCGGGTTCACGATGAGTGACTACATCGGTCGGTCCATCGATCGGATCGCAATCGGATACAGGAGCGGAACGGCGCCGCTCGGATTCTACCAACAGTCACTCTTCGTCTACGACAACACGCTGGGACTGCTGGCGATTTCCTTGCATCCGGTCGCGGTCGCCGCCCTGTCGAAGCTCACGGACGATGTCGCGGCACTCAAGCGCGCCTGGGCGAAGGCGCTTTCAACACTGGCATTCTTCGCGATGCCGGCATTCGGACTGCTTGCCGTGACGGCTCAGGATCTCATGGTGATGCTGCTCGGGGATAAGTGGCGTTATACGGGTGTCCTGGTGAGCGTGCTCGCACTGCGCGGGATTCCGCACGTGATCGAGCGAACACTCGGCTGGCTGCATGTGCCCGCCGGCCGGGCGGACCGCTGGATGCGCTGGGGACTCATTGGAACCGCCACGCAGATTGTCGCGTTGTTCTGCGGCTTGCCGTTCGGCGTGATAGGCGTGGTGACCGCATACGCGATATCCACGTACGTCCTCTTCATTCCGGCAATTGTCTATGCCGGCAGGCCGCTCGGCATCGGTATCAGGGACGTGCTGCAGGCCGTCGGTGCACCGCTCATCGGTGCGCTGGTGACCGTCGTGGCCACCTTTGCCTTGCGCCATTTTGCCCTGCAGGACACCTCGGCGCTGGTGCGCGTCCTCGCGCTCGGTGCCGCGTACATGGCGCTGTATGCGTTGATCGTCATCGTTCTGCTTGGAACCCGCGAGCCCTTGTCGGTCGCCGTACGCCTGCTGCGCGAAGTCTCGCCGCAGCCGCTGCGACGATTTCTCTCTTGAACCGCTACGGCATCCGGCGTCTAGTCCGTGGCGGTTGGCTGGCCAAGAAACCGCTGCCGTAGTCGCTGCAGCTGCTCCGTCTGCCGGAACCGGATCAGGTCCGGGGAAATGGGCCTTGGAGCGCGGCGAACCCATGCAAGGAAGTAGCCGCAGAAAATGAGCACGCCGCCGATAAGAACCGGACGTTGCGACAGCTGATAGGTGGCGCGGAACAATTCCCACAGGGGGTGTCCGCCGAGGCGATAGTCCAGAGCCCCGATGCGGTACTTGTCGCGCAGCACACCGCGATTCGCCGAGCCCTGCCTGCGGTGATGCTGGGACGTCTTCTCCGTGAATGTGCGCGTCCTCCAGCCTTTCATGCGGGCCGTCAGCACCGCGACGTGGTCGATACCGCCACCTTGCATCGGTACATAACCACCAACCGCCTCGAAGCACTCGCGACGGAAGAGCTGGCAGGCGCCGGAAACGTGTTCGATGTTGACGAAACGGTAATCATAGGTTCTACCGTCTTCCGCAAATGGCGTGCCCACGACGCCAAGCGAAGGATCGAGCTCGAGCTTGTGGAGCAGGAATTCAAAGTAGTCGGGCTCAAAGCTCAGGTCCGCATCCAGACTCGCTAGTGCCTGGTAGGGAAGTTCGCGAACGACTTCCAGGCCGGCGTTGATGGCATGGACCTTGCCCGCGAAATTGCGCGTGGAACGCTCCGGCATCCGCAGGAGCCGGATCCACGGGTTGAGCGCGGCATAGCGGCGGACGATTTCGTCTGTGCCATCGGTCGAACCGTCGCTGACGATCACCCATCGCATCGGCCTGGCCGATTGCGCGACCACCGACTTGATCAGCTCTTCGATGTACGCCGCCTCATTGCGTGCCGGCGTCACGATTACATAGCGCAAGTGATCTTCCTCTTCGCCCCGCCCGTGCATGGACGCGCCACCTTCAATGCAGCCGCTGCGATGCGCTTCTGTGCCGCGACGAGAGCTGCGCAAGGGCCAGCAACATCCAGGCCTGCGACCACCGCATGTAAGGGATGCGGATAGTCATCAACCGCAGTGCGCGGTAGTAGAAAAATCCGCCGCGATTCCACATGTTTCGCATCGCCCAATTGTACGTCTGCAGCGCGCGATCAGGGGCGGTCGTATCGAGATCCGCGAACTCCAGCATGGTCAGAATGGTCTGGGCGACGCAATGGATGTCGATGGGATAGGTCTTGTCGTGAAAGTAGCGGGGAGCTCCATCGTCGCGCAGGAAGTGTTCCTTGTAAAAATCGAATCCCGAGGCGACGTTGCCGTCAAATTCTGTCGATGCCAAGCTGCGCCCGATCGAGCGCAGCGCCGCGAGGTTGTAGCCGGTGTGAAAATTGTCAATCCACGATTGAGTGGCCGCCGCACCATACGGCCACGATCCGTCGGGTCTTTGACGCGATGCGCTGAAGCGCGAGGCCAGAAGCGCACGCTTGAACCCCAGTTCATCCGGCACGAGCCGGTGGGCGCGCATGAGGAGAGCGGCAGCGAGGAAATTGGCGTTGTAAATGACGCTGCATAGTCCCGCCGCGGGGTACGCGAACGACACAATGCCTCCGGGGGCTTCAAAATACAATTCGCGCGAGAGGTAGCTCGCTGCGCTTGTGGCCATGGTCAGTAATCGATCGTCCGGATGGTGCTCCCAGACATCGAGGAGCGCGTCCGCTACGAATGCCGTGCACACGAGATTCGGCGCGCCGCGCGGCACGCAGATTGTTCGGGTCTGCCATGGAAAGCTGTAGCCCCAACACCAATAATCGGATTCGCGGGAGCGCAGCGCGGCGATGCGTTCGACAAAGTGAGTGATCAGTCCGGATGTATCGACGAGACTCAGCGGGGCGACGGCCAGGATGGCGCGAAGATTCAGCGCCAGCGCCTTGGGATTTTCGGTAGGAGGAACGCCGAACAGGCCGCGGAAGTTTATCGGACTGCGTTTGAACAGTTGCGTGGCGAGGAGCCTGGGCAGCTTGAGTTTCCCCCCCGGAAATGACTCCAGCAGACGGCTGTTGAGGGCGTCATAGGGATCATGCCCGGCCCAGCCGTGCGCCTGACAGTACTCGAACAGAGCCTGGAACGTTGCCTCGGGTGCGGGAATGGTGTTCCGCAGGGTCATGCGCGTTCGGCCGTGCGCGCCTCGACAGACAGGATTTCGGCCAGATGCGCCAGGATGTCGTCCAGTGCGCGACTGTTCCGCGGTATGGCAGCGCCAGGCTTTGAGCGCGGCGCCAGTGGGATGCGATTCGCGATTTCATCCCGCGAACGGATCATGACGAGCCTGTTCTGGGCAACCAGGGCTCGATCGACTGCGCCAGGTTTCCCGCGAAAGATGCTGTAGACGGGGACGCCAAGGGCCGCAGCTTCGCGATTCATGGTCCCGCCGCCGCTCACGGCGAGGTCCGAGTGCCAAAGCAGATTCAGGCCGTCGATGACGCCATCGGGTATCACGGTCTTGTCGCCGCGAAACCAGCGCGAGAAATCGCGCGCGATCTGCGCGCGCTGCGCGGGGTTGCGCGGCAGCAAGACGACCCTCACGCCCGGCGTCTCGCACGCCCGGTCCATGAATGCCGCAAACAGAATCTCGGCCTCCGGGTTGTGGTAGTGCGCTTCCGTGGCCGGCGGCCGCACTGTCACGACCACTCGGTCGCGAAGCTTCAGCCGGTCGAGGATCGCGGGATCCGGTGCGAAATCCTGCACGTAGACATCCTCCTTGATGCCTGCGTAGCGGCGCGCGCGGCTGCGGTCGGTGCAGTGGAGCTGCGTGTCCGGGATCACGTCCGGCACGATTTCCCAGCGCGGACGGACCATGGGTGGATTGCGCGAATGTTCGTAGTCCATGATCAGCACGCTGGGGATCCGCAGAATGTTGCACAGAAAAATCTGCGCGCGCGAACCATGACTGAGACCGAGCACCGGCCGCTCACGCAGAACGAAGGGCAACAACTGTACCGCGCGAATGAACAGGCCCAGCACCTTCATGACCGGGTTCTGGCCGAAGTGGCGGCCTACTTTGACGTACTGCAGACCCGCGGCCGTTGCCATCTCGCAAGTCTGAAATGCCTCGCGAGCGGTCAAGACTACTCGATGCCCGCGCGCCTCGAGTTCGCGAATGATGGGACGGAAGAACGGAACGTGCGGAGTGTTCTCCAGATCGATCCAGATTGTGTGCCGTGGAACCGTCGGCGACTGGGCCGGGCGGGAAACGTTGTCGAAGTACACGCGTGGCACCTTTGCGAAATGCTCTGTTATCTCGCCCGGCAGCGGCAGTGTCCCCTGACGGCGTGTGGCTGACAAGGGCCGAATCGGGCATGTCGTGACGGGCATCGCACCGTGGGGACAGGCAGTGCCCTAGAATATGCAAAGGTGAGTTGCGGACGACCTGGAGCAATGCGAGACAATCCCGGACCCTCGGGTTCCGCGCCGGCACGCGTCTGCATCGTGAGCATGCGCGGCTTCAACAGGCATGCCGCGTGGGGCTCGAATTACGAGTTTGAGGACGTGATCGCGAGTGTCGACGATGTCGACCTGTTCACACTCGAGCCGGAAGTCGGCCACAGGGTGCGAAACTGGGTCGCGCGCCGCATGATCTGGAAGCGTGGTGTACGTCACCTGACGCGCTATCTCAATCCCGGACTGAAACGCGTGACGCTGCGCAAGGATTACGATCTCTTCGTTTTCGTCTGCATGAACCCCGCCGACCTGATCTACCTCAGTGCCATCGATGGTTGGCGCGACCGGTGTGCGCGGAAGTTGTGCTTCATGGTCGAGTTCTATGCCGGATGGGCGCAAGAGTATGCCTATCACCTCGGACTGCTGAAGATGTTCGACCACGTCGCACTTTCCTTCAGCAGCAGTGTCGCTGCGGTGCGCGCGGCGACGGGGCAACCGTGCCATGCGGTGCCCCTGGGCGTTGATGCGATCCGCTATGGCCCGTATCCGAACCCTCCGCGCCGCTGTATCGACGTCTACAGCATGGGTAGACGAGTCGAGGCGGTTCACGAGAGGCTGCTGGCGAAAGCCGCTGCGCGCGAGCTATTCTACGTTTACGATACCGTGCCCGGCGCGTTGGTCCAGCCTCACGACCATGTGCAGCATCGAGAACTGGTCGGGAACTGTGCAAAACGCAGTCGGTTTTTCGTCGCCTATCCCGCAAAAGTCGACATGGGGGAAGAAACCCGCGGACAGTCGGAGATAGGCGCGAGATTCTTCGAAGGCGCAGCTGCGGGAGCGGTCCTGATCGGGCATGCGCCGACGGTCCCGGCCTTCGCCCGTGATTTCCACTGGCCGGATGCGCTCGTGGACGTGGGCGGCGATGCGCAGCAGCTGCAAGGTGCGTTGGCTGCGTTCGCGAGCGACTCGGAGCGGTTCCGGGCTGCCAGTCGTCGCAATGTCGTCGCAGCGTTGCGTGGATTCGACTGGGTTTACCGGTGGAGACAGATTCTCCAGATTGTCGATTTGCAGCCGACGCCGCTACTCGCGGCGCGCGAGCAGCAGCTGACGCGCCTTGCGTCGTTTGTCGAAGATCAGTGACTTGGTGAGAACGGGACCATGAAGAACGCCGAGCAAGTTGTAAGCACCGATCTGGATTTCATTGTTGAGCAGGCCGGTGCCGAGCTCCATGAGATGTCGGGTCGTCGAGCGATGATCGCGGGGGGCGCGGGTTTCCTCGGATACTACCTCGTGCAGGGTATGCTGCACTGGAACCGCAGGAATCCGGATCGCGCGCCGATCAAGGTACTCGTTCTCGATAATTTTGTGCGCGGTGTCCCGGCATGGCTGGACGCGCTCGGCAGGAATCCGAACCTTGCCCGCCTGGCCCACGACATCACTGTGCCGCTGCCGGATTCCATCGGAGACCTCGACTACATCATCCACGCCGCATCCATTGCGTCTCCTATCTACTATCGCAAGTATCCGATCGAGACGATGGATGCAAACGTCAACGGCTTGCGCTATCTGCTCGACTATTGCCTCGCCCAGCAGCGACGCGCCAGGCCGGTACGCGGAATACTGTTCTACTCGAGCAGCGAGATCTATGGCGATCCCACCTCCGAAGACATTCCCACCCCCGAGACCTATCGAGGCAATGTATCGTGCACCGGACCGCGTGCCTGCTACGATGAGTCGAAGCGCTATGGAGAAACCTTGTGCGTGAACTTCGCGCGACAGCACGGCGTCCCGATCAAGGTAGCCCGCCCGTTCAACAACTACGGGCCGGGTCTGAAGATAACGGATGGCCGTGTGATCCCGGACTTCGCGCGCAACATTCTCGCGGGCCAGGACATCGTCATGTTGTCGGACGGCAGCGCGAAGCGCACCTTCTGCTACGTGGCGGACGCCGTGATCGGCTATACCAAGATCCTCGTCCGGGGTCGACCGGGAGAGGCCTACAACGTCGGCGTTGAAGTGCCGGAGATTTCCATGCTCGAACTGGCCAACCGCGCCGTCGCGCTCGCGCGGGAGCTGTTCGGCTATCAGGGCAAGCTCGTGCGCAAGCTGAGCGCAGACAAGGACTATCTAGTCGACAATCCAAGCCGGCGCTGCCCGATCATCACCAAGGCGCGGACCGAGCTTGGCTACGATCCGCGGGTGACGATCGATGAGGGGCTGCGCCGATCACTCCTGTGGTACTCCGGCAATCGCGAAGCGTCGGAGGCCTGATGAAGATCTCGATCGTCGGGACGGGTTACGTCGGGCTCGTGACCGGGGCCTGTCTGGCGGAGAAAGGCCATCAGGTCACGTGCATCGACATCAATCAGGAGCGTGTTGCGGCACTCAATCGCGCACAGCCGCCGATCTTCGAGGCCGGTCTCGCAGAGCTGCTCGCCAGGCACGTCGGTAAGTCGCTGTTCGCGACCTCGGACCTCGCTGCAGCGGTGCTGGCCACCGAGGTGACGATCATCGCGGTCGGCACGCCTTTCGACGGGCAGAAAATCGACCTGACCGCAGTGCTCGGCGTGGCCAGCGAGATCGGCGAGGTGCTGAGGCGCAAGAGCGACTATCACCTCGTCGTCGTCAAGAGCACGGTCGTACCCGGAACGACTGATCAGTACGTATTGCCGGCGATCGAGGCTGCCTCGGGAAAGAAGGCGGGACAGGGCTTCGGTCTCGGAATGAACCCCGAATTTCTGTCCGAGGGCGAAGCCGTCGATGACTTCCTGTTTCCCGACAGGATCGTCATCGGCGGTATTGACGAGCGCTCCTCGACTCTGCTGGAGGAGGTCTACCGGGCTTTTCCGGCCGACGTGCCGCGGTTGCGCACCAACACGCGCACCGCCGAGATGATCAAGTACGCGTCGAACTCGCTGCTCGCAGCGCTCATTTCGTTTTCGAACGAGCTTGCGAACCTTGGTGCCGCTCTGGGTGGGATCGACACGGTGGAAGTGATGCGCGGCGTTCATCTAAGCCAGTATTTCTGCGGCCGCAACGCTCAGGGCCTCCCGCCGATTACGGGGTTTCTCAAAGCCGGCTGCGGCTTCGGTGGAAGTTGCCTGCCGAAGGACGTGAGCGCACTCGTCGCGCACGGCCGCAAGACAGGTGTTGAAATGCCGCTGCTCCAGGCGACCTTGCGCGTCAACGCGGCGCAGCCCGGGCGCACCGTGGACCTGATCCGCAAGCACTGGCCTGAGCTTACTGGCCTGCGGGTAACTGTCCTCGGACTGGCTTTCAAGCCGGAGACCAGTGACGTACGTGAGAGTCCCGCGTTTCCGATCATGCGCGAACTTCTCGAGGCCGGCGCCACGGTGACTGCCTGCGACCCGATCGCAATCCCCGAGGCGCAGAAGGCGTTTCCCGACCAGCGGGTCCGATATGCCGATGTGCTCGACGCGGCCGTCGCGGAAGCAGACGCAATCGTCGTCGTTACCCCATGGAAGCAATTCGACCGGTTGCCGCAGCTCATCAAGTCGAGGTCGCCATCGCCGCTGGTCGTCGACGGTCGCCGCGCTTTCGACAGGCGCTCGATCGAACATTACGAAGGAATTGGTCTGTAGGTGACCGATGGACTTCACCGCAACGCCGTTGGGTGGCGCATACCTGATACGCCCGAAAAAGATCGCCGATGAGCGCGGGTTTTTCGCGCGCTTATGGTGTCAGGAGGAACTGCGCGCGCATGGGCTCAACCCGAATGCACTGCAGCTCAATGTGGGGTTCTCCCACAAGCGCGGCACATTTCGCGGACTGCACTATCAGACGGCGCCGCACGCGGAGGCGAAACTCATTCGTTGCACACGCGGCGCGGTGTTCGACGTGATCGTCGATCTGCGGCCGCACTCGCCGACATGTGGGCAGTGGTTCGGCGCCGAGCTCACCCAGGACAATTACGTCGCGATGTATGCCCCCGAGGGCTTCGCCCACGGGTATCAGACGCTGACAGACGACGCCGAGATCTGCTATTTGACGACCGCTGCCTATGCGGCATCGGCAGCAACGGGGGTCAGACATGATGACCGTGCCCTGGGCATCAGTCTGCCAATACCTGTTGCGGTGATTTCCGAGCCGGATCGAAGCTGGCCCGACTTTCGGCGCTGACGGGCCCGGGACACAATCACGATGAAACGAGTTCTGCTGACCGGCGCCTCCGGCTTCATCGGCCGGCATTGCATCGCGCCACTCCTGGAGCTCGGCTATGAGATTCATGCGGTCGCGAGAAAGCCGTCTGCCGCGGAACTCGCGGGGGTGCGCTGGCATGCGGCCGATTTGCTCGAACCAGGGGTTCCGCAGGTCCTTGTCAGCCGGGTGAAGCCAACGCATCTGTTGCACCTAGCCTGGTTCGTGGTGCCGGGCCAGCTGATATCCTCACCCGAGAATTTCGCCTGGGTTCGTGCGAGTCTCGACCTCGTGCAAGAATTCGTCGCTCAGGGTGGGCGGCGTCTCACGGTCTGCGGCTCTGGCTACGAATACGATTGGAATTATGGGTATTGTTCCGAGACGCTTACACCCACGGTCCCGAATACGGTATATGGCACATGCAAGCTGGCGCTGAATCTCCTCGTGCAGTCGTTGGCGAGCCAGGCCTCGCTGAGCGCCGCGTGGGGCCGGGTATTTTTTCTCTACGGACCGCACGAACACCCGCAGCGGCTGGTGTCTTCGGTCATTCTGTCCTTGCTGCGCGGCGAGAGTGCCAAGTCATCTCATGGGAAACAGATTCGCGACTACATGCATGTTCAGGATGTCGCGGACGGGTTGGTGGCCGTGCTCGACAGTGATGTGACCGGCTCCGTGAACGTATCGTCCGGCGAGGCGACCACCATTCTGGACATCGTGCTGACGATCGGGCGTATGTTCGACCGGCCGGAGTTGATTCAGCTCGGCGCCATTCCGCCGCGTGCCAACGACGCGGCGATGGTCGTCGGTCAGAACGCCCGTATCGTCTCCGCAGTCGGCTGGCGGCCGAAATTCGAACTCGAATCCGGCCTGCGCCATACCGTCGAGTGGTGGAAAGCACAGACGCGAGAGGGCTCATGAGCGGGATATGCGTGATTGGAACGGGGATGGCGGGCTTCGGCGCCGCTCACAAGTTGCGTGAAGCGGGCGTAGCGGCAGTACTGTTCGATCAGAAGCCGCATTACGGCGGCCACACCGCGTCCTTCACGTACGAAGACAAGTACACGTTCGACGAGGGACCGCACGTCTCGTTCACCAAGCATGAACGGCTGCAGAAGCTGTTTGCCGCGGGCATCGACGGCAAGCACGAGGTCCTGCACACGAAAGTGAACAACTACTGGCGGGGGCACTGGATCAAGCATCCCGCGCAGGTCAACCTGTATGGACTTCCGACCGAGCTGGTCGTCAAGGTAATCCAGGACTTCGTGGCCGCGCAGCACAAAGAGCATGGGGAGATCAGGAATTACGAGCAGTGGCTGCGGGCAAGCTTCGGAGACACGTTTGCCGAGACGTTTCCGATGCAGTACACGATCAAGTACCACACGACGGAGGCGAAGAACAAGAGCCTCGACTGGATCGGGCCTCGCCTGTACCAGGCAAAGCTCGACGAGGTGGTACGCGGGGCGCTCGCGCCCTCTACCGACGACGTCCACTACATCAGCAATTTCAGATATCCGTCGCGTGGCGGCTTCGTTTCGTACCTGCGGCGCTTCATGGACAGCGCCGACGTGAAGCTCAGTCACAAGCTCGTGTCGGTCGACGTTCGCCGCAAGGAACTCGGCTTCGCCAACGGCACGAAAGCGGCGTATGCAGGCCTGGTATCCTCGGTTCCGCTGCCGGAACTCGTTCCGATGATCCAGGGCGCGCCGCGGGACGTCCTGGAAGCCGCCGCGAAGCTCGCGTGCACCGAGGTCGTGATCGTCAACCTGGTCGTCGACCGGCCGGATCTTCTCGATGCGCACTGGACGTACATTTATGACCAGGACGTCTTCTTCACGCGCCTCAGTACGCCTCACCTGCAGTCACCGCATAATGTTCCTCCGGGTTTCGGCAGCATTCAGGCGGAGTGTTACTACTCGCGCAAGTATCGACCGCTCGATCGCAAGCCGGTGGACTGCATCGAGCCGACAATCCATGATCTGCGCAGGATCGGGGTGCTGCGGGATACGGACAAGATCATGTTTCGTAACGTGATGCACATCGACTACGCGAACGTCATCTTCGACCTGGAGCGTGCCGCTGCCCTGGCGGTGGTTCACGGGTATCTGGACGATGTCGGCATCGCATACTGCGGCCGGTACGGTGACTGGGCTTACATCTGGACCGATGAGTCGTTTATCAGTGGCGAACATGCCGCCGAGAAAGCGATGCGGCGCGGATGATCAGACCGGTAGAGGACCAGGCATAGTCATGAAAGTTGTATTGTTCTGCGGCGGTCAGGGCATGCGCATGCGGGATTTTTCCGATGAAGTCCCCAAGCCGATGGTGCCGATCGGCTCGCGACCGATCCTGTGGCACCTGATGAAGTACTACGCTCATTACGGCCATAAGGAATTCATCATCTGCCTCGGATATCGGGGCGACACGATCAAGAACTACTTCCGTACCTATGACGAGGGCGTCTCGAATGACTTCGTCCTGTCGGAGGGCGGGCGCCGCGTCGAGATGCTGTCGAGAGACATCGACGACTGGAAGATCACGTTCGTCGACACCGGGCTCACGTCGAACATCGGGCAACGCCTGATGAAGGTCCGCAAGTACGTGCAGGACGACGAGCTGTTCATGGCCAATTATGCGGACGGGTTGACGGACCTGCCGCTGACGACGCTGCTGGAGTTCTTCCGCAAGGGGGGCAAAACCGCGTGCTTCCTTGGGGTCAAGCCGATGGCGAGCTATCACGTGATCTCATCGGATCCGCTGGGCGTGGTCACGGACCTCAAGAGCACTTCCCTGTCGCCGGCCCGGATCAATGGCGGCTTCTTTATCTTCAAGAGCAAGATTTTCGACTACATGCGAGAGGGGGAGGAGCTGGTCGAGCAGCCGTTCCACCGCCTCATCGAAAAACACGAGCTGCTGACCTACTCGTACGATGGCTTTTGGGCGTGCATGGATACATTCAAGGAAAGACAGTACCTGGATCAGGTCTACACGCGCGGCGACGCGCCGTGGGAACTCTGGAAGAGCGGCTAGGCGGGTAGTCGAGCCGCCAAAAATGCAGGCAATTTCATTCAGGAAGCTGCGCCGGGTGCTCTTGATCGGAGCGCATGCGGACGACATCGAGCTCGGCTGCGGTGCGACGGTGCTGAGACTGACGCAGGAGGTGCCTGATCTGCATTTCACCTGGGTTGTGCTCAGTGCCGAAAAGCTGCGACGAACCGAGGCGAAGGCGAGCGCGAAAGCCTTTCTGGCCCGGGCAGGCGGCGCACACGTGATGGTGACAGACTTCCGTGGGAGCTTCTTTCCCTACCAGGGCGAGGCGATCAAGGCCTTTCTTGAGACCTTGAAGCCCGTGAACCCCGACATCATCTTCACTCATTATCGGGAGGACCGACACCAGGATCATCGGATCGTGTCGGATCTCACCTGGAACACTTTTCGCAACCACCTGGTGCTCGAGTACGAGATCCCGAAATACGACGGTGATCTCGGGATACCAAACTTCTTCGTGCCAGTCACCCGCGGGCAGATGCAGCGCAAGTCGCGCATCCTGCTCAAATACTTCAAGTCACAGGCGGCGAAGCACTGGTTTTCGGCAGAGCTGTTTCAGGCTTTGCCGCGAATCCGCGGTATGGAATGCGCTTCACTGACCCGGTACGCCGAGGCGTATTTCGCGCGCAAGATACTGCTCGGTTGAAGCGGCCGCGCGGGCAGCTAACGAGGCGCGCCGCCAGAGACCTTGTCGACCCAGATTTCGCGCCAGTAGAGGTAGTAGCGGCGCGGGCAGAGTTTGCGGCATTTCGCGTATCGCGCCTGGCAGACGACTCCGTCGAGAATGAGGCACTCATTCTTGAAATTGAGCATCTTGCCGGTCTTCTCATCGATGATCCGCGTCACTCGTTTCAGCACTTTGAATGTACCGGACGTGTACGGCACCATCTCCGCGTCGAAGTACAGGCCGCGATTCTTCCATTCGTCATCCAGCGTCTCGAGAATCTCGCGGTACGGCTTCACGCGCACGAACTCGCCTTCTTGTACGTCGATCCGCCGGGCAGGCGTGCGTCCGCCGTGGGGGATCCTGCCCATGCGCCAGGGGTAGGGCGAGCCGCCGATCAACTTCTGGAAATTGTCGTAGGCCCAGCGCATCGCGGAGCCGAGTCCGATGCCCGCACCCGTCAGGGTGTGATAGGCCCAGAAAATCCATGCAGAGGCCATCTGGGACAGCGTCGCGTTGCCGGACCGATAATCATCGACGTATTGGCGCAAGTCCCACCAGGGGAGCGGCGTCGTGGCCGCGGCAACCTGGGTCGCCTGGCAGACATAGATCGGGGCGCCGTCATTGGCCGGCGTAGCCGCGGCCAGGGTTGCTCGCATCAGGCCCTGTTCCGTGCAGGCGGGCGTGTGTTCGGCGGCTTTCGAGGCGTTCGACGGGGACGGAGCATCGCGTGAGTCGACGCGCTTGACCCATGCTTCTTTCCAGAACAGCAGGCAACCGGCCTGACAGCCGGCGTGTGCAGCACCGTCGCAGCGTAAGTCCTCAAGGTGCACCGCGCGCGGCAACCTGCGGCTCTGCAGGCCGTTCACCGGATCGCAGGTCTTGTGCGCGCGCTTGCTGACGCGAACGCGCTGGCCGCAGAACTTCAGCATCTCCGGCATGAAGGGCATCTGCTCGATCCGGCCGTTCCCGTCGAGCGTCGCGAGGATCTCCTCCTTGCTGCGGATCTCCACCCATTCTCCGGCTCGCAGCTCGCGGGATTCTGCTACTTGAGTGTTATTCATCATTAAGGCTGCCAGGACTCGAAAACGACGGTGCAGGAATTCAAGGGTTCGGTGCGGACGTTCACTCGCGCCCGGCCGTGGCAGACACTGCGTCGCGCCGGCGTGTGCTTTGGGCCTGCAGCCAGGCAATCCAGCCGGCCGCACCGGCCAGGCAGCAAATGCTCGCGATGAGAAGCGTGTCGGTGCGGCTGGTGCCGGATTCTCTGAGATAAGCGATCAAACCCATGCCGATGCCGAGCAGCTTCTTCCACTGGTAGGAATCATACGCTTTGGCGCAGGCGCGGCGCTCCACCCATCGCTGCCGCAATTCCCGCGAAAACGGCAAGGCGCGCCGCATTACCGCCGGCACGACACGCAGCGCGAGCAGGAGACCAAGAAAAAACAGGATGAATTTCCAGCTCGAATCGCGCAAGCCGGAAGCCGAGAGAGCGGACAAATAGGCCGGCACCAGCCCAAATCCAATGGCGCCGCGATAGATCACGTCGAACGGAAAGGACTCGATCGCAAAGACCAGTCGTTCGATGGGCCCCAGCTGCCCGCGGTCCGGGCCCTGCAACGCGATCTGCGGACCGTGGCTGGCGGCGTACTTGCTCGGTGTCGGTTCGTTCACGGCATTCCAGTCGGACCTGGTGTATCGGCAAGGCAGAAGGTGACCATGACTCGCAAGCACCCTCATTGGTGACTGGAGCGACAAACCCCGGTGCCCCGACGCGCCGCCCGGCACGCACGCCTGACCACTACTCATTCTGACATCAGTTGCGCGAAGGGGGGCATATTCGCCCCCCTTCGTGGTCAGTCAGCTTGCGGGCCAATTCAATAAGTCTGCCACGCTCCGGCGTCCTCTGCCCAGATCGGTCTGAAGTACAAATCGGGCGCAAAATTGTACGTCACCGACAAGGAGACTGGAGGTTCCGGCGCGGTTTGTCCGACCGCCAGCGGATGCGGGTAAGTGAAGGGCTTGTAGTCGACTGCGACCCCGTTACAGGTCGCCGGCATGGCGGATGTCCCGACGCAGTAGTCACGATCGCGTTGCAGATAGGCGGGTTTGGTACCTCCGCCCCCCCAGACAACGGGATCTACGAAGGTGTTACCGTATTTGTTGTTCCAGAACAACGCTGGCTTGCTGACTTGCGGATTATTGCCGTCCGATGCCGTCTGGTCGCGGCACAGATACCCGTTGGGATTAGTGGCGCTGCCGTCGATGGCGACGCAGGACCCGGCCGCGCCGCCGCATTGCGAATCAGAGCTACAACTCTTGGGCCCGGTGCTGGTCGTGTTGAGACACGCCTTGCCGGTCGAGGTGCTGCAGAGCGCGCCCCAGGGATCCCCGCCCGTCTGGTATGTGCGGTACAGCGACATCTGTATGACTTCGGGATAGCAATCGGTGGTACTCAGGAAAGTATTGTTGAAAACAACTCCCGTGCCACCGCGCATGGCGATGAAGCTGCACATCCCCGCGGCGTAGGTCATCTGAAAAGTGTTCTCATACACTTCCCATTTTCGGCACGCTCGCAGTCCGCCGATGATCGCATCGTGCATTTCGAAGTAGGAGTTCTTGACATTGTTGTGCCGGAATACGATTCGACCGCCGCCGTCGCAGTCAGTCAGGGGCGAAGAGACCTCGTAGGAGCTTTGACTGAATTCGTTGTCTTCGATGTAGACCGCATCGGGTCCGCCGAGGCCGAGCGGCCGCATCCAGGAAGCATTTCCGCCGTCCTGGCTCGGCCCCCTGTAGTGCACTTGGATCGAGTGCGGATCCTTGAAGATATTGTGATCCAGAACGCCGGCGACATAGTCTGCCGCGCCAGGCTCGACCCAAACAATGCGGTTTTCCGGGCGGCCGGTCACGCCATCGAAGGTGACATGGTCGACACGAAAGCTCTTGGAAGCGCCGTAAATCCCGATGCCGGTCGTGCCCTTGAAGGTCATACCCGAAAGACGCCAGGATTTTCCCGTCGGAGTGTTGATGTCGAAGCCGCCGCCGGTAATAGTCGTAACGCCTTGACCGGCGCCGACAATGCTGATTCCCTTGGCCGTTGAGATGGCGCTGGACCAGGAGCAGCTCCCACCGGGGATGTTCACGGTATCTCCGTCCGATGCCCTGGCAATCGCGTTGCCGACGTCGGCGCTGGAGCAGCTCACGGCAACTACTACCGCAGCATCGACGCGCGCCGCCAGCAAGAATGCGAACAGTCCGAAGGAAGCTCTCATGAGTGATCTCCTAACAAATGTACACAGTACAGAAGTGCCGCGGCCTGCAGGACCGAAAACTCCTCGATGGAATGTTCGCATATCACGCTCAGCGCGGGCGGCAAAAACATGTCGCCTGGTAGCGACTTGCGCGTGTTTTTGCATGTAGTCTCCGCGCATGAGGATTCTTCAATCAGGGGCGGCGTCCCGAGAATGTGCGCCACCTCACAGAAACCAACATGACCGGATGTGCTGTGTTCCCCGCCGTGGAGCACGGCAACGAGTTGGCCGCTCCTCAAGCCTGCAAGTGACCTTAACGCCGGCACCCGGTGGTTGGCATCCGCGGGCCCGGCTGTAACTGTGGAGCGGCCGCAGACCAATTTGTGACCGGGCGACGCGCATGGTTGCGGGTCTACGTGGAATATCATGTCGCTTAAGCTTTGGTGAATTGCTGCAGGAGAACTAGGTGTTTGCCGCCGCGGGGCGGCCGCTACAGGCCCGCCAGCTGAGATGAGGAAGATGGCAAAGCCGACGACTGTCGACGGGATTGACGTGACCGTAAGTGGAACGATTCGGCGCATAGCGAGAATCCGTGCCGAGTTCTATGAGTACGTAAGTGATCCCGGCAGATTCCTGCAGCAGCTGGGCGCATCAGGCTTGCGCGCCGATGTCTTCACGTTCCTGCAGGACATCGCGGACGACGCTCGAGCATTCGAATTCCAGATGGAGCATGAAAGCATTGCGGTGCTCCGGATCACGACTTACGAGGCGTGGTGGAAACAGCAACTCAACGACAAGACGCGCAACATGATCCGCAAGGCCCAAAAGGCCGGCGTCGGCCTGAGTGTCGTTCCGTACGACGACAAACTCGTTCGTGGCATCGTGGACCTGTACAACGAAAACCCGCTCCGGCAGGGCAAACCGTTCGCGCATTTCGGCAAGGATTTCGATACGATCAAACGCGATCATTCCAGCTACCTCGACACGAGCGATTTCATAGCGGCCTATCACGGTGATGAGCTGATCGGCTTCGCGAAACTCGTGCATCGGCGCGGCGTCTCGAATCTCATGCAGATCATTTCTAAGATTTCTCACCGTGACAAAGCTCCAACCAATGCACTCATTGCGAAGGCCGTGGAGATTTGCGCCGCGCGTGGCGTGCGCTATCTGCACTACGGGCTCTGGAGCAAGCGCGGCCTGGGCGATTTCAAAAGGCGCCATGCGTTCGAGCAGTTCAATGTTCGCAGGTACTTCGTTCCCCTGACCTTGAAAGGCAGGCTGTTGCTGGCGCTGCGCCTGCACCGCAAGCTGGCGGACTACGTTCCGGAGCGCTGGGAAGATCGCCTCGTGGCGCTGCGCGCCAAGCTCAACACGATGCGCTACGGCGCAATGAGCCGATGACGAGGGGCTGAACCATGCCGGGAGTTGTCGGCCTGATCGGCCGCGGGTCGCCCGATGAGAACGGCGCGATCGTGGCGCGCATGGCGCAGCGCATGCTGCACGAGCCGTTCTACAGATCCGGGACCTATGCGAACGAGGCGCTCGGAGCGTACGTTGGCTGGGTCGCGCGCGCGGGTTCCTTCTCGGACTGCATGCCGATCTGGAACGACGCCGCCGACATCTGCCTGGTGCTTACCGGGGAGAACTACGCCGACCCGCCGGAAGTCGCGCGGCTCGCGCCTTCGAATCAGCCAGTCGATGCCAATGACGCCAGGTATCTGATACGCGTGTACGAAGCGCTCGGTGATGGGTGGCTTGCGCGACTCAACGGCTATTTCAGCGGTGTCATCCTCGATCTGCGCCGCAAGCAATCGCTATTGTTCAACGATCGATACGGCCTGAGCCGGATCTATCTGCATGACGCGGGAGATCGGCTGTATTTTGCTTCGGAGGCGAAAGCGCTGTTGGCGGTGCTCCCTGGTCTGCGCAGCCTCGATCCGGACAGCGTTGCCGAGTTCCTCAGCTGCGGCTGCGCGCTACAGGGCAGGACGCTGTTCAAGGGCGTCGTGCAGCTGCCGGCTGCATCCAAGTGGACTTTCCGGCCGAATCAAGTAGCCGAGAGAGCTCGGTATTTCGGTCCCGAGCAATGGACGGAACAGGAGGCGCTGAGCCCAGCGGCATACTACGAAGCGCTGGAGCAGACCTTTCAGAGAATTCTGCCACGGTACATGGCCAGCAAGCAGCAGGTCGCCGTCTCTCTGACGGGCGGCGTTGATAGTCGCATGGTCATGGCCTGGGCGCGCCGGCCTCCTGGTTCCCTGCCAACGTATACCTTCGGCGGAATGTTTCGCGAGTGCGCCGACGTGAAGATTGCGCGTCGCGTCGCGGCTGCCTGTGGACAGAGTCACCAAGTCATCCCCGTTGCCCAAGAATTTCTCGCTGAGTTTCCCGCGCTGGCCGAGCGCACGGTCTATCTCACGGACGGTGCGATGGATGTCAGCGGATCCCCGGACCTCTTCGTCAACAGGATTGCACGGACGATCGCGCCGGTGCGACTGACGGGCAACTATGGCGGCGAGATACTACGCAGAATCGTTGCGTTCAAGCCCATGGCGCTCTGCACGGGCGTGTTTGCGCGTGATTTCTCCGACGCCATCGCTGCAGCGAACACTCGCTACGCAAGAGAACTATCTGAGAACAAGCTGGCCTTTGTCGCGTTCAAGCAGGTCCCGTGGCATCACCACTCGCGGCTCGCGCTCGAGCTCTCACAGTTGTCGCTGCGGACTCCGTATCTCGACAATGAACTCGTCGCTCTGTCGTTCAGAGCTCCGCCTGAACTCGCTACGAGCAACGACCTGGCCTTACGCCTGATCGCGGATGGGAATGCAGAGCTTGGCCGCATTGGCACAGATCGCGGGGTGCTCCATCGGTCGATCCCGTTGCTGACGAAGGTTGACAACTTCTTTCAGGAGTTCTCGTTCAAGGCGGAATACGCGTATGACTACGGCATGCCGCAGTGGCTGGCCCGCCTGGACCGAAACCTACGCGCCTTGCATCTCGAGAGGGCCTTTCTGGGCCGACATAAGTTCTATCATTTCCGCTACTGGTACCGGTTTGCGCTCGCTCCCTTTGTTTGCGAGGTGCTGCTCGATACGCGCAGTCGCGGCCGCCCGTATCTTGACGGGTCCGTGCTGGAGCGGCTCGTGCTGCGGCACGTCGAGGGGCGCGGGAATTTCACGCTGGAGATTCACCGACTGCTGTCACTCGAGCTGCTGCAGCGGACCTTGATCGATGCGACGCATTGAATTGCAGCTCACCGTGCGGCTATGAGCGACGGGCCGATCGAAGTCACGGTGTGCGTGTGCACGTTCCGTCGGGCGCAGTATCTGCCTCATCTTTTGCATGCGCTCGGAAAGCAGGTGACGGGCGGAAAGTTCATGCACTCGATCATCGTGGTCGACAACGACGTCGCAGAGAGCGCGCGCGACGTCGTCAGGCAGCTCGCGGCGGCAGGAGCGGTGAATGTGCGCTACTTCGTTCAGCCTGAGCGGAACATCGCCATGACGCGCAATGTGGCAATTGCGCATGCGCATGGGGAGTTTGTCGCGTTCATCGATGATGACGAAGTCCCCGTGGACGATTGGCTATTGCTGCTGTTGAACAGCTGCCTCGGACATGGCGCGGCAGGTGTTCTCGGGCCGGTCGAGCCGCGCTTTGCGACGCCGCCAGCGCGGTGGATTCTCGCTGGCGGCTTCTTTGAGCGACCGAAACATCCTACGGGAGTTGCCATTGGTCTCTCGGATGCCCGTACTGGCAACGCACTCTTGAGGCGCAGCGTGGTCGACGGTATGGCCATGCCGTTCGACCCGCGCTTCGCAAACGGCGGCGAAGACGTCGACTTCTTTCGCCGCGTGCTGACTGCGGGTCATCGCCTGGTCTGGTGCAACGAAGCAGTCGTTTACGAGACCGTGCCGGCGTCCCGCTGCACGCGACGCTACCTCCTGCGCCGTGCATTGCTGCGCGGCCAGAACAACTTCAGGCAGCGCGAGGGCCGGGCCGGCAGGTTACTCGCATCGGCCGTCGCGTTGCCCACCTATGCAGTGCTGCTGCCTGTTCTGCTCGTCGCCGGGCACCACCACTTCATGAGGTTCCTGATAAAATTCTGTGACCATCTGGGACGATTGGGCGCCTGCTTCGGTTTCAATCTTGTCGCGAGTCGCGATCCATGACATGGAGAATTTTCCCTGACTGTGTCGCCGGCGCCCGGGGCCAAGCAGCTCGGCCCGGACCCGGCGGCGAACGCGTGCCATCCGTTTGTCCCGATAACAGGGTGCCAACGTGATATCCGCGCAGCTCGCGATAGGTCTCTACACCGGGCTGATCCTGTGGTTCTTTGTCCGAGATCGGACGTTGCGCCCGATGACGTCGGGCGCACTCTGGCTCCCGCTGCTGTGGCTGGCGATTGTCGGAACCCGACCGGTTTCGTTCTGGTGGACGACCGGCGCTCGGCCTGATCGCGTGGAAGTCTATCTTGATGGCAGCCCAGTGGACGCAGCCATTTACATAGTGCTGATCGCGCTGGGCTCGATCGTGCTTTTGCGCCGGCGTCTGGATTGGCGACAGCTTGTCGGTTCCAACCCGTGGGTCGCGGCCTTTTTTGGCTACTGCCTGCTCGGCATCCTCTGGTCGGATTTCGCGTTCGTCAGCTTCAAGCGCTGCGTCAAGGACCTCGGGAATGTGGTGATGATTCTCGTCATCCTCTCGGAGGCCGACCCGACGGCGGCCACCAGGGCCATGCTGGCGCGCTACACGTACGTTGCAATACCGCTGTCGGTCCTGTTCATCAAGTACGTTCCGAACCTCGGCAGGTATTACGATCCTTGGACATGGCAGCCGATGTATCGCGGGGTGGGCGGCGAGAAGAATGCGCTGGGCGTGACCGTGACAATCTGCGGCCTGTTCCTCGTGTGGGAAATCATCGACGCGTGGGGAAGGAAGCGCGCCGCAAGACCAGCGCCCGTCGCAGCTGGAAAACTGATGCGCGCGCGAGTGGTAACGAGGCGGCGCGCCGTTCCTGACGCCGCATTGCCGCCGTCCGGCGGAGCAGCGCACTTGGCCCACCGGCCGGCGTGGGCGATCGGTACGGGACCACCGTTCCCCTGGTGGGATGCAGCCGGACGCTTGTTGCTGCTCGTCATGTGCGTGTGGCTGATGGGCAAGGCGGACAGTTCGAACGCTCTGGTTTGTCTGTGGCTCGGGATCGCGGCGGCGTTCATGGCGCAATGGTCTGCCTCCGGGGCGCAGAGGTTTCTGCGGCACCTTGGCTCCTATGCGCTGCTCATCGCAGCCGCTGTGCTGTTCGTCTATGCCGTGCCCGGCGTGCTCGACACCTTCTTGCGTGCGCTCGGTGAAGACCCGACACTGACCGGCCGCGTCGAACTATGGACCGACCTTCTAGCTATTCCAAACAACATGCTGGTGGGGTCCGGGTATCAGAGCTTCTGGCTTGGATCGGGCATTGATGCTCTCTGGGCAAAGTATTATTTCAAGCCTAACCAGGCCCATAACGGTTATCTGGACACCTACCTCAACGGTGGAATAATCGGCATCGTGCTCCTCGGTGCGTTGATCCTGGCAGGAGCGGCCAAACTCAAGCGACAACTGCTGCAACGGGTCGATGGCAGCGTTCTGCAGTTCGCGTTCTTCGTAATCGTTGTTTTCTACAATTGGTCAGAGGCGATGTTCAATCATCTCACTCCAGTCTGGTTTGTAATGCTGCTTGCGGTCATCGAATACCAGCATGGCGGCGCGCGCTTGCCGGTACCAGCGCGCCGGGCTCAGGTTGCCGCGTCGGGCCCCACGGGCCCGCGAGTTACTGCGGGTCGCGCGACCGCGAGTGGCACAGCGGCGTTGAAACGCTCGTCGAATCTTCGCTGAGCACCTGATGGCCCGTTCTTCATTGCGCGCAAGGCTGAGGGGCAGATATCAGCGGACCGTCGGCGGCCTGCTGTACCGCAAGCCGGTACGGTTGAGCTCCCGGAATCCGACCGTGTCCTTCACTTTCGACGATTTTCCGCGGTCCGCGCTACGAACCGGCGGAGCAATCCTGTCCAGTTTCGGCGCACGCGGCACGTACTACGCCGCCTTCGGGCTGATGGGCGGCCAGGCGCCGACCGGCACCATGTTCGAGGCCACCGACATCACGCAGCTGCTGGCGGCGGGGCATGAACTGGGATGTCATACATTCGGGCACTGCGACTCCTGGGAGACCGATGCTGCGACGTTCGCAGCGTCGCTCCGGCAGAATGCGGCTGCGCTGGCGAAGATCGCGCCCGGGGCGCTGTTCCGTTCGTTCAGCTACCCTCTGACCGAGCCGCATCCGAGTGTAAAACGGACGGCGGGCGAGCATTTCGCCTCGTGTCGTGCCGGGGGCCAGATTTTCAATCGCGGAACCGCGGATCTGCGGCTTCTGAAGGCGTTCTTCATCGAAAAGAGCGTGCGCGATCCGGAACGCATACGTGCGCTCATTGAGGCAAATCGGCGAGCGAACGGGTGGCTCATCTTCGCGACGCACGACGTGAGCGATGACCCGACGCCATACGGCTGCACACCCGATTTTTTCCGAACCGTCGTGCGCTGGTCCGTCGAATCAGGTGCGCGAATACTGACGGTAGCGGCGGCAGTCGAGCAGGCGATCGCGGGCTGAGGCACCGGCCGAGCGCTGGCGCGTGGCGGTGGCTCGGCGCAGGCCGCGATGGCGTCGAGTGGATTCGAAGGGCGGGCTAACGGCCCGCCAACTTCTTCACCGCCCGCGCGACCGTCTCGCACTGTACGGCGGTGAGTTCGGGGAACATCGGCAACGACAGCACTTCGCTCGCCGCGGTCTCGGAATGCGGGAATTGACCGGCCTTGTAGCCGAGATCCTCGTATGCCGGGAGCAGGTGTACGGGAATAGGGTAGTGGATGCCCGTCTGAATTCCGTCAGCCTGTAGCGCGTCCTGCCACGCCTGCCGGTGCGCAGTGCGGATCGCGTAGATGTGATAGACGTGCCGATTATGAGGCATGGCCACCGGCGTGCGCACTCCGCTGCCGGCGAACGACTGATCGTAGCGCGCCGCGGCGGCCCGGCGCGCCTCGGTCCACTTCTCGAGATGACGTAATTTCACGCGCAGCACGGCTCCCTGAATGCCTTCCAGGCGGAAGTTGTATCCCTTGAGCACGTGCTGATATTTCTTCTCGGCTCCCCAGTCGCGCAACATGCGGATCTTGCGCGCGTACTCGGGGTTGTCAGTGACGACCATTCCGCCTTCGCCATAGGCGCCCAGGTTCTTTCCCGGGTAGAAGCTGAAGCAACCCATCTGGCCGATGCTCCCGATACGGCGGCCCCGGTACTCGGCACCATGGGCTTGCGCGGCATCTTCGATGACGATCAGGCCGTGTTTTTTCGCAATCGCAAGAATCGGATCCAGGTCCGCCGGCTGACCGTACAGGTGAACGGGGAGAATTGCCTTGGTGCGCGGGGTGATCGCCGCCTCGACCGCGGCGGGGTCCATCGTGAATGTGCGGGGGTCGATGTCGACCAGCACGGGCGTTGCACCGCTGTAGTAAATGGCGGCGACCGTCGCGACGAACGTAAACGGCACCGTAATGACTTCGTCGCCTCGACCGATCCCGGCGGCGAGCACTGCCAGATGCAATGCGCTGGTGCCGGTATTCACGCCAATCCCGAACTTGCCTCCGGAGTAGGCGGCGAATTCGTCCTCGAACTTGGCGACCTCGCTCCCCAGCGTGAACTGGCAGGAATCCAGCACTCCCTGGATCGCCTGGTTTACCTCCGTCTTGATGCTGAGGTACTGGGCATGCAAATCGACGAATGGGATCACTGCGCTTTCCTCTGGCTCTGAACGTAAACGGTCTCGCCTTTGCCCCGCATGGAACTCGTTGCGGCTTCGATCAACTCGACGACGCGCGTGCCAAGATGCCCGTCAGTCTCCGAGGCCGTGCCGCGGGCGATGCAGTCGACGAACTGCTCGCCTTCGAGGCGCAGGGCCTCGGTGCCGACCAGCTTGGGGGCCCACATGTCGCCGGTCCGGTAACCGACCCGCATTTCCATGATCTGCTTGGGATCGTCCGTGAAGCTGATTCCCTTGTCGTAGACCTTGACCTTTTCGCTCGGCTCGAGATCGTCGTAAGCGATCATCTTCTGGCTGCCGCCGATCAGGATCTGGCGCACCTTGACCGGCGCGAGCCAGCTGACATTCGTGTGCGCGATAGTCCCTGAATCATAGAAAAGCGTGATGTAGGCCAGGTTCTCCGGCGTGCCCGGGAAGTGGTTGGTCCCGCTGGCCGACACCGCAACCGGGTGCTCGCCGAGCAGATAATCGAGAATCGCGAAGTCGTGCACCGCGAGGTCCGAGATCACGTTGACGTCGCGCTGGAACAGCCCGAGATTGATGCGGATCGAGTCGTAGTAGTACACGCGGCCGAGCTGCCCCGACTTGATGATCTCGCCCATCTTGCGGACCGCGCCGGTGTAGATGAACGTGTGGTCCACATGCAGCACGAGCTTGCGCTTTTCGGCTTCATCGACCAGCTTGCGTGCCTGGAGCGAGGTTTCGGCCATCGGTTTTTCGAGCCACAAATGCTTGCCGGCCTTCAGCGCCGCCATCCCGAGTTCGAAATGCGTGCTGACCGGCGTCGCGATGGCAATGGCGTCGATCGTCTGGTCCTCCAGCAGATCCTGAAAGCGCGTCGTGGTCCGCGCACTCGGAAACCGGCGCTTTACAACTTCGAGCTTCCTCGCGTCCAGATCCGCCACCGCCGCCACTTCGGCCTCCGGCGTTTCAGCGAAATTCCTGACGAGATTCGGACCCCAATACCCGTAGCCGACGATTCCAATCCTGATCACTTGTGACTCCCTTTCCGCGCCTGCTGCTTGTCGCGCCGGTCGCCGACCACTCGCGCCGGAACGCCGGCGACGATCGCGTAATCGGGCACGTCCCGCGTGACGACCGCACCCGCTCCGACGAGGGCGCCGACGCCGATCGTGACGCCCGACACGATCGTGGCATTGGAACCGATCGACGCCGTTCTGCGCACCAGTGTCTTTTCAACCTTCCAGTCCGCTTCCGTCTGAATACTGCCGTCGTCATTCGCGGCGCGCGGGAACCGGTCGTTGGTGAACATCACGCCGTGCCCGATGAAGACCTCGTCCTCGATCGTCACGCCTTCGCACACGAACGTGTGGGAAGAAATCTTGCAGCGCATGCCAATGTGGGAATTCTTCTGGATCTCGACGAAAGCCCCGATCTTCGATTCGTCGCCGATGGTGCAACCGTAGAGATTCACGAGCGCCGGGTGAAAGATCTTGACGTCGCGGCCCAAGATGACGGAGTCGGCGATGGGCATATCTGGGTCTCTCGCTGGGCGGTATCAGAGGCTTCGTCTTGGAAGCGTGCGCGACCGGCTACCGCGCCTTTCCTTGCACACGGGGCAATTAGACCACGCGGGTGGCGGACTGATTGTGAACCAAATCAATAATCTTGCCAGATCCCGTGCGCGACTGGATTATCTGGCGGATGATCCGCGAGCGCCACGCGAACGAGAGAGACGCCACGTTGGGCGCCGACTTTGACCTGGAAAACGGGCAACCCGTCACGCAGCGTGCGAGCCGCCGTACGCAGCCATTGATTCTCATTCCATGCCGCCATGACCGAGCCCGATAGCTTCGACGGCGCGCCCAGGCGACGGGATCGGAATCGTGCGATTCCGGCGTATTGGGTACCGCTGATCCTGCTGGCCGCCTCGGTCGTGTGCTACTGGCCGGATCTGCGCGTTCTCGCCGCGCGGTGGCAAGTCAATCCGGAGTATTCGCATGGCTGGTTGGTCGCGGCGCTTGTGCCGATCTTTGTCTGGCTCCGGCGCGGACAACTGGCGCCGGCCGTCGGCGCCGAGGGTGGGCGCGGGCTGGCGGCGCTCGGTCTGCTGGTCTGCGCGACCGGCTATGCCATGGCGCATGCGGCCGGCGTCAATGTCGCAGCGTTCATTGCGATGCTGGGTGCTGTGTTCATGGGGTGCTGGCTCGTCCTGGGGTGGCCGGCGGCGCGAGCGTTGATGGTTCCGATCGGGTTTTTCATCTTCGCGGTCCCCGTGTGGGCCGTGCTGAAGCCCGTACTTCAGTGGGTCACCATCAAGGTGTCCACGTTTCTGATCGCCCTGTTTGGCGTCAAGGCTACGGTGCAGGGCGCGTTCGTGACCCTGAAGGCCGGCACGTTCCAGATTGCTGGAGGCTGCGGCGGGCTGAACTTCTTCCTCGCCGCGCTGACGATCGCGGCAGCATTTGCGTTCGTCGAGCGTCTGCGCCCACCGGCGGCGCGGCGCGTCACCGCGGTCGCGATCGGTCTCGCGCTCGTCGCGAACTGGGTGCGCGTGGCGGCAGTGATCGTGATCGGTGACATCACCGACATGCGATCGTCCCTGGTCAACGATCACTACGCATTCGGCTGGTGGGTCTTCGCAGTCGCGTTTCTGCCGTTCTTCCTGTTCGGCCGCCGAATTGCGGCCCGCGACGCAGCGCCCGCAGTCCGCCCGACCGTCGCGCCCCGGGTGCGCTTCGACGCGTTGCGAGCTTGCGCCGCCCTGATCGCGGTCGCCGCCGGCCCGGCCTGGGTGTGGGCGCTCGATGCGCGAGCGGGTGGAAAACAGACGGTGGTGTTGCCGACGCTGAGCGGCTGGGCGGGGCCCGCAACGTCCGAGCCCGACTGGCTGCCGGCGTTTCCGGGCGCGGCGGCGCAGGAGCGTGCCGCCTATTCGCGCGCGAACGCGACGGTCGACGTCCTGGTCGCCCGTTATGACCGTCAGGAATCGGAAGACAAACTGCTGGGTAATCGCTCCACGATCACCGGCCAAGGTTGGACCGCTGTTGGCGATCAAGTGACAACTGTGCCGGCATCCGGCGCTTCAGGACTAGTCGACCGGGTCATCGAGGAGGAGGCGACCAGCGAGGCCGGGCGATCCCGACTTTTCTGGTACTGGTATGAAGTGCGCGGTACCCGAGTTCGCAAACCGTTCCCGCTCACGCTCGCACTTGCACTCGGTGCCTTCGGGCTGTCGAGAGATTCGGGAGTCATCGCCCTGTCTGCCCGCTGCGAGCCATCGTGCGACGCGGCGCGTCGCGCATTGAGCGATGCCTACGCTGCCGGACTCGGACGCATCGCGACGACCCGGCAGTGACCGTCGCCGGCTGGCCGGACGACTGCTGTCCGGTCCGCTCGGTATGGTGCGCGACCGGCACGCGTCGTCCGCAGAGAGCGCGGCCTGATATCCTTGGGACCCACGGACGCCCCGCGTACAGGGGGAGGCCTCATGTCGGTATGCCGCATGGCCGTCGCGGCCTGGATCGTGCTGTCACTCGCCGCCGGCTGCGATACGACGCCCTCAGCGAAAAGGGGGAGTGATTCGTCGTCGGCCCAGGCGGCACCGCCCGGCGCCGGGCAGGAACCGCAGGTCATCGTGATGCGCAACCGCGCACTCGGCGAAGGCACGGCAACTCTGTCATGGATTCCCCCGGCGGCGAAGCCGACATCGAGTCCGGATGATCCCGGCGCGGTCTCGGGCTACCGGGTCTATGTCGGTACCGCGCCCGATGCGCTGATGCTCGAAGCCGTGATCATCGGCCCGAAGGTCGCGAGCTACAGGGTCGAGAAGCTCCCAACTGGCATCATCTACTTTTCCGTGACGAGCTTCGCGCGCAGCGGAGCGGAGAGCGCGAAAGTCGCGACTGTCTCCAAGAAGATCGAATAGCCCGCAGCCTCAGCGCCCCTTGAAGTCCTCGGGCGTCAACTGATGCCGTCCCAGGAGTTTGTAGAAGTCCGTGCGATTGCGCTTGGCGAGCCGCGCCGCCTGGCTGACGTTTCCTCCGGTGATCTGCAGGATCTGCGACAGGTAGCTGCGCGTGAACTCGTCGCGTGCCTCATCGAACGAGGGCAGGCGACCCGGCGAGCCGCCGAGCGACTGCTGCACGAGTTCCACCGGCATGATCGGCGCCTGCGACAGCGCAACGTTCTGGTGCACGACGTTCGATAATTGCCGGATGTTGCCCGGCCAGTCGGCTGTCGCGAGCAGCTCGACGGCCTCCGGGGCGTAGATGTGTCGCGTGCCGGTTTCCTTGGCGACCTGCTCGAGGAAATGCGCGACGAGGAGCGGAATGTCTTCGCGTCGGCGCGCGAGCGGCGGCATGTCGATGTGCACGACATTCAGTCGGTAATAGAGATCTTCGCGGAACTGGCCGCCCGCCATCAACTGCTGCAGTTCGCGATGCGTCGCCGAGATCACGCGCACGTTCACGGGAATCGTCTCGGTGGTGCCGACGGGTCGAATCACATTTTCCTGCAACACGCGCAACAGTTTGACCTGCAGCGGCATCGGCATGTCGCCGATCTCGTCCAGCAGAAGCGTGCCGCCGTCTGCCGCCTGGAACAGACCGCGATGCGCCTTGACCGCGCCGGTGAAGGACCCTTTCTCGTGGCCGAACAGTTCGGACTCGAGCAGTTCCTCGGCCATCGCGCTGCAGTTGATCGCGACGAACGGCTTGTTGCGCCTTGGGCTCGCGTTGTGGATGGCTCGCGCGAGCAACTCTTTGCCGGTGCCGCTCTCGCCGGTGATCAGCACACGCGCATCGGTCCCGGCAACCATGTGGGCCTGCGCGAGTTTTTCCTCCATCAGCGGGCTGCGCGTGATGATTTCGGAACGCCAGTCCTGGTTGCTGTCGACGAAGCCCGAGATCCGCAGTGCCTTCTGCACCTGGTCGAGCAGCTCCTGCTTCTCGACGGGCTTGGTGAGAAAGCCGAACGCGCCCATCTGCGTCGCCTGGACCGCATCGGGAATGGTGCCATGGGCGGTGAGAATGATGACCTTCAGGCCCGGCCAGCGGTGCTGCAGCTCCTTCAATAGGCCAATGCCGTCCATCTGGTCCATGCGCAGATCGGTGACGACGAGGTCCGGGCGGAAGCGGCTCGCCGCACCGAGCGCGGCCGCGCCGCTCTCGACGGCCTCGACCTCGTAGTTCTCGGCTCGCAGCCGGATCGTCAGGAGCCGCAGCAACCCGGGATCGTCATCGACGATCAGGATGCGCGCTTTGCGCTTGCCCGTTGGCGCGGCGTGGGGCTGGATCATTGTCGGCGTACCCGGTTTGGCGACTTGGGCTCGGTGATCGAGCGCTCGATGTTCGCAATGGCGTCCAGTTTCGCCTGCGCTTCCTCAAGCTGCTTGCGCAGCCTCACATTTTCATCAATTTCCGCCTGCAACCGCCGGCTCGCGCTAGTGGCATGCTCGCGCTCGAGGCGCTCCGCTTCCCCGCGGAGCCGCGCGTTTTCCGCGGCCAACCGCAGCTGCTGATCGACGCCCTGCAGCTCGAGGATCGCAAGGGATCGCTCGGCGGGCTGCAGCGCCTCAGGGGCTGCGGTCAGCTGTCGCAGGTGGCTCTGGGCGCTCGACAGATTCCAGGCCACGTGTCCCGGCGTGGCGAGCGCCAGGGAGTAGAGCAGCTCGTGGCTCGCGGTCGGGGTCGTTTCGTAGTCGCGCCTCAGATCGGCCAGTATCTCGGCCTGTTCGGCCGCCCCGCCGTGAATGAGTCGCTGCAACGTCTCCAGGTAGCCTGTGACCGCCGCGGCCTGCTGGGCTGCGCGATCGGCTGCGGGGTTGGCGCTCGCGGCGCGGTCCTTTTCCCCCAGGCCAGCGCAGCCTGCGGCGAGACCGGCGACTGCCACGATCAGCAGGGCGCGGAAGTTACGCCGCATTGGCCTGCCTCGGCACTGAGGGGGTCGACTTGGCATTCCGGTCCGTGGCCGGTCGCGACTGCATGGGCATCCGTATCCTGAAGTGGGCTCCCGGAAATTGACCATCGACGATCTCGATAGTGCCCAGGTGCGCGCTCACGAATTCGAGAACCACCGACAACCCGATTCCGGTGCCGCGGACGTGCCCCCCGGGCGGCTTGCCGGTGTAGAAGGCGTCGAAGACGCGCGCGCGCTCCTCGGTGGGAATTCCGGGACCCGTGTCCGCCACATCGAGCTGGAACACATCGTTGATCACACTAGCATGGATGTGGATCGTGCCTCCTCGGGGCGAGTACTTAACCGCATTCGACAGCAGGTTCTCGAGAATCAGTCGCAGCTTCCCGCGATCGGCAACCAGCGAGAGATCGGCGACCCTTACATCGAGCCGCGCCCGCTGGGCGAGCAGCGTCAGCTGCTGGTTCTCGAGCACCTGCTTGACGAGCGGCCGCAGGCGGAACTCGGTCGCATCGAGCCCGACGCTCTCGGTCTGCCAGGCGCTGAAGGACAGCAGGTTCTCGATCAGGCGCTGCAGCTTCAGGCCGTTCTCGCGCAGGATTCCGGCCACCTCGCGCTGGTCGCTCCCGAGCGCGCCAACCGCCCCGTCGAGCAGCAGTTCGGTCCCTTCGCGGATGTTCGCAAGCGGGGTCTTCAGTTCGTGCGACATGTGGCGCAGGAACCGGTTGCGCTCCTCCGCAAACTCCACCAGGCGCACGCGTAGCCATTCGAGCTGGCGGCCGAGGCGCTCGAGGTCGAGCGGCCCGCTGACGGTGATCGGATGCGTGAACTTGCCGCTGCCGAGCTCGCTGATGGAGCGGTCGATCTGGCGGATGGGGCGTGCGACGGAAAGCGTCAGCGCGAGAATTGCAACGAGCGTGAGCGGCACGAGGAGGGCGGATTCCCAGAACAGGCGCCGCCGCGCGGTCTCGGTTTGCTGCTGCAGGGCGTTCAGTTCCTGGTCGAGCTGGGCGTTACCCTGTTCGGCGACCGAACCGGCGAGTACGCTCATGCGGTCGAGCCGCGCGAGCAGAGCGGTGAATTCGGGGCTGCCGGCTTCGAGCGTTCCGATGGTGGCCGCCACCTCGCTCTGCGCCGCGGCGAGCTCGGCGAAGCTGCCGCGCACCGCGTCCGAGCGCAGCTGCTTCTCGAGCAGCGTCCGCGTTGCCGTCAGTCGCTGATTGTTCTGCTGGAAGGCGTCGAGGAGCTTGCGGTCGCCGAGCACCTGGTACAGCCGCGTCGTGCGCTCGAGCGAGGCGATGGCGGCGAACAGGTCCTGGGTCGAGCGCGTCGCCTGCACGCCCTCGACCACCAGCCGCTGGCTGGTGTCGGCGAGCCGACGGATCTGCACCGCCGCGTTCAGCACTGCCACCAGCAGCGGGACCGCGATCAAAGCAAGCCCGAGCAACATGAGACCGCTCAGGGATTTGGGTCGGGCCCAGCGCATGAGCCAATTCTAGAGGATTCCTGCGGCGCACCGGGCCCGCGTGGTGCGCCCCGGGCCCATTTACCAGGGTTCGCGCAGGAGCCGTCTCTCCCATTCGAGCGAGCTGCGGACGATCGTGTCGAGGTCATCGAGTCGGGGTTTCCAGCCCAGCTCCGAGCGGATGCGGTTCGCCTGGGCGACCAGCATCGGGGGGTCGCCGGCGCGCCGGGGCGCCTCGGTGACGGCGAGCTTGCAGCCGGCCACCCGCTCGACGCTCTCGAGCACCTGGCGGACGCTGTAACCATGCCCATAGCCGCAATTGAGCACCGTCGAGTTGCCGCCGCGGTGCAGGTAATCGAGGGCCGTCAGGTGCGCGCGGGCGAGGTCGTCGACGTGGATGTAATCGCGCACCCCGGTGCCATCGGGCGTGTCGTAGTCGGTGCCGAAGATCTGCACCCCGGGACGCTTGCCGACCGCCGCCTCGCACGCCACTTTCACGAGCAACGTCGCGTTCGGCGTAGCCTGGCCGATGCGCGCGCGGGGATCGGAGCCGGCCACGTTGAAGTAACGGAGCGACACGTAGCGCAGGTCGCTCGCGGCCGACAGATCGCGCAGAATCCATTCCGACATGAGTTTCGAGGTGCCATACGGATTGATCGGCGCGGCCGGCGAGTCCTCGGCGGCGATGCCCCCGGGCGGGACGCCGTAAACGGCGGCGGTCGAGGAGAACACGAATTGACGCACGCCGTGTTCCATGCACGCCTCGAGCAGGTCGCGGGTCGATGCGGTGTTGTTGCCGTAGTACTTGAGCGGCTCGCGCACCGACTCCGGGACGATCGTGTACGCGGCAAAATGCAGCACCGTGTCGATGTCGTGCTCGCGCAGGACCTGGCCGACGAGCTTGCGGTCGCCGACGTGGCCCACGACGAGCTGAGCGTCGAGCGCGGCCCGGCGAAAGCCGCGCGAGAGATCGTCGAGAATGACCACCCGTTCGCCGCGCTCGCGCAGCTGCAGCGCGGTGTGGCTGCCGATGTATCCGGCGCCGCCGGTGACCAGAATCGATCGCCTGTTCATGGTGGGGAGCGCCCTGCCGAGTGTCCTGAGCGCGGCATGATACCGGAGCGTCCGCACCCGACCGTATCGGCGACCGGGTCGCGAGCGCTTGCCCGTGTCATCGCACGGACCGCACAGGGCGACTGCGCCGCGTGAGCGCGTCCCAGCGGCCCTTTGCCGGCCTCACGCCCGAGTTCGTACTCGAGGCTGCCGCGACAGTCGGTATCGACAGCGACGGCCGCTTGCTCGCCCTGAATAGCTACGAGAACCGCGTCTATCGTCTCGGCATGGCCGCCGGTCCGGCCTGGGTGCTCAAGTTCTACCGCCCGCGGCGCTGGTCCGACGCTCAGATCCATGAGGAGCACGCTTTCACCCTGGAACTCCTCGAGCGCGAACTGCCGGTTGCAGCGCCGATCGTCGTCGCGGGCGAGACGCTGTTTCGCTACCAGGAATTCCGCTTCGCAGCCTTTCCGTGCCTCGCCGGGCGGGCGCCCGAACTCGATGCGCCCGGCGCGCTCGAGTTGCTCGGCCGCACGCTCGCGCGCATCCACGCGGTCGGGGCCGTCCGCCCATTCCGCGATCGGCCCGCGATTTCCATCGCGCGCCTCGGTATCGGCGCGCAGCGAGCGGTGCTCGCGAGTGGTTTTGTCCCGGAGTCGCTCGTCGCGAGCTACCGGTCCGCCTCGACGCACCTGTTGCGCGCGGTCGAGCGCGAATTCACCGCGATCGGCGCCGTCGACCTGATCCGCATCCACGGCGACTGCCATCTCGGCAATATTCTCTGGAACGAGCGCGGGCCGGTTTTCGTGGACCTCGATGACTGTGCCATGGGTCCCCGCATCCAGGA
>JBAVOB010000032.1:0-6526 GCA_049691655.1 Steroidobacteraceae bacterium | reverse complement strand
CGCCTCGAGATAGGCCTCGATGTCGGCGTCGACTGCCGCCGGCTGCCGCGCCATCAGCGCCACGCGTTCATGTCAGAAATACCCTTCCTGTTTCTTCTTTTCCATCGACGCGGCCGTGTCGTGATCGATTGCGCGCCCCTGCCGCTCGGAAGTTCGCGTGACCAGCATCTCGCGGATGATCGCCGGGACCGTGTCGGCCTCGCTCTCGATCGCCCCGGTCAGCGGATAACAACCGAGCGTGCGGAAGCGAACCGTGCGCATCTGCGGCCGCTCGCCGCGCGCAAGCGGCAGGCGGTCATCGTCGACCATGATGAGGAGCCCGTCGCGCTCGACCACCGGCCGCTTCGCGGCGAAATACAGCGGCACGATCGGGATGTTCTCAAGGTAGATATACTGCCAGACGTCGAGCTCGGTCCAGTTGGACAGCGGGAATACGCGCAGCGACTCGCCGGGATGCTTGCGCAGGTTGTACAGATTCCAGAGTTCCGGTCGCTGATTCTTCGGATCCCAGCGGTGGCGCGCCGATCGGAAGGAACACACCCGCTCCTTTGCCCGGCTCTTTTCCTCGTCGCGCCGGGCGCCGCCGAACGCGGCGTCGAACCGGTACTCATCGAGCGCCTGCCGCAGCGCCTGCGTCTTCATCACATCGGTATGAACCTGCGAGCCATGGGTGACGGGAGAGATGCCCTGCGCGAGCCCTTCCCGGTTCACGTACACGATGAGCTGCATGCCGAGCTGCTTCGCCATCGCGTCACGCAGGTCATACATCGCGCGGAACTTCCACGTCGTATCCACATGCAGCAGCGGAAACGGCGGCGGCGCAGGATAGAACGCCTTCACGGCGAGGTGGAGCATCACCGCGCTGTCCTTGCCGATGGAATAGAGCATCACCGGTCGCTCGCACTCGGCGACGACCTCGCGGATGATGCGGATGCTCTCGGCTTCCAGCCGCTGCAAATGGGTCAGCGCGATGTTCGCGCGCGACTGCCCGGCCGGCGCGCGTTGTTCCTGTCCTGCCACGACTCGATACTACTTCATGGACCGAACGTGATCGATGAGACCGCGCGCGCCGGCCTCGGCAAGATCGATCACGCGCTCGAAGGCCGCAGGACCTTCGTAATACGGATCGGGCACTTCGCGCACGCCGGCGCCCGGCGCGAACTCGAGAAAGAGCCGGAGCCGCTCGAGGCTGGCAACCGGCGCCCGCCGGCGCAGGGTCTCGAGATTGCCCTGATCCATTGCGAGCAGCAGATCGAAGCGCGTGAAATCCGCCACTTCGACTATTCGGGCTCGGAGCCCCGCGATGTCGTAGCCGCGCCGCAGCGCCGCTTCCTGTGTGCGCGGGTCCGGAGGCCGCCCCACGTGGTAGTCAGCCGTGCCCGCGGAATCCAGTTCCACCTGCAATTCAGGCGCCTCTCGCGCGAGCAGCACTCGCGTCACGCCTTCAGCGGTCGGCGAGCGGCAGATATTACCGAGACAAACGAACAGGATCTTCACTCGGGATCAGCCACCGAAGAGGCCCTTGAGCTTGTCCTTGATCTGCTCTTCGGCCTTCTGGCGCAGTTCCTGTTTCTTCGCCTCGACCTGCTGCTGTACCTTCGCCTTGACGAGTCCCGCAAAATCGGGACGCACCTTGTAGTCGCTCAGCGTGCCCGTGACGGTCAGTGGAATCGCGAGCGCCTTGAGGTCCGCCATCTCGGCGCCCGGCGACCCCTCGGGCGGGATGTTGTAGACCTCCGCCGTGAGCCGATAGTCGATCGCCTGCGACGCGATGACGAGCGTGCCGGTCCCATGCGCCCGCAGGTACTGCAGGTCCACGGTGAGGTCGTCGCTTCGCGCGACCCCGTCCGCGATGGTGGCACTCCCCGACATCGTGCGGAACTGCGTGCGATCTGGACCGGTCTTCTCCGGAGGGGTCGCACCCCGGGAAAGTGCCCGCGCGCGGCGAATCTCGTACCACAGATCGCGACCAACCAGCGCGCCGTCGCGCGCATTGGCATCCACGCGGCCGGCGATCGACTTGAACAGCGCCGCGTCCGTGTTGCCGAGCGCCGTGAGCTTCGCGTTGGCGTCACCGTGACCTGTGAAGCGCTCGCTCTTGAAACTCGCCTTCACGAGGGCACCGAGATCGATGGCGCGCACGTGGGCATCGAGTGAGAGACGCGCCTCGGCGGGCCGTGCATCGAGAGTCGTGGTGCCCGCATAGACGCCCCCAAGTAGGCGCGCCTGCGCGGGGCCGATGCGCACCAGCCCGCGATCCGCGTCGAGCGGGACGCGCACGGCGGACAACGGCAGGTCTTTGAATTTCGCCTGGCCGATGCGCAACTCGCCTTTGGCGGCGAGTTTGCGCAGCGCCGCGACGGGAATGGGCGTGGGCGGCGCGGCTGGGCGGCTGGCTCCTTCGACCGCGGGCGGCACCGGGGCGAGGTAACGATCCACATCGATGTGATCGACGTCGAGGTCGAACGTCAGCGACATCCGGTCGAGTTCGGTGACCGCGAGTCGCCCACGCGCACGCGTGTCATCGAGCTGCCAGTCGAGCGCCGTCAAGGCGAGCGCTTTGCGCGTGAGACGAAAGCCGCCGGTCGCCGAGAAACGCCCGAACGTGGACGCCTCCCGCGCGGCCGGAAGTTGAACGCCCAACACCGGCGCGGCTTTGCGCAGATCGATCACGGGGACCTTGAAATCCCCGTGCAGCACGCGATCGCCGAACAGCTGTTCACCGCCAAGCGTCAGCGCGAACGGTACCTCACTGAACTTGCCCTGGAGGTCTGAACGCTCGAGCATCTCCGTCTTGGAATCGATCACGAGCCGCGCCGCGCGCAAGCCAAAGGTGACGGGATTGCCCGCCTTCTCGTTGACCGCCGCCTCACGCTGCCCATCGAGCACGAGATCGGTGAGTTCGACGACTCCGGCTCCCGACCAGCGTGCCTTCGCGCCGAGGTCGAGACGGGTCGCGGCCGTACCCTCGCCCGAATCGAGCGCGAGCTTGATCTTGAGCGGGAAGGGGTTCGCCCCGCTGAGCGCGCCTGTGTGCAGTTCGAGGTCACGCACACGGGTGAGGCTGTTGTCCGTGGCATCGCGGTAGATGACGGAAGAATGCGTCACGTCGAGGCCGGCGATCGAGGTTTCGCGGAGCCCCGTGCCCGCCCCCGGGGTGGTCTCGCCGCCCTGCCCGAGGCCGTGCCAGTTGTTGCGTCCATCGGCGAGCGCGACCAGGTGCGCCTCGAGTCCGTCAACCGCCACGCGACTCGCTTCGAGACGCTTCTGCAGCAGCGGAACGATTCGCACGCCGATTCGCAGCGATTTCGCTGCGACGAACGGCTCGGCCCCGAAGCCCGGTGGGTTGCCGAGCGCGACGCGGCTCGCCTCGAGTGACAACCAGGGAAAAAAACGCAGCTGCAGGTCGCCGTCGATCGTGAGCTTGCGGCCGGTCTCTCGTTCGACGAGGCGCCCGATGTCTCCGCGGAAATTATTTGGCTTCACCAGCAGCAGGAGGGCAAACGCCGCGAGCAGCGCCAGCGCGATGATGCCTGCGATGATGATGCCGACGAGTTTCGCTGCCTTCATGCGGTCACGCCCCTATCGCCGAGAATATCATCGCCCCGTCGCGGTCGCGGTCGCGGCATGCGAATGAGCTTGCGCAGGATGGTCAGCGGTACCGCCGCCGGCTGCATCCGGTCCGTTAGGCCCGCGTGCCTGGCGCTCGAGCGCCTCGAGCCAGATCTGATGGTACTTGTGCATGCGTCCGGGCATGAGCCGATGACTGACCGTCGCAACCAGGCCGTGCTGCGTCTCCTCGGTCAGCACGCGACAGCCATCGGTGCCCGGCTGCAGCGTCCACGCGTGGTAGGCGTCGACCCCGAGCGCCTTCGCGTCCCACGCAAGTCGTTCCTGAGGGATGAACTCGAGCACGGTCGAGGTGATCTTGATGCCGAAAGTGCGCCAGCGGAATCGAATGCCTTCACGGAGATCGATGACGCCCGGCGCGAGAATGCGCACGTTCGCCGAATTGCGGTACCAGGTCGGCCAGAGCGGGGCCCGGATCAGCCACGCCCAGACCTGATCCGGCGCGGCGGCCATCACCCTTTCGTTGCGCACGTGCACGGGACAGACCCTGGGCTCGTAACGTGCGGGCCAGCGAATCTCGCGAAACAACTTGGGGCTCGCGTCGCTCATCACAGGCACGCGGCTCAGCCGTGTCGGCGACCATCCGCGCCGAGAAAATCGACCAGCTCCTCGCCCTCGCCCACCTGATCGCCGGCGGCGACCTTGAACGCGCGGAGCTGCCCGGCCGAAGGCGCGGTGATCGTGTGCTCCATCTTCATCGCTTCGAGCACGAGGAGCGGCGCGCCCGCCGCGAGCGCAGCGCCCGGCATCGCGAGGAGCGCCACCACGCGGCCCGGCATCGGTGCTCGCAGGCCGATGTCGCTCTCCGCGGTCGCGCCGCTCGTGACCAGCGGATCGACGATCGTGAGAACAAATGCGAGATCGCGCAGGAAGACATGCCGCTGCGCGCCCACGGCGACCACGAGCGCGTGGTGGCGCTTGCCGTCGAGGTCGATATCGAACGTGTCGGTGGCGATCGCGCTGCCCGAGGCACGCGCCACTCGATCGGCCAGCTGCAAGTCCCAAGCGTCGCGCAGATAGCGAACCGACATTGTTCGTTCCGTCTCGCCGTGGCGCAGCGTGAGGTGCCGCTGCGCATATTCGTTGAGCCGCCAGCCGTCAAGTGTGGTCCAGGGGGTCGACGGGTTGCCCGTTGCATCGCCCGCTGCAAACGGCCGCGATTGCTGCCGAACGAGTTCTGATGCCGCGACCACGAGCCACACCTCATCCGGCACGGCTTGTGTTCCCGGAAACAGCTGCGCGCCCGAGCGCTCGATGAGCGTCGTGTCGAGATCCGCGCTGACGAACGCGGGACAGGCGATCAAGCGCGCGAGGAACGCCAGGTTGTTCGCAACGCCCGCGATGCGGTACTGCGCAAGGGCGAGGCCGAGCTGCGCGAGCGCCTGGTTGCGCGTCTCGCCCCACACGATGAGTTTTGCGATCAGCGGATCGTAGTAAGGCGTGATTTCGTCTCCCTGCCTGACGCCGGTGTCGATCCGGACCCGCGGCGAGGCGGCAGGCAGGCTCACGTGCACGAGGCGCCCCGTCGCGGGCAGAAAACCCCGGTCAGGGTCCTCGGCATAGATGCGCGCTTCGATCGCGTGACCGCGCAGCGCGAGCTGCTCTTGCGCGAGCGGCAGGCGCTCGCCGCCCGCGACGCGCAGCTGCCACTCAACGAGATCGAGCCCGGTGATCATCTCGGTCACGGGATGCTCGACCTGGAGTCGCGTGTTCATCTCCATGAAGTAGAAGGTGCCGTCGGGCGCGACGATGAATTCCACGGTGCCGGCGCCGATGTAGCCCACGGCCCGCGCCGCCGCCACGGCCGCCGTGCCCATGGCTGCACGACGTTCAGCCGTCATGCCCGGCGCCGGGGCTTCCTCGAGCACTTTCTGGTGCCGGCGCTGCACCGAGCAATCGCGCTCGAACAGGTGGATGCAGTGCCCGTGAGCATCGGCGAACACCTGGATCTCGATGTGCCGCGGCCGCAACAGGTATTTCTCGACGAGCACGCGATCGTCGCCAAAACTTGCGGCGGATTCGCGTCGGCAGGCCGCAAGCGCGGTTGCAAAATCCTCGCGCCGGTCCACGCGCCGCATGCCCTTGCCGCCGCCGCCGGCGCTCGCCTTGATCAGCACGGGAAAGCCGATGCGATCCGCCTCGCGCTCGAGCCATTCCGGCTCCTGGCGCTCACCGTGATAGCCCGGTGTCAGCGGCACGCCGGCGCGTTCGAGGAGCGTCTTCGCCGCCGCCTTCGAACCCATCGCGCGAATCGCCTCGGGCGGTGGTCCTACAAAGATCAGGCCGGCCCGTGCGCAGGCCACGGCGAACTCCGCGTTCTCCGATAGAAACCCATACCCGGGGTGGATCGCCTCGGCGCCCGTGCGCCTGGCCGCCTCGAGGATGGCCTCGATCCGCAGGTAACTCGCTTCCGCCGGCGCGGCGCCGATGTGGACCGCCTCACCACAGGAGGCCACGTGGCGGGCGCGGGCATCGGCGTCGGAATACACGGCAATCGTGCGCAGTCCCATCCGCTGCGCCGTGCGTGCGATGCGACAGGCGATCTCGCCGCGATTGGCGATCAGGAGGCTCTTGAACACAGCCATCCGTTCACTCTCCGCCCGCCGTCCAGCGTGGCTTGCGCTTCCCGAGCATCGCGGCCACGCCTTCGCGGCCCTCCTCCGAGGAACGAGCCGCGGCGATACGCGCGGCCGTGTCGCGAATCAAGGCATCATCGAGCGTCCTATCGGCCACCTCGCGAATCAGGCGTTTGGTCTGCGCGAGTGCATGCGGCCCGCCGGCCATGAGAGCAGCGACGAGCGTCGCGACCTCCTCATCGAGTCGCGCCGCGTCCACGACCGCATGCACGAGCCCCATGCGCTCGGCCGCGGCCGCATCGAAGCGCTCGCCGGAGAGC
>JBAVOB010000031.1:0-6442 GCA_049691655.1 Steroidobacteraceae bacterium | reverse complement strand
GCCAAACCGCAGTCCTTCTACTGGAACGATCCGATCGACCAGGCGGTCATGAAGCTGTGGCAGGCGGGCGTCGTCGTGGTCGCCTCGGCCGGCAATTTCGGTCCGAAGCCGCAGACAATCGCTGTCCCGGGCAATACGCCGTACGTGATCACCATCGGTGCCATGACCGATAACTACACGCCGCTCAACACACTGGATGACGGCGTCGCCTCGTTCTCGTCCGCCGGCCCGACGTACGAAGGCTTCGTCAAGCCCGACCTCGTCGCCCCCGGCGGGCACCTGGTCGGAATCATGGATGACGACACCATGGCGCTGGCGAAAGGCTATCCGCAGTACGCGACGCCTTCTGATTACCTGTTCGTGATGTCCGGTACCTCGCAGGCCGCGGCGGTCACGAGCGGCGTCGTCGCGTTGATGCTGCAGGCGAACCCGGCGCTGACTCCGGACCAGGTCAAGTGCCGCCTGATGGCCACGGCTGCGGCGGAAGTGAACTCGAGCGGCAAGGCTGCCTACACGATCTTCCAGCAGGGCGCAGGCCTCGTGAACGCTTTTGCCGCGGTCTACAGCCAGGCCACGAACTGTGCCAACCAGGGCCTCAGCATCGCCAAGGATATCGCGGGCACTGCGCACTACGGCGGCCCGGCGCACCAGAACGCCAAGACCGGCGCGTTCTACATCGTCGATTCCACCGGCAAGCAGCTCAGCAACGACGGCTACCTGTGGAACCAGTCGTACGCGAAGAACCTCGGGTACTTCTATAACTTCGGCTATCTGTGGAACAACGGGTACCTGTGGAACAACGGGTACCTCTGGAACAACGGGTACCTGTGGAACAACGGGTACCTGTGGAACCAGAGCGCCGTAGCGTCGGCTTGCTCCCCGACGGCCATGGAATCCTGGAACAACCAGGAATAAGTCCGGCTAACTAATACGGGCACGCCGGGTACGGCGTCCGAGGTCATGTGGCGCGCGAACGCTGTGACCCACCAGCCCCACAACCTAAAGGTCACGATTTAACCGCGCCCTTATGTGATGCGGTTCGCATTCCGGAGCCGGGCGAGCGTCGGGCGCAGTGACGCCGAAAAGACCGCTTTGCGTTGAAATAGGCCCATCGATGATTTGTTTCGCAACACATCAGGCACAGCACACGGTCATGGCGAAGAATACGGTCACCCAAGCGCTCGCAGCGGCTTTCACCGCAGCCGCCCTGCTATTCGCGGGCGGCGCGAGCGCGGCTTCCCGCACCGGTTACATCGTGCAGGCCGGGAGCCTCGCCGAAGCGCAGCAGGCCGTGCGCTCGGTCGGCGGCCGGGTGACGCATCAGCTCGGCATCGTGGAATCGGTCGGCGCCCGGTTGTCGGCGAAGCAGGCCGCGGCGCTGCGCTCGAACCCGCGCCTGACGCTTACCCGGGACTTGACCGCCCGCGTTGCCGGCGGACTGGGCACCCCGGGCTCGGCGGTGCTGCAGACCGGAGCCGCTCTTCTTCACGCACAGGGCATCACGGGTCGCGGCATCTCGATCGCATTCGTCGACACCGGGCTCTGGGCGACGCCCATCGCCGGTTACGATGCGATCAACAACGTCGCCAGCACGAACATCCCGGACGACAACGGCCACGGCACCCATATCACCGCGCTCGCAGCGAGCGCGAACCTCACGTCCAGCGGCACTTACTACGGCACCGCCCCGGGCGCGAGCTGGGTCACGGTCAAGACCTTCGACGCCAACGGCGCGGGCAGCTACGCCAACACGATCCGCGGGCTCGACTGGATCCTTGCCAACGCCAAGACCTACAACATCCGCGTCGTCAACATGTCATTTGGCGCGACGCCGCAGTCCTTCTACTGGAATGACCCGCTGGCGCGCGCCGCGATGAAGCTGTGGCAGGCGGGCATCGTCGTGGTGGCCTCGGCCGGTAATTTCGGCCCGAAGGCGCAGACGATCTCAGTCCCGGGCAACGTCCCCTACATCATCACCGTGGGCGCGACGACCGACAACTACACGCTGTTGAATCCGAGCGACGACGGCGTCACCTCGTTCTCCTCGACCGGCCCGACGTACGAGGGCTTCGTCAAGCCCGACGTGGTCGCCCCGGGCGGGCACCTGGTCGGGGTCATGAACAAGAAACAGGCGATCCCGCGCGCGCACCCCGAGTTCCACAACGGGAACCTCGACTTCACGATGTCCGGCACCTCGCAGTCCGCGGCGGTAGTTTCGGGCATCGTGGCGCTGATGCTGCAGGCGAACCCCGCGCTCACCCCCGACCAGGTCAAGTGCCGGTTGATGAGTTCGGCCTCGGCCGCGCTCAACTCGAGCGGCAAGGCCGCCTACACGATCTTCCAGCAAGGCGCGGGGGTCGTGAATGCCGTCCTCGCGGTCTACAGCCAGGCCGCGAACTGCGCCAACGTCGGTCTTGACATCGCCGCGGATCTCGCCGGCACGAAGCACTTCGGCGGCCCCGCGCACCAGGACGCCACCACCGGGGATTTCTACATCGTCGATGCGAACGGCAATCGCCTGAGCAACGACGGTTACCTCTGGAAGCAGGACTTCGCGAAGAATCAGGCGTACCTCTGGAATAACGGCTACCTGTGGAAGCAGGGGTACCTCTGGAATAACGGCTACCTGTGGAACAACGGGTACCTGTGGAAGCAGGGGTACCTCTGGAACCAGAGCACCGTCACCCCGGCCTCCGCGCCGACTGCCACCGAGTCCTGGAATACCCAGGAATAGAATCAACTGACTAGTAAGTCTCCGGCGCGTACTGCTGCAGCGGCGACGCCGGTCTCTCCAGTTTCCTGACGACCGCCGCGTCTACCCCTGGAAGTGCGACCGGCGGACAAGCGTTGGTGTTGATCCACTGGATCGCGGTCTGGATCAGCGGTTCGTTCGGCGCGCCTTGCGCGATCGCCAGATCATCGGGTGCTGCGCAGAACGCATCCGTATACCCCGCGTACGGAATCCCGTTGTAAAAATCCCCGCCCCCGTCCTTGTTGAGCAGCTTGAAACTCACGAGCCGCAGCCGCAGGCCGCAGCTCGACAGATCGAACGCGGCCTGCGCGACGGGCTTGCCGAACGTCGTCGCACCGACGATCGCGACATCGGCGTAGGGCGCGAGCGCGTTGATCACGAGCTCGCTCGCGCTGGCGGTGAGATCGGTCGTGATGAAGGCGACACGCGTGGCGGCGATGGCTTGCGGCTGATCGCGGAAGCGCAACGTCGTGTCGTTCGTCGTCCTGCCGGCATTGAAGCGGGTCTGGTAGCTCACGAGCCCGCTGCGATTCGCCGACAGCAGATCGAGCAGCGCGTCAGCTGTCGAGAGCAGCCCCCCGCCGTTGTAGCGCAGGTCGAGCACGATGTCCTCGACGTTTTGCGCCCGCATCTGCGCAAACGCCGCGCGGAGCGGATCCTCTGCGGTCGTCACGAAGGCGCGCAGCCGGATGTAGCCGATGGGCGAGAGGCCGGCGCGCTCGATCAGGCGCACCTCGGCGACGGGATTGAGTGGCACGGAACGCTTCGCGATCGTGCGGTCGACAGTTGCGCCCGCGGGAGTCAGCACGCGAAATACCCGCGACACATCGAGCTGATTGGGCCCCAGCGCATCCGTTACGCCCCGGGGGCGAGCGAGAATCGTCGCCACGGGCTCGAGCGTCGCGGCCGTCGTACCGATCGCAGTGATCTGGTCGCCGCGCACGAATCCCGCATCCGCCGCGGGCGAGTTCTCGAACACTTGTGCGACGCGGAGGCGCGTGTTGCCCGACTGCGGGCTGAGCGTGATCCCGAAGAGGATCGCGGTGCCGGCGCCGAAGAACTGGTCGTCGGCGCTCACCGTGGTGAGTTCGCTGAAAAAGCGGTCCTTGCCCTGCGCCCGCGCGGTCGCCGTAAGCGCATCGAGCAGCTCCTCGGCCGTCGCGAACTGCGCCGGATCAACGCTCGGCGGCAGGAGCTCGGGAAACAGGTACCAGTCGCGCGTCGTCTCGAACACGAACTGCTTGATCTGCGCCTCGCTGCATGGAAACCCGTTGGCAGGCGGAAGCCGCCCGCAGGTCGCATCGCCCCCGCATCCGCACGCGCTGAGCGTCGCCGCGCCGAGCGCCGCGAAGAACGCGCGGACGTGCGGAGCGAATCGGCTGGGAGGTGCGGTCGAAGGCAGCGCGAAGTGCGGCACGGGCAATCCTAGAACGGGACCAGGCGTCGCACGAACAGCATCGCCTCGGCGCGATCGTATGCAAACAGCGCGACGTTCGATCGTGCAGCCGAGAGACGCAGAACCGGCGTCACAATCCACGAGCGGCGCGGCCAGTCCTCGAAATCCGCGCGCACCAGCGCAAAGTACTGATCGTCCGCACGGTCGCCGCGAAAGAAACCGCGTTCGCCGTCGAACTCGGTGCGCAAGTACGCGAGTTCCCCCGACCAGGTGCCGGCGCGGCCGGGCCGCCAGTTGCCGAACACGCGCACGCCGGCGCGGCGGTTGCCGTAGGGCGACAGGTCATCGCGCGGCCGGTCACGACCGGCAAACAGCGCCACGCCGAGGAGCCCCCGGTTCGCGAGGCCGAGCTTGTCGCGTGAGAGCGCGACGCCCAAGAGATAGCGGCGCACGTCCTGCAGATCGAGCGGCTCCTGCCGGAAGTCGAGAACGCCGGCGCTCGCCGAGGCCGCGAGCGTGTAGTTTGCCTCGGTACGATGTGCGAGCTCGCCATCCACGCTATATAAGAGTCGGTGTGGGGTCTGCACCAGCCACCCGAACAAGCCATTGACGCCGATCGAGGCCGTGGTCGCGCCCCGCATGCGCTCGACCTCGACGCCACCCAGTACGATCGTCTGGTCAATGAAGCGCGCCTCGAAATCGGTCCGCCGCGCCGCGCGCAGCACAGCAGTCACGCGGATGTCGGGCGTCACGGCGTCCTTGCGGATGACACCCGCACCCACCTCGGCGAACGAGGATTTCGTCTCGACATACTGCGAATTGAGCGTGAACCCCAGGAACTGGCTTTCGCTGGTCGCGACGTTGGCGTTCGAATCGTAGCCTGCGCCCAGGTCGCCGAAGAGCACGAGCGAATGCGCCGCCGTGCGCGCGGCGGCCGCGAGGTCCGCGTCGATCGCGGCGAGATAGGCGGTGACAGCCGTGCGCGTCGCGGGCGGCAGGTGCTCCTGTGCCATGTGCGCGAACACGGCGCGTGCCCGCTCCAGCGCTTTGGTGTCGTACAGCGCGCGGCCGAGCTCGAGGCGCGCGGCGAGATTCCCCGGGGCGGCGCTCACGACCCGTTCGAGCGGTGCGATCGCCGCGGCCGCATCGCCCGCATCGATCGAGGCGACCCCTAACAGGTAGTCGAATCGCGGGTCGCCGCGCCCCTCGACTTCGTGCCGTTGCAGCAGGGCCTGAGCTTCGCGGGCACGGCGCGTTGCGATGAGCGCCTCGGCCTGGTCGAGCGCCTCCGCCAGAGTGGCGGCCGGGGCAGGCGCCGCGGTCTGTGCTGTCTGGACGGGGGGCAGCTCCTCTGGCTGCGACCACGCCGGCGCCGCGGCGCCCGATGCTGCAACGCACACCGACGCGAGCAGTCCTCGGCGGAACCAGTGTCGCGGACGGGCAGGCGGACGGGCCAGGCAGGGGAACATTCCGGCACCGTGCCAGTTTCGCCGTAGCCGGACAAGGCGCGTGGGTGGCCACACTCGTGCGCCTGACCGGGGCCAGCTTACTATAGGATGCTCGCTACCCTACCGCGGTGGTCATTCCCGGGGAGTATTGTCATGAAGCCTTGCCGTTCGTCAGGTCTTGTCCTGCTCACGCTCACGGCGCTCCTCGCCGGATGCGTTCGCTACGAAGCTCCATCGGCGCCTCCCGCCGCGCCGCCGCCGTCGCCGCGCCCCGATGCGGCTGCGCTGCAGACGGAACTCACGCCGCTGATGCAGAAAGGGGTGGCGACCCTGCAGTCGAAAGATCCGGCCGCGCTGGCCTCGATCTTCACCGAAGATGCCACCTGGATCCTGCCGGACGCCTCGGTCCACAAGGGTCGCGATGAGATCGAGAAAACCGCCACCGCGTTCTTCAAGACCTATGAGTCGGCAACAATCACGAGCTCGACGGTGGACAAGGTCGTCGCCATCAGCGAGACCGAGGCGCTGACGTTCTCGACGGCCCTCTACACCATGACGATGAAGGGCAAGAAACCCGAGAACCGCCGCAACCCGTTCGCGGACTACTGGCAGAAAGGGGCGGACGGCGTGTGGCGCGTGGCGTACGAGGTGAACTCGGACGGTGCCGTGCACGACCAAGCGGCCGCGAAACCCTAGTTGCGGTCCAGCGGCGGCGCCCGGGCAGCGCGGCACGAAGTCGGCATGACGGATCCGCTCGCGACGCTCGCGCGCCGCTTCCCCGGACGCCGCGTCCTGATCACGGGCGGCGCGAGCGGGCTCGGCCTCGCGCTGGCTCGTGAGCTGCAC
>JBAVOB010000030.1:0-3057 GCA_049691655.1 Steroidobacteraceae bacterium | reverse complement strand
AACATGTGATCTATGCCGAAGAAGCCGCAACGTCGGGCCTGCCGCTACTGATGAACCTGGCGCGCGCGCGGCCGCACACGCACCTGCCGCTCGCCGGCGGCTCGATCGGCCAGGGCCTGCCGCTCGCCGTGGGTGCGGCGCTGGCTGCGCCGGAGCGCAAGGTCGTGTGCCCGCAGGCCGACGGAGGTGCGGCCTATACCCTGCAGGCACTGTGGACCATGGCGCGCGAGCGCCTGGACGTCACCACCGTGATCTATGCCAACCGCTCCTATGCCATCCTGAATATCGAACTGCAGCGCGTCGGCTTGAGCGAGGTGGGCGTCAGGGCCTTGTCGATGCTCGACCTGCACAACCCGGAAATGAACTGGGTGCAGATCGCCAGCGGGCTCGGCGTCGAGGCGAGCCGCGCCACGACCGCCGAGGAGTTCGCGGCACAGTACGGCTCGGCGATGAAGCACAAGGGTCCGCGTCTGATCGAAGTCATGATCTGAGGAGGGGCGCCGATGAACCTGACCGACGCCCTGCGGCCAATCGTTGGCGATCAAGGCGTGCTCGATGCCGCCGAGATCGCCACGCGCTCGGCCGGGGTGTGGCGCTCCGACAACCTCAAGGCCGCGGCGCTCGTGCGCCCGTCCAATACCGATGAAGTGTCCCAGGTGCTGCGCTGGTGTCATGCCCATCACGTGGCAGTCGTCACACAGGGCGGACTGACCGGCCTCGTGCACGGCGCCGATGCGGGACCCGCGGAACTCATCCTCTCGCTCGAGCGCATGCGCCGCATCGAGGCGATCGATCCGGTGCAGCGCACGGCCACCGTGCAGGCGGGCGTCGTGCTGCAGACCCTGCAGGAAGCCGTGGAGCCGCACGGCCTCGCCTTCCCGCTCGACCTCGGCGCGCGCGGCACCGCCACGCTCGGCGGCAACGCCGCCACCAACGCCGGTGGCAACCGCGTCATCCGCTACGGCATGACGCGCGAGATGGTGCTGGGGATCGAAGTGGTGCTGGCCGACGGCACGGTCGTCTCCTCGCTCAACCGCCTCATCAAGAACAACGCCGGCTATGACCTGAAGCACCTGTTCATCGGCTCCGAGGGCACCCTCGGTGTGATCACGCGGCTCGTGCTGCGGCTGCGCGAGAAGCCGCTGTCCACGAACATGGCTTTCGCCGGGCTCGCGAGTTTCGACGCCGTGGCCGGATTTCTCAAGCACATGGACCGCGCGCTCGGCGGGACGCTCTCGGCGTTCGAGGTCATGTGGCGCTCGTTCTACCGACTCGTGACCACCGCGCCCGCCAAGGGCCGGCCTCCCATCTCGCAGGACCATCCCTACTACGTGCTGGTCGAAAGCCAGGGGGCCGATCGCGAGCTCGATACCCAGCGATTCAACGCGGCGATGGAGTCGGCCTTCGCGGCGGGCCTGATTGCCGATGCCGCGCTGTCGCAGTCCGATGCCGACTGCCGCGCGTTCTGGTCGCTGCGCGACGACGTCGAGCAGGTGACGCACGGGGGCCTGCCCGTGGTGTTCGACGTGTCACTGCCCATCGGCGAGATGGAAGCCTTCGCTAACAACCTGCGCGAGGCGTTACCCGCCGCCATCGGCGAGCACAAGCTGTGGATCTTTGGCCACCTGGGCGATGGCAACCTACACGTGATCGTGCAGGTCAAGCCGCAGGACTACCTGGCCGCGCGGCCAAAAATCGAGGCGCTGGTGTATGCGCCGCTCGCGGCCTTCCGCGGCTCGGTGTCGGCCGAGCACGGCATCGGCCTCGAGAAGAAGCCCTACCTCGGCGTGAGCCGCAGCGAGAGTGAAATCGCCCTGATGCGCGCGCTCAAGGCCGCGCTCGATCCCGCCGGGATCCTCAACCCGGGCAAGGTGCTGTAGGGCGTCACCCCTTCCTCACACTCGCCACGTGGCGGTGGAACTCCGGCGTCGCCATCAGCGCCTTGCAGCGCTCGAAGCGATTGACGGAATAGGCCCAGAAGTCGTCCACCGGATTCCGGTTGGCGTGCTGGATCAGGCCCCACAGCGTCCACAACAGGTCGCACATCGCCTTGTAGACGACGACGCGCCCGCGATCGGCGGGCCCGGGTTCGCCGCGGAAATAGGCACGAAACATCTCCTCGTCCTGAGCCGCGCTGAACCCGCCCTCGACCGACAGATCGCCCAGGTCCCACATCGGATCGTTCATGCCCGAGTACTCCCAGTCGACGAGCCACATGCGGCTCCCCACGTCGAGGAAGTTCTCGCACAGCGGATCGCAATGACACGCCGCGAGCGGCAGGGGGCGCGCCGCAAGTGCCGCCCGCACCTCTTGGGCTTCCGCCACCACATCGTAGTAACCGGCAGGGAGCCGCGTCTCCCTGCCGGCCAGCACGTTCAGGTAGTCATCGATCATCGCGAACAGCTCGAAGCGAAAATTGAAGACGGCGCCCGAGTCGTGGAGCTTGCGGAACACCTCGCCCGCGCGCGCCGGCGCGCCGGGAATGCTCCTGAATTTCTCCTCCGACAGGGTCACCGCGTCCTCGACGAGCCGCGTCACCATCACGCCCGTCGCCGGATCGACATGCAGCACGGCGGGGCTCACCTGCACCCGCGCCGCCTCGCGCGCGGCCTGGGCCTCGTTGGCTCGGTTGATGTATTCCTCGGTGCCCTTGCCCGGGATGCGCAGCACGCAGTGCTCGCCGCCATGATCCACGCGGAACACGAGGTTCGTGAGCCCGCCGAGTCGCGTCACTTCGATTGTGCTCGCGTCAACGTGCCGAAAGAGTTCGAGCCCTTTCAGGACTTCCCTTGCCCGTGCAACGCCCGCCTCGTCCATGTTCACGCTCGCAGCAGCTGGCAGTGACCCTATTGTGTGGGTTGATTCGTGAACAGTTCGAGGTTTTCGGCCTTCCAGCGCATGGCGTTGTAGATGCGCGTTCGGCCACTTGGGTGATCGTAGAAAAACCATTCTTCCACCGGGCCCGGGCTCATCTTGCGGTACTCACCGAGATGGATCGCGCCCTGGGCTGCGCCGTCCGGCTGGCGGCTCGCGTTCAGGCCGTACATATCCGCTTCC
>JBAVOB010000029.1:0-10005 GCA_049691655.1 Steroidobacteraceae bacterium | reverse complement strand
GCTAACAGGCAGGCCGGCCCCGGCTCGGTGTACCGGGTGGCACCGCAGCCGGTGGCGGGTCGAGGGACCCGGGGAGTATGCTCCGCTCCCCCATGGATCCCGCACGCGACATCACGAGCTATCGCCGGCACTGGGCGGCGCGCTTTGGCACGGCTCCCTTCCTGCCGATGTCGCGCGCCGAAATGGACGCACTCGGCTGGGACAGCTGCGACGTCATCCTCGTCACCGGCGACGCGTACGTCGATCATCCGAGCTTCGGCATGGCCATCGTCGGACGCGTGCTCGAGGCGCAGGGCTTTCGCGTCGGCATCATCGCCCAGCCCGACTGGCACTCCGTGGAACCGTTGCGCGCGCTCGGTCAGCCGAACCTCTTTTTCGGGATTACCGCCGGCAACATGGATTCGATGGTGAACCGGTACACGGCCGATCGCCGCATCCGCAGCGACGATGCGTACACGCCGGGAGGCGTGGGCGGCAAGCGCCCGGACCGTGCGGTCATCGTCTACGCCCAGCGCGTGCGCGAAGCATTCCGGGACGTGCCGATCGTCATCGGCGGCATCGAGGCCTCGCTCCGCCGTATCGCGCACTTCGATTACTGGTCGGAGAAAATCCGCCGCTCGATCCTGCTCGACGCGAAAGCCGACCTGCTCGTCTACGGCAATGCCGAGCGTCAGATCGTCGAGATCGCGCACCGGCTTGGCGGCGGCGAGCGCATCGAGACGATCACGGACCTGCGTGGCACGGCGTTCACGCGCAAGGGAACGCCCGAGGACTGGATCGAGATCGATTCGACGCATCTCGATGCGCCGGGCCTGCTCAATCCGCCGGTCGATCCCTATGCGATGGAGGACAACGGGGCGATGCGAGCGAGCACGCCGCCTGCGGCCGCCGTCGCTGCCGCGGAAAATGTCGTGCGATTTGTCCGCCGCGTCAAGAATGCCGATCGCGAACGCAGCGTGATCCGCATGCCCTCGTTCGAGCAGGTTACGCAGGATCCGGTACTGTACGCGCACGCCTCGCGCATCCTGCATCTCGAGTCGAATCCCGGGAATGCGCGCGCCCTCGTGCAGCGCCACGGCGGCACCGACGTGTGGCTCAACCCGCCGCCGATCCCCCTCGCCACGAAAGAGATGGACTGGATCTACGAGCTTGCCTATCAGCGCCGCCCGCATCCCTCGTATGGCAAGGCGGAGATTCCCGCGTACAAGATGATCCGCTTCTCGATCGCGATCCAGCGCGGCTGCTTCGGCGGCTGCACCTTCTGCTCGATCACCGAGCACGAGGGTCGCATCATCCAGAGCCGGAGCGAGGAGTCGGTCATCCGCGAAATCGAGGAGGTACGCGACCGGGTGCCCGGTTTCACCGGCGTGATCTCCGACCTCGGCGGCCCCACGGCGAACATGTACCGGCTTGCCTGCAAGAGCCGCGAAATCGAGAGCGCGTGCCGGCGGCCGTCGTGCGTGTTTCCCGGCATCTGCCCGAACCTCAACACCGATCATGCGCCGCTCATCAGGCTCTACCAGCGTGCGCGCGCCGTGCCCGGCGTGAAGAAAGTACTGGTCGCGTCGGGGGTCCGCTACGACCTCGCGATCGAGTCGCCCGAGTACGTGAAGGAACTCGCGCAGCACCACGTCGGCGGCTACCTGAAGATCGCGCCCGAGGCGATCGCCGAGGGGCCGCTTTCCAGGATGATGAAACCGGGAGTCGGTACCTACTACCGGTTCCGCGAGCTGTTCGACCGCTTCTCGAAGGAGGCGGGCAAGGAGCAGTACCTCATCCCGTATTTCATCGCGGCGCACCCCGGTACGACGGACGCGGACATGCTCGAGCTCGCACTATGGCTGAAGCAGAACGGCTACCGCGCCGACCAGGTGCAAGCGTTCCTGCCTGGCCCGATGGCGACGGCCACGGCGATGTACTACACGGGCAAGAATCCTTTGAAGCGCGTGACGCGCGCAGCGGAGGATGTGCAGGTGCCGCGCGGCCTCAAGGTGCGACGGCTCCACAAGGCCTTCCTGCGCTATCACGATGCTAACAACTGGCCGGTCCTACGCGAGGCGCTGCGGCGCATGGGGCGCGCCGACCTCATCGGCAGCGGGAAGCATCAGCTCGTGCCGGCCTATCAGCCGAGCGGGACGGGAGCCGCGGCCGAAGGCCGCCGGGGCGGGAGTCGCCACCGGCCGTTCAGAACGCAGCACACGGGATTGCCCACGGCGCCGGCAACTGGCAAGCCGCCTACGCGGCGTTGAAGCGCGACTTGCAGCGGCGCTTGGTGATGTCTCAGGCGCCCGCGAACGTGTCGCAGGCCTGAACGTCGCCCGAGTCGAAGCCGCGCTTGAACCACGTCATGCGCTGTTCGGCGGAACCGTGCGTGAACGATTCCGGCACGACGTAACCGCGCGTGCGCCGCTGGATCGTATCATCGCCCACGGCAGCCGCCGCGCGGATCGCTTCCTCGAGATCGCCGGGTTCCATGATTTTCTCGGTGCGTTCGCTGCGGTTGGCCCAGATGCCGGCGTAACAGTCGGCCTGCAGCTCCATCCGCACCTGCAGCTGGTTGACCGCGGCATCGGAGCCGGCGCGTTCCTGCGCTGCCCGCAGCTTGCGCTCGGTGCCGAGCAGGTACTGGACGTGGTGACCGACTTCGTGCGCGATGACGTAGGCCTGCGCGAAATCGCCCGGCGCCTTGAATTCGCGCGCGAGCTGGTCGTAGAAGGCGAGATCAATGTACAGCTTCTGGTCGCCCGGGCAGTAGAACGGGCCGGACGCCGTCTGCGCGGCGCCGCAGGCCGACTGGATGCCGTCGCGGAACAGCACGAGCTTCGGCGGCTCGTACTGCGCGCCATGGGTCTTGAAGATATCGCTCCACGCGTCCTCGGTCTGCGCGAGCACGGTCGATACGAACTTGTAACCTTCGTCCTGCTGGCCGGCCGGAACGGGCGCGGCGGGCTGGCTCGCCGGCGAACCGGACTGGGTGGCCTCCATCAGGCCGAGCACGAGGCGTGGATCGATGCCGAGAAAATAGGCTGCGGCGACGACCACGATGCCGCCGAGCCCGAGTTTCAGTCCACGGCCGCCGGATCCGCCGCCGCCCGATGCCGAGCGTTCATCTTCGACGTTGTCGCTCTGACGGCCACCCTGCCAGCGCATGTCTTCGCCCTCCGTCCGCGCCCCCGTCCGGGGGGGTTACGCGATAGTAACAAACCGCCTGCATCGGCGGGCGTAAGCTCCTGCCTGACCTGTAAGATGCGCGCCGAAGCGGACTCCGGATCGTCCACACTCACGCCAATGACCACGCAACCCGAGCATTCCCCGGGCGAGTGGCGGCGCTGGATCCTGCCGGCGGCGACCCTCGTCATCTTCGCTGCGGTGATCTTCGTGATCCACCGCGAACTCGTGCATTTCCATCCGCGCGACGTGCTTGCGCATCTGCGGGCGATCCCGGTGGAAGCCGTGATCGCCGCGGTCGCCCTGACCGGCGCGGACTACCTGATTCTTTCTCTCTATGACACGCTCGGCTTGCGTTACCTCAGGAAGCCCCTGCGCGCGGGCCGCGTCATCTTCACGTCGTTCGTTGCCTACTCCGTTGGCCACAACCTGGGACTGGCCGCGTTCACGGGCGGTGCGATCCGCTACCGGCTGTACTCGACGGCGGGACTGACCGGCGCGGATGTCGCGACGCTCCAGGGATTCTGCAGCTTCACCACGGGGCTCGGCCTCGCGATGCTCGCCGGCGTGTCTTTCGTCGCGGGACCGCAGCAGATCGAGCCGGCGCTGCACATCTCGGCAAGCTGGGCATTTGCCGCCGGGCTCGCGCTGCTCGCGCTCGTGCTGTGTTACGCGCTCTGGGCCGGTTTCGGGCGCGCGGTGCTCGAGTTCCGCGGCTGGTCGCTCAGGCCGCCCGGGGCGCGCATTGCCATCCCGCAGATCCTGCTTGGAACGCTCGATCTCTCGGTCGCTGCAACCGTGCTCTGGCTGCTGTTGCCGTCCGAATCCAGCGTGCCGCTGCTCGCGTTTCTCGGTACCTACGTCACGGCGATCGTCGCCGGCATCATCAGCCACGTGCCGGGAGGCCTCGGCGTCTTCGAATCGGTGGTCCTCCTCGCGACACCCGGGGTTCCGCCGGATGCGCTGCTCGGGTCGCTCCTGGCATGGCGCGTGATCTACTACCTGCTGCCGCTCTCCATCGCGACGGTGATCTTCGCGACCAAGGAGATCATCGGCCAGGGGCCGAAGTTCGCGCGCGCCGAACAGCTGGCGGCGACCTGGATCGCTCCGATCGTGCCCCAGGTCACGGGGACCCTCGTGTTCATCGCCGGCATCGTGCTGCTTGTCTCGGGCTCGGTGCCGGCGATCGATGTGCGGCTGCGGTTATTGGCAGGCGTGCTGCCGCTGCCGATCCTCGAGCTCTCGCATTTGATCGGAAGCGTGGTCGGGCTGGGGCTCCTCATTCTCGCGCGCGCACTGTACCGCCGGGTGCGCGAGGGCTACCAGCTGACATTCTGGTTGCTGCTCGCGGGCATGGCGGCCTCGCTCCTGAAGGGACTCGATTTCGAGGAGGCACTGATCCTCGCGATCGTCCTCGCGGTGCTGTGGCTCGGCCGGCGGGCGTTCTACCGACCGGCGTCTGTACTGCGTGAGCCCTTCACGCCCGCCTGGATCGGCAGCATCGCCGCGGTGATTGGCGCCGTGATCTGGATCGGCTCTCTGGCGCACCGCCACGTCGAATACTCGCACGACTTGTGGTGGACCTTTGCGCTGAGCGGCGATGCGCCACGGATGCTGCGCGCCTCGCTCGTCGTCGTGCTGCTCGCGGCGGTGTTCCTGGCGGCCAACCTGTTGAGTCCGGCGCCTCCGGTGCCCGCAGTCGCGAGCGCCGCCGATCTTGAGCGTGCCCAGGGCGCGATCGCGCGCTGCGACGCGACGCTGGCGAACGCGGCACTGATGGGCGACAAGCGGCTGCTGTTCAGCGACCAGGCGGACGCCTTCATCATGTACCAGGTGGCCGGGCGCAGCTGGATCGCGCTCGGTGACCCGGTTGGCGCACGCGCAGCGCATGAGGAACTAGTGTGGCGCTTCCGCGAGCTCTCGGACCAGCACGGCGGACTCACGGTCTTCTACCAGGCAAGCGGCGACAGGCTGCCGCTGTATGTCGATCTCGGCCTCGCGCCCGTCAAGATCGGCGAGGAGGCGCGCGTGGCGCTCGGGGATTTCTCCCTCGAAGGCGCTGCCCGCGCCGATCTGAGGCAGGCGCACCGCCGCGCCGAGCGCGACGGCGCCACGTTCGAAGTCGTGCCGCCCGAGACGATTGCCGGCCTGTTTCCGACATTGCGCCGGATCTCAGATTACTGGCTGGAGGACAAGGCCACCGCCGAGAAGGGCTTTTCCGTAGGCGTGTTCAGCGAGCAGTACATCAGGCGTTTTCCGGTCGCCCTGGTGCGCTCCGAAGGCACACCCACGGCGTTCGCCAACGTCTGGACGACGGCGACCCGCGATGAGCTCTCGGTCGATCTCATGCGTTTCGGTCCCGACGCGCCGCGTGGCGCGATGGATTTCCTGTTCACCGAGCTGATGCTGTGGGGCCGCGCGCAGGGCTACCGCTGGTTCAACCTCGGCATGGCGCCGCTCGCTGGGCTCGAGCGCCATCCGCTCGCTCCGGCCTGGCATCGCGTGGGAAATTTCGTGTTTCGCCACGGCGAGCATTTCTACAATTTCGATGGCCTGCGGCGCTACAAGGGCAAGTTCATGCCGGTCTGGGAGCCGAAATACCTGGTTTCGCCCGGGGGCTTTGCCATGCCACGCATCCTCATGGACATCTCCGTGCTCATTGCCGGCGGCTTCAGAGAGTTACTGACAAAATGATCAAGCCACTGGTACTGGTCATGGCGCTTGCGAGCTCATGGCCTGGCGCCACGCGGGCGGCAGTGCCCGTGGCGCCCAATGCGACCGCTGTCGTGCGCGCGAGCGAGGCCTCGCCGCGGCCGCCCGAACCTATCCGGATGAGCGTGGGCCGCTTCGGCGACGTGACGGTGTATCGCCCGGTCGGCACGCCGAAAAGTGTCGTGCTGTTTCTCTCGGGCGATGGCGGGTGGCACCTCGGCGTCGTGTCGATGGCGCGCGCACTCGTCGGGGAGGGGGCCATCGTGGCCGGTCTCAACGTCCGCAACTATCGTGCCGCTCTCGGCCGCGCGAGTTCCGGCTGCGTGTCGCTCGCGGGGGACTTCGAGGCCCTCAGTCATCGCCTGCAGAAGGAAGTCGGGGTGCGCGACTACCTGCTGCCGGTGCTCGTCGGCTACTCATCGGGTGCGACCATCGTTTACGCGACGCTCGCACAGTCGCCGCCGGGGACCTTCGCCGGCGCGCTGAGTCTCGGTTTCTGTCCGGACGAGGACATGAAGGGAGCGCCGCTATGCCCGGCGCCGTCGCTCGAATACAAGAAGAATCAGCGCGGCGATTTCGTGTTCGCGCCAGCGCCGCGCTTGCAGGACGGATGGATCGCGCTGCAGGGCCAGCAGGACCAGGTATGCGATCCGCGGCGGGTGGATGAATTCGCGGCGGCAACCGGGCAGGCCGAGGTGGTGCGTCTGCCACTCGTCGGTCATGGGTTCGGGGTCGAGCGCAACTGGTTGCCGCAGTTCATCGAGGCGTTTCACAAGCTCGCGGCACGCGCCGAGCCGAAAATCGTCGAGTCACCGGCCGTGCGCGACCTGCCGCTCACCGAGGTTGCGGCGGCCGCCGTCTCTGACCCGGGAACGCCGGGCGATCGGCTGGCGCTGCTGCTGACGGGCGATGGGGGCTGGGCCGGCCTCGATCAGGAAGTGAGCGCACAGCTCGCGGCGCGCGGCGTGCCGGTGGTAGGCTTCAACACGCTGAAGTATTTCTGGAGGGCGCGCACGCCCGAGGAATCGGCCACAGACGTGGCGCGGGTGCTGCGCCACTACCTGGACGCCTGGAACAAAGACCAGGTCATCGTCGTCGGCTACTCGTTCGGCGCTGACGTGCTGCCGTTCATCCTCAACCGGATTCCCACCGAGCTGCGCGCGCGCATCATCGGCCTGAACCTAATCGCTGTGTCCGAGTCGGCGACCTTCGAGGTGCACGTGGCGGACTGGCTGCCCGGCGTGTCTTCGCGCGGATTGCCCGTGGCGCCGGAGCTGGCACGGCTGCGCGACATTCCGACGAGTTGCTTCTACGGCGAAGGCGAGAAGGATGCGCTTTGCCCCACGCTGGACGGCGTGCGCGCGATTCAGGTTGGGCACGGCCACCACCTCGGCGGTCGCTATGAGGAAATCGTCGATCGCATTCTCGCGGGCCACTGAACCAGTGCCGTACTCGATCGCGCCTTGAGCTCCAGGATCAGGACGGCGCCCGCCGCGTTCGGCCTGCCGATCGATGCGGCGCTGCCCGCGCTGCGCACGGCACTGGCGGCGCAGCGGCACGTGGTGCTGCAGGCGCCTCCCGGAGCGGGCAAGAGCACCGCGGTCCCGCTTGCGCTGCTCGATGAGCCGTGGATGGACGGCCGGCGCATTCTCTTACAGGAGCCACGGCGACTCGCGGCCCGTGCCGTCGCCGAGCGCATGGCGGCAACGATGGGTTCGGCGGTGGGTGAACTCATCGGGCTGCGCATGCGGCTCGACACGCGTGTGAGCCGGGCCACGCGGATCGAGGTCGTGACCGAGGGCGTGCTCACGCGAATGCTGCAGGAGGATCCCGCCCTCGAAGGCGTCGGCGCGGTGCTGTTCGACGAATTCCACGAACGAAGCCTCGCGAGCGACCTGGCGCTCACGCTCGCGCTGGATGCCGGGTCCCAGCTCGACTCCGCCACGCGCCTGCTGATCATGTCGGCCACGCTCGACGGCGAGCGGATTGCCGCGCTGCTCGGGAATGCGCCGATCGTTTCTTGCGAAGGACGGCACTTCGCCGTCGAGGTCCGTCATCTCGGCCGGGGTGCACCGGCGCTGCCGGGCGCCGCGGCACCGTCCGAGGCGCTCATCGTGCAGACGATCCTGCGCGCGCTGCGCGAGGAACCGGGCGATCTGCTCGTGTTCCTTCCCGGCGCCGGCGAGATCCGCCGTGTCGAGGCGGGGGTCAGCGGCGCTGCGGAGATTCGCGGCGTGGACGTGCGTCCGCTCTACGGCGATCTGTCGCTTGAGGCACAGCGCGCGGCGATCGCACCGAGCCCGGCCGGGCGGCGGCGCGTCGTGCTCGCGACGAACATCGCCGAGACGAGCCTGACGATCGAGGGCGTCCGCGTGGTCATCGACTGTGGACTCGTGCGACGTTCATTGTTCGATCCGGTCACGGGCATGGATCGGTTCGAGACGCAGCGCATCTCGCGCGCATCGGCCGAGCAACGGGCAGGCCGTGCGGGACGGGTCGCGCCCGGCGTGTGCTACCGGCTCTGGAGCGCAGGCGCCGAACGCTCGCTCGCCCCGTTCACCGCGCCTGAAATCCTCGAAGCCGATCTCGCGCCGCTCGCGCTCGAGCTTGCCGCATGGGGTGTGGGCGATGCGCGCACGCTCCCCTGGCTCGATCCGCCGCCCGCAGCGATGCTGGCCAGCGCGCGGGATCTGCTCGTGCGGCTCGGCGCGCTGGACACCGCGGGGCGCATGGCTCCGCACGGTCGGGCGATGGTGCGCCTGCCCGTGCATCCGCGCCTCGCGCACATGCTGCTGCTGGGCCGGCGGCGCGGCGTCACACGGCTGGCATGCGAGCTGGCGGCATTGCTGTCCGAGCGCGACCTGTTGCGCGCCGGCGGCGGGCCGCGCAATGCGGACATCGCCGTGCGCATTGCCGCGCTGCGTGGCGAGGCGTTTGGCGCCGCCGACGGCGCGACCATCGACCACGGCGTGCGGCAGCGCGTGCGGCGCACCACCGAACAGTTCGAGCGCTTGCTGGCCCGGGACGATCGCGAGTCGCGCGACGTCGGCGGCGCCCCGCCGGACGAAGGCGTACTGCTCGCGTTCGCCTATCCCGACCGGATCGGCCGCAGGCGCGCGGGTGCGGGCGGCCGCTATACGCTCGCCAACGGGCGCGGCGCGCATTTCGTCTCGCCCGACCGCCTGGCGCGCGAGGAATTCATCGTCGCCATCGAGCTCGACGATCGTGACCGCGACGCTCGCATCCTGCTCGCCGCGGCGCTCGCGCGCGCCGACCTCGAGCAGCATTTCGCCGATCGCATGCGGCAGGTCGAAGCAATCGTCTGGGACGTCCGCGAGGAAGCGGTCGCTGCGCGCCGCTGCGTGATGCTCGATGGCCTGATCATCGAGGAAAGAGCACTCGTCAACGCCGATCCGGATGCCACCGCCGCCGCCATGCTCCAGGGCGTGCGGCAGCTCGGCCTCGACGCACTCCCGTGGGACGCCGCCACGCGTGCGCTGCAGGCGCGCATGGAGTTCGTCCGGCGGCTGGGAAGAACGGACGTCGGCGACTGGCCCGAGGTCAGCAATGCGGCGCTCGCAGCGAGGTTCGAGACGTGGTTGCCCGTCTGGCTCGGCGGCATGACCCGCCGATCGCATCTCGCGCGCCTGCCGCTGGCGGATGCGCTGCGTTCGCGGCTCGATCGCCGGCAGCAGCACCAGCTCGCGGAGCTTGCGCCGGAGCATCTCAAGGTGCCGACCGGCTCCAGCATCCGCATCGATTACCAGGACGACAACGCGCCGTGTGTCGCCGTCAAACTGCAGGAGATGTTCGGCGCGCCGGAAACGCCGCGCGTCGGCGGCGGCAGCGTGCCGGTCACTTTCAAGCTGCTGTCTCCGGCGCAGCGCCCCCTGCAGATCACGCGCGATCTCGCCAGCTTCTGGCGCAATGCCTATGCGGACGTGCGCAAGGGACTGCGGGGCCGCTACCCGCGGCACTACTGGCCCGAGAACCCGCTCGAAGCCGCGCCGACTCGCGGCGCCCGCCGGCCGAAGTCCCCGTAAGAGGCGGGCGTGGCTTATGATCCGCATGCCGCATTTTCCGGAGCATTGCATGCAGCGTCACCTCGCCGGGTTGGCCGCAATC
>JBAVOB010000028.1:0-2283 GCA_049691655.1 Steroidobacteraceae bacterium | reverse complement strand
CGCTGGCCTCGTGGTACACGCGCAGCAGCAGGCCCACCCAGGCAAGCGTGACGATGAGGCTCGAGCGCCCGTAACTCATCAGCGGCAGGGTCAGGCCCTTGGTGGGCAGCACGCCCATGTTCACGCCAATGTTGATGAACGCCTGGGTGCCGAGCCACAGCCCGAAACCCGCCGCGAGGTACGACTGGAACCTGAGGCCGGCGTTGGCGGCGAGCCTCGCGATCCAGAACGCACGCCAGATCAGCGCGAGAAACAGCGCGAGCGTGAGCGCTACCCCGGCCAGTCCGAGTTCCTCCGCGAGCACCGCGAACAGGAAATCGGTGTGCGCTTCGGGCAGGTAGAACAGTTTCTGCACGCTCTCGCCGAGCCCGACGCCGAACCACGAGCCGCGCCCGATCGCGATCAGCGACTGCGTGAGCTGAAATCCGCTGTTGAACGGATCGGCCCAGGGATCGAGGAACGCCGTCAGGCGGCGCACCCGGTAGCTCGAGCTGAGCGCAAGCAGCGCCATGCCGCCGGCGCCGGCGACCGCCATCGCCAGCACGTAGCGCAGCTGCGCCCCGGCGAGGAACAGCACACCGAATCCGGTCGCGACCAGCACGCTCGCCGCGCCGAAGTCGGGTTCTGCCAGGAGCAGCGCGGCGCAGACGCACAGCAGGGCGAGCGGTTTCGCGAGCCCCCGGAACGTCGAGCGCAGTTCCGCCTCGCGCCGCACCGCATAGCTCGCTACCCAGACGAGCACCAGCACCCGCGCGAGCTCCGAGGCCTGCAGGTTGAAGCCGGCGAGCCTGATCCAGCGCCGACTGCCATTGACGGCGTGACCGAGCCCGGGCACCAGCACGACCAGCAGCAAGGCCGCAGCGGCGACCAGCAGCGGGAGCGAGTAGCGCTCGAGCAGGTCGGTGCGGATGCAGAAGACCAGCGCGCCGCAAGCCGCGCCGACGACTGTCAAGACGAGTTGCCGCTCGAGGTAGAGGAACGGGTTGCCGTTGTCCTGGCTCGCGATCGAAATGGACGCGGACGTCACCATGACGAGCCCGAACAGCAGGATGGAGGCCACGAGCACCAACACCACAGAGTCCAGCCGGATGCCGCCGGTGCGGGCCGTGGAGCGCGCGTGAGTCAGTAGAACGCTCATGCGGCCAGCGCCTTGACCGCGTCGGTGAAGGCAGCGCCACGGTGCGCGTAGTCGCGGAACATGTCGAAGCTGGCGCATGCGGGCGAGAGCAGGACCGTGTCGCCCGGTCGAGCGACCCGCGCCGCAGCCTCGACCGCGTCCTCGAGCGACGCGCAGCGCTCGAACGGACAACTGCCGGCGAGCGCGCGCGCGATCGCCGGAGCGTCGCGGCCAATGAGCACCGCGTGACGCACCTTGCCGCTGAATGCCCTGGCGAGCGGGGCAAAGTCCTGCGCCTTGCCATCTCCGCCCACGATCATCACGAGCGGTCCCGGCAGGCCCTGGACGGCGGCGAGCGTCGCGCCTACGTTGGTGCCCTTGGAATCGTTCACGTAGCGCACGCCGCCGATTTCGGCGATCCATTGCGTGCGGTGCGGCAACCCGGAGAAAGCTGCGAGTTCTTCGAGCATCGCGGGAAACGGCAGCCCCACCGCCTCGCCGAGTGCGAGCGCGGCCAGCGCGTTGGCCGCATTGTGCAGGCCTGCGATCTTCATCGCGCCGAGGGGCAGCAGCGCCTCGCCGCGGCGCGCGAGCCACCACCGGTCAAGCTCGCCGCCGCCGCCCGCATCGCCCGATGCGCGCTCGACGAGCGCGTAGTCGGCACCGATGCGCGCGCGCAGCGAGAAGCCGACCGTGTGCTGTCCCACAGCGGGCATGCGCACGACCAGCGGGTCATCGAGGTTGATCACCGCGGTGTCGCAGCGGGCGAAGATGCGTGCCTTCGAGGCAGCGTAATCCTCGAGCGTCGCGTAGCGGTCGAGATGATCCGCGGTCACGTTGAGGACCGTCCCGGCCTTCAGTGCGAGGCTGTGAGTGGAATCGAGCTGAAAGCTCGAAAGTTCGAGCACGTAGAGTTCCGGCTCGGTCGCTTCCAGCAGCTCGAGCGCGGGCGGGCCGAGATTGCCGCCAACTCGAACCCTCACGCGGGCGCGCTCGGCCATGCGGGCGACGAGCGTCGTGACGGTGCTCTTGCCGTTCGTTCCCGTGATGCCGACGACGGGCGCCCGCGCGGCGCGGGCGAACAGTTCGATGTCGCCGATGATCTCCAGGCCGCGCGCACGCGCAGCCGCGAAGAACGGCTGATTCAGCGCCACGCCCGGCGAGAC
>JBAVOB010000027.1:0-17889 GCA_049691655.1 Steroidobacteraceae bacterium | reverse complement strand
CCCGAGTTCTGAGCGAGCTCGATGCGGTTGATCACTTCGAGGAATGCGCGCGTGCTCGATTCAACGATGTTCGTGCTGACGCTCGATCCGCGATACATGCGCTGATTGTGCTGCACGTAAACGATGGCCTCGCCCTGGGCGTCTTCGCCCTCCGAGACGCTGCGCAGCTCGAACTTGCGCAGCACGACTGCGAGCCCGATCGCCGCTTCAATCGCTTTGAACGCGGCGTCCACCGGCCCGTCTCCAGTGGCCTTGCGCTCGATGCTGCGACCGTCGGCGTGGCTCAGTTTGACTGTCGCCTCGGCGGGGTCGGAACCGGCGGTAACCGTGCGCAGGTCATCGAGGTTCCACGGCCCGCCGGCGTGCCCCGCCGCGCGCAGCACCAGCGCCTCGACATCGCCGTCGAACAGCTCCTTTTTCTTGTCGGCGAGTGCCTTGAATTCCTCGAACACCCGGTTGAACTCTGCCTCGTCGAGCTCGAAGCCGAGCTCGCGCACGCGCTCGCGGAAAGCGTGCCGGCCGCTGTGCTTGCCTAGCACGAGACTGCTGCGCGAGAGGCCTACATCCTCTGGACGCATGATCTCGTAGGTCGAGTGGTGCTTGAGCATGCCATGCTGATGGATGCCGGACTCGTGCGCGAACGCGTTCTCGCCGACAACCGCCTTGTTGCGCGGCACCGGCATGCCCGTGATACTCGCGACGAGCCGCGACGTCGGATACAGCCGTGTCGTCTGCACGCCAGTCGCGAGGTTGTAGAACGCCGCGCGGGTCTTCAGCGCCATCACGATCTCCTCGAGCGACGCGTTGCCCGCGCGCTCGCCGATGCCGTTGATCGTACATTCGACCTGCCGGGCACCGGCGAGGACCGCCGTAAGGCTGTTTGCCACGGCCATTCCGAGGTCGTCGTGACAATGAACGGACAGTCGCGCGCGTCCGATGCCGCGCACGTTTTTGCGCAGGTAACGGAAAGTTTCCGCGAATTCATCCGGCACCGTGTAACCGACGGTATCGGGAATGTTGACCGTCGTCGCGCCAGCCTCGATCACGGCTTCGACGACCTGCGCCAGGAACTCCAGCTCGGTGCGCGACGCATCCTCGGGGGAAAACTCCACGTCGTCACAGAAGTCGCGCGCGATCTTCACGCCTTCGACGGCTAGGCGGACGATTTCCTCCTGCGCCATGTTGAGCTTGTACTGGCGATGGATCGCGCTGGTCGCGAGGAAAACGTGAAGGCGGTGGCGCGGCGCATCGCGCAGCGCCTTCGCGGCGAGGGTGATGTCCTCGCGATTGCAGCGCGCGAGCCCGCAGATTGTCGGTCCGGCGATCTCCCTGGCCACGGCGTTCACCGCGTCCCAGTCGCCGCGTGAAGCCGCCGGGAACCCGGCCTCGATCACGTCGACGCCGAGCTCCTCGAGCGCGCGCGCCACCCGCAGCTTCTCCGGCTGCGTCATGCTGCAGCCCGGGGCCTGCTCGCCATCGCGCAGCGTGGTGTCGAAGATCAACACTCGTTCGGTCGCAGCCATGGTTCGTGCCTCGTGAAATTGCCTCAGCCCCGGCCCGATTCGAGCCACGGCATGCGCGCGCGGAGCCGCGCGCCCACCTTCTCGATCGGGTGCCGCAGATCCGCCTTGAGCAACGCGTTGTAACGGCGCCTGCCCGCAGCATTCTCGCGGGTCCATTGCCTTGCAAACTTGCCCTGCTGGATTTCTTTGAGGATCTTCCGCATCTCTTTCTTGGTCGCGCGATTCACGATACGCGGGCCGCGGGTGAGATCCCCGTACTTCGCCGTGTCGCTGATGAACCGGTGCATCTTGGCGAGGCCGCCTTCGTGCAGCAGATCGACGATGAGCTTCAGTTCGTGCATGCACTCGTAATACGCGACCTGCGGCTGGTAGCCGGCTTCGACCAGCGTCTCAAAACCCTTGATGACCAGCTCGGTCGCGCCGCCACACAGCACAGCCTGCTCGCCGAACAGGTCGGTCTCGGTTTCCTCAGCGAAGGTCGTCTCGAGCACTCCACCGCGCGTGCCGCCGATCCCGTGCGCATATGCGAGCGCCCGGGCTTTAGCCCTGCCCGTAGCGTCCTGCGCGACGGCGATCAGGCAGGGGACGCCCCGCCCCTGGAGATAGGTTCGCCGGACGAGGTCCCCCGGCCCTTTCGGCGCAATCAGCACGACGTCGAGGTCCTTGCGCGGCCTGATCTGCCGGAAATGAATGTTGAAACCGTGTGCGAAGAGCAGGGTGGCGCCCCTGCCGATGTCGCGCACGACGTCCCTGTAGAGCTGCTTCTGCGCAAGATCCGGCACGAGCATCGCGATCAGGTCCGCGCCGCGCACCGCTGCATTGGGCTCGGCCACCTTCAGGCCGTCGCGCCGTGCCTTGCGCCAGCTGGCACCCCCGTGGCGCACGCCGACGACGACCTTGAAGCCGCTGTCTCTCAGGTTGAGCGCATGCGCACGGCCCTGGCTGCCATAGCCGAGCACGGCGAGCGTTGCGCCCTTGAGCGCGGTCCGATCGACATCCTTTCCTGAGTACAAACGCATCGTCTTTTCTCCAATTGTCGGTCACGCTCCGGCCGCGCGTCGGGTGCCAAGAAAAAACCCCGCATCGGCACGCGGGCCGGTGCGGGGTTCTTGGTGTTGCCGCTCGCTGCGCCGGGTCCGGCTAGCGTGCGCTCCCGCACCGGAAGCTCCTAAGCAGCAGTCCCGTCCGCGGCAGTCGCGCGGCGCGCTCGGCGTCGACAGAGCGTGGAGACGTCATGGTCTTGAGCAACCGTGGGAAATATCGCAATGAATCTCTGGCGATGGGACCACATCGTTCGCCGGCTTGTCAACGACTCCGCGCGGCGGAGCCGCGATGAACACGGCGATCGACCGTGGATCGCTTAGAATTCGTCCGGTTCCCGCGGCGGCGAAGCCGCTTTCCTTCGGCCAAGTGCCGTCGCGAGCTGATTCCGACCTGATGACCGCAGCCACTGCGCCACGCCCCGGGCCGATGATCGAGGCGAGCTACCGTCGCGAGATTCTTCCCTGGACGCTGCTCGGTCTCACGCTCGGACTGGTGGAAGGGGCGACAGCCGCGGTTCTCATCAAGCATCGTTTCGCCGGTACTGCCCCCGGCCCGGCGGTGAATCTCGCCGTTGCGCTGGTGAGCGGGGCGCCTGCGCTCTCGAACGTCGTGAGTTTCATCTGGGCCAATATCGCGCACGGCCGGAGCCGCGTGCGCCTGCTGGCCGGGCTCCAGGCCGTATTTGCGCTGCTGGTGGGTTTCGTCGGGCTCGCGCCGCATCAGTCCGGCGGCCTGGTTTTCGCCGTCGGTTCCATTCTCGGCGCCCGCATGCTCTGGGCCGGGATTCTGACGATCCGGGCGGCGGTCTGGACCGCCAATTACCCGCGGCATCTCGCCGCCCGCATGACCGGGCGCATCGTCGTCTTCAGTTCGCTCGCGATCGCCGGAGCCGCCGCGCTGGCCGCGTTCGCACTCGAGTCGCACCGGATCGATCCGCGGTGGCTGTATGCAGGCGCTGCGCTGGCCGGTCTCGTGGCCGCGGTGCGATTCCGCGCGATGCGCGTGCGCCGCGAGTATCAATTACTCGCGGCCGAAGCGGCGGCGGGCGCGAGTGAGGACGCGTTCAGCCTGCGCGCGCTCGGCGACATCCTGCGACACGACCCTGCCTTTCGCGCCTACATGTTCTGGATGGGTCTGTACGGCGGGGGTCAGCTGATGCTCACGTCGCAGATGGTGGTGGTACTGACGGACCAGTTGCAGATCGCGCCCGGTTTGCAGATTGTGCTGCTGTCGATCATCCCGCTCGTGACCCTGCCGTTTTTCGTTGCAGCTTGGGCGCGGCTGTTCGACGGGCAGCATGTCGTCCTCTACAGGTCGCGCCAGGGTTGGGTGCTCGTCGCCGCTGTGCTGATGAACGTTGCGGGAGCGCTGGCGGCCAGCGTACCGCTGCTGCTCGTGGGGGCCGTGCTCGTCGGCATCGCGAACGCCGGGGCGAGCATCGGCTGGAATCTCGGCCACAACGACTTCGCCTCGCTCGGGAGGGCTCAGCAGTACATGGGGGTACATGTCACGCTCACCGGTGTGCGTGGCATGATCGCTCCGCCACTCGGAATGGCTGTCTACGAGGCGCTCGAGGCGGCACAACCGGGAGCCGGTCGCTGGTCACTGGTGTTGCCGCTCCTGCTCACCGCCGCAGGCGCCGCCGGCTTCACTTCGATGCGCTGGCGATTCGCTCGTGAAGAGGAACAGGCTGAACACCGATGAAGGCGCGAAAAAAGGCCGCGAATCCACGCCGGTACTCGAGTCTCGTGGTCGATGGCGCAAAGCAAGCACCGTCCCGCGCGATGCTGCGAGCCGTCGGGTTCACGGATGCCGATTTCGCCCGGCCGCAGATCGGCGTCGCCTCCACCTGGGCGAACGTCACGCCGTGCAACATGCATATTGCCGGGCTCGCCGCCCAAGCAGTGGCCGGAGCCGATGCGGCGGGCGGCAAGGCGGTGCTGTTCAACACGATCACGGTTTCCGACGGCATCTCGATGGGTTCGCCCGGAATGCGCTACTCGCTGATTTCGCGCGAAGTGATCGCGGACTCGATCGAGACCGTAGTGGGCGCCGAAGGGTTCGACGGCTTGGTCGCCGTCGGCGGCTGCGACAAGAACATGCCCGGCTGCGCGATGGCGATGGCGCGCCTCGACCGGCCGGCGGTATTCGTCTACGGCGGGACGATACGTCCCGGCCCGGGACGGCGCGACATCGTCAGCGTCTTCGAGGCCGTCGGTGCCCATTCCGCCGGACGGCTCAGCGAGCAGGAACTGCTCGCCGTCGAGCGCACCGCGATTCCCGGCCCCGGCAGCTGCGGCGGAATGTATACGGCCAACACGATGGCTTCGGCGATCGAAGCGCTCGGGCTGAGCCTCCCGGGCAGTTCGGCGCAGGAAGCGGTGAGCGACGCCAAGCAAACCGACTGCCGGAAAGCCGGCGCCGCCGTCGTGGCGCTCGTGAGAGCAGGGGTACGGCCGTCTGACATTCTTACGAGACGTGCTTTCGAGAATGCCATCACCGTGACGATCGCGCTGGGTGGTTCGACGAACGCGGTGCTGCATCTGCTGGCCATCGCGCGCGCTGCTCGCGTCAGGCTGGCACTCGAGGACTTCGCGCGCATCGGCAAGCACGTCCCCGTGCTGGCCGACCTGCGGCCGAGCGGCCGTTTTCTGATGTCCGAGCTGATCGCTATCGGCGGCATCCAGCCGCTGATGAAGCGTTTGCTCGATTCTGGCCTGCTGCACGGGAACTGTCTGACGGTGACGGGTCGGACCGTCGCCGAGAACCTGGCCGGCGTGCAGGACTACCCGAGCGGTCAGGAAATCGTTCGCTCCCTTAAGAGCCCGATTAAGAAAGACAGCCATCTGGTTGTTCTCTATGGAAACGTAGCGCCCGACGGGGCAGTCGCGAAGATCACGGGGAAGGAAGGTCTGCGCTTCGCGGGCCGCGCGCGCGTGTTCGACGGCGAGGAGCGGGCGACCGCGGCCATCCTCGCCGGTCGGGTGCGCGCCGGCGACGTCGTCGTGATTCGCTACGAAGGCCCCAGAGGCGGCCCGGGAATGCGCGAGATGTTGAGCCCGACCGCGGCCCTTACCGGCCGGGGTCTTGGGGACCGGGTAGCGCTCATCACGGATGGCCGGTTTTCCGGCGGCACGCACGGTTTCGTCGTTGGACACATCGCGCCGGAGGCAGCGGTCGGCGGCCCGCTCGCGCTGCTGCGCAACGGCGACCCCATCACGATCGATGCGGCGACACGCACGGTGAATGCCGGCATATCCAGCGCCGAATTCAGGCAGCGCCGCGCAAGGTGGGCGCCGCGCAGACCTTACGCGAAGCACGGTGTGCTGGCGAAGTACGCGCGGACGGTGTCCAGCGCGTCCCTGGGGGCGGTAACGGATTAGGTTATCTCGGCCGAGCCTCGCGGCGGGCCGCCGAGGTTGTCAGCCCAGGGCGCGCCGGTTAGAGTTGCCCGTACTGCGTTGCTCGGGTGCTCCGGGCCCAATCGACGCAGGTGCAGGCGCCGGAAAAGACGTACGATTTCAGGGGAAACACACTGGGTTGGGGCGAGCGCGCCCGGGCGGGCTCGGGGTCGCGTTGAACCAACACGAGCGGACGCTGCAGCGCAGCGGGCGCGCTTTGTGGCTCGAGTTTCAGGTTGCGATGCCGGGCGAAAGCTGGTTACCTTGCTTCGGTAGGGCTCTCGGGGCGGAATGGACGAAAAAAAATAGACTGACGCACTGCCAATGGCTGCATACGTTCAAGACTCACAGTTCTTTACGCGCCGCATCATCGTATTCTTTGCGATCGTCGCGTTGCATGTCCTGCTCGTCTGGGGGCTGGCGAACGGGCTGGCGCGCCGGGTGATCGAAAGCGTGGCCCCGAATATAGAAACCAACATCATCGAAGAGATCAAGAAGACGGACGAACCGCCACCGCCGCCGCCGCCGCAGATGGAGCGACCACCGGTCGAGGTCCCGCCACCCGACGTCACCATCGACATCCCGGTCGAGACCACGACAACGGCCATCACCGATGTCACGAACAAACCGGTCGTGCGAGCTCCGCCGCCGCCGACCGTGGCGCCGACCCCTGCGAAGCTCGGCAAGAATTTCCCGAATTCCGAGGATTACTATCCCGCTTCTTCCAAACGCAACGAGGAGCAGGGTTCGCCGACCGTCCGAGTCTGCGTCGGACCGACGGGCAAGCTGCTCGGTGAACCGACGATTGCCGCGCCATCGCCGTTCCCGAAACTCGACGAGGCCGCGATCAAGCTCGCCAAAGCGGGTCGCTATGTGGCCGGAACCCAGAGCGGGCAGCCGATGGCCGAATCGTGCGTGTCTTTCCGCGTCAAGTTTCAGCTCACCAATTGAGCGCGTTGATTCGCTGCAGAGACGACAGGTCGTAGAACACCTACATCAATAGTTCGGTCTGATTTTGAGGACGTCATGGAAAACACCACAGTTGTAGAAAATCCTTATGGTCTGTCGGCGCTCTGGGCGGGCGGTGACTTCGTGACCCGGGGAACGCTCCTGATCCTCGTGATCATGTCGCTGTTCTCCTGGTTCGTGATCTTCACGAAGGCGTGGGACCAGCGCCGGCTGCGCAAATCTGCCCGCATCGTCGAAAAGCAGTTCTGGACGGGCTCGTCCATCAAGGATGGAGTAGAGAAGCTGCCGAAAGGCGATGACTTCCGGCACATCGCCGAAGACGGGCTGCGCGCGACGTCGCACCACGAGGGGCGCCTCACGGACCGTATCGATCTGCACGAGTGGGTGACGATGTCGCTCCAGCGCTCCGTTGACACGATCAACTCGCGCCTCCAATCCGGTCTGTCGTTCCTGGCGACCGTGGGCTCGACGGCGCCCTTCGTCGGCCTGTTCGGCACAGTGTGGGGCATCTATCACGCCCTGACGGCCATCGCGATCGCCGGGCAGCCGAGCATCGATCGGGTGGCCGGCCCGGTAGGCGAGGCGCTGATCATGACCGCGATCGGTCTGTTCGTGGCGGTTCCCGCCGTCTACGGCTACAACTGGCTTCTCAACCGCCATAAAGGCATTCAGTCCGGCCTGCGGAATTTCAGCGCCGACCTGCATGCGTTTCTCGTGGGCGGTGCCCGTGTCGATAGTGGCTCACCCGCCGTGCGCAAGCCTTGAGCGGACGGACGTAACTCGCGACTGCTCCGGGGTAAAGCGGCCATGTCAATGAATGTAGGTGGCGGGGACGAGGAGAACCTCGGTGTGATGGCGACGATCAACACCACGCCGCTCGTCGACGTGATGATGGTGCTGCTCATCATCTTTCTGATCACGATCCCCGTAATCACCAAGCAGATCAAAGTGAACCTGCCGCGGGCCGTCAATATCCCAACACAGACGAAACCCGAAAACATCACGATCTCGGTCGACACGGAGGGACAGGCGTACTGGAACGGCAAGTTCGTGCCGACCCGCCAGACTTTGCTCGACTACGTGAAGAACGAAGCGGTCAAGAAGCCGCAGCCCGAGATCCATATCCGCGCCGACAAGAACACACGTTTCGAAGCAATCGGGCGGGTGCTCTACTCGATCCAGCGGGGTGGCGTGATCAAGGTTGGCTTCATCATCGAACCGGATCGCGGCGCCCAGGTGGCGCAGTAGCGACGGCTGTCCCGGTCGCAGGAGACCTTCGGCATGTCTATGAACGTGGGATCGGGCGGTGATGACGGCGCGGTGCTATGCGATATCAACACGACGCCGCTCATCGATGTGATGCTCGTGCTGCTGGTGATGCTGATCATCACTCTGCCGGTCATGACGCACGCGGTAAAACTCGATATGCCGCAAGCGACCAATCAGCCGCCGCCGGAGATTCGTCCCGAAGTCATCGACATCGAGATCGACTTCGACGGCACGGTCATCTGGAACGGCACACCCGTTGCGGACGTCAAGGCGCTGGAAGGGTATTTCCGCCAGGAAGCGGCGAAGGATCCTCAGCCCGAGCTGCACCTGCGGCCCGATCGGCGGGCGAGGTACGATATCGTTGCAAAGGTACTGGCCGCGGCGCAGCGCAATCGCATGAAGAAGATCGGCTTCGTCAACACAACGGAATTCGTCGAATAGGCGCCGGCGCTGCGTCGTGCAGCTGGCATCCGGCCAGCGCGGCGCAGATCGGTCGCCGGGCACTTTTCGGCCTGCCGAGTGTCTCGTTGTGACGGGTCGCAGGGTTGATCAACTGAGGGTACCCATGAGGCAGTTTTCCTCCTTGCTAACGGTTCTCGGGCTCGGCATCGCCGCCGCCGGAATCTCCACCGTGGTCGCGGTGACTACGGCTGCTGCGGCGGACCAGAAGCCGACCGTGTCCAAAGCGCTCGCCAAGCCGCTCAAGGCGGCGCAGGAGGCTTTGCAGGCGAAGAAATACGCCGACGCGATCGCGAAGCTCCGCGAGGTGCAGAACATGCCGGGGCGGACCGCGTTCGACGATTACACGATCAACGAGATGCTCGGCTATGCCGATGTGCGCACCGGCAACTATGGCGAGGCGGCCCGCGTGTACGAAGGCACGCTCGATTCTGGCTACGTCGCCTCTGGCGACGTTCCGAGTCGCGTGCGTGCATTGGCGCAACTCAATTATCAGACCAAGAACTACGACAAGGCGATCGAGTTCGGCAATCGCTCGATCAAGGGCGGATATGCCGACGACGAGATGTACACGCTGGTCGGCCAGGCGTACTACGTCAAGGGCGATCTGAACGGCACGCTGCGGTTCATGAACAAGTACGTAGACGACCTCGAGAAGGCGGGCCGCACCCCGAAAGAGCAGTCCCTGCAGATCATCATGAGCGCGTGCGCGAAGAAAAATGACGATGCCTGCACGACCAAGGCGTTGGAAAATCTCGTCGCACGCTATCCGAAGCCCGAGTACTGGCAGAACCTGCTGTATTCGCTGATCAGCGCACCGAACAACTCCGACAACCTGCAGCTCAACATTTTCCGGCTCGCCGCGGAGGTGGACATTCTGAAGCGGCCCGACGACTACACCGAGATGGCGCAGCTCGCGATGGAAGCCGGTCTGCCCGGCGAGGCGCAGGCGATTCTCGAGAAGGGTTTCGCCAGGAATCTGTTCAGCGAAGGGCGCACCAAAGACAAGAACACCCGCCTGCTCGAGAGCGCGCGTAAACTGTCAGTGGCCGACAAGGCATCGCTCCCGTCGCTCGAAAATCAGGCGAAATCCGGTGACCAGAACGTCAAACTCGGCATGGCATACCTCAGCTACGAGCAGTTCGACAGGGCCGTGGCCGCGATTCAGCGCGGCATCGCCAAGGGCGGCGTGAAGAATCCCGAAGAAGCGAGTATTGCCCTCGGCATCGCGCAGTTGCACCTGAAGAACAAGGAGGAGGCGCTCAAGGCGTTCAGGGCCGCGAAGGGTGATTCCAAACTCTCCCGCGTCGCAAGCCTGTGGGCGCTGCATGCCCAGCAGTCCTGACCGTTCCCTCGAACGGTCGACCCGATGACACACTCGGACAGTAATCAGGGCGCCTGACCGCCCGCGCACTGAGCGGGCCCGTTGCGCGATCGCGCGGCAACAGACTGGGTGCACATCCCGCACTGATACCCAGGGTGCCCGTGCGGTGCCGCAATCTCGAATCCAGGCATGGAGGGCGATCGTGACAATCAAGGCTGGCGACAGGATGCCTGCAGGCACCTTCAAGACGATGACCAAGGAGGGACCACAGGACCTGACCACCGACCAGTTGTTCAGGGGCAAGAAGGTCGTACTGTTCTCCGTGCCGGGTGCCTTCACGCCGACATGCGACGCCAGGCACCTGCCGGGCTTCGTGCAGCTCGCAGACGCAATCAAGGCGAAGGGAGTGGACGCCATCGCGTGCATGGCGGTGAACGATGTGTTCGTGATGCATGCCTGGGGCAAGGCGTCCCAGGTCGGCGACAAGATCATGATGCTCGCCGACGGCAATGGCGACTACGCCAAATCGCTCGGGCTCGAGATGGATGCGCGCGGATTCGGCATGGGCGTGCGCGGCCAGCGGTTCGCGATCATCGTCAGCGACGGCGCCGCGACGCACGTGAACGTCGAGGCGCCGAAGGAATTCAAGGTGTCAGCCGCGGAGTACGTTTTCGGCCAGCTGTGAGCACGCCGCCCATCGCGCGGTCCGCGGACTATTTAGCGCCGAGCAGGCGATCGAGTTCCGGCACGATCTGAAACAGATCGCCGACCAGTCCGAAATCCGCGATCTCGAAGATCGGCGCCTCGGCGTCCTTGTTGATCGCCACAATGGTGCGCGCGTCCTTGATGCCAGTCAGGTGCTGGATCGCCCCGGAAATACCGCAGGCGACATACAGCTCGGGCGCGATGATCTTCCCTGTCTGCCCGACCTGCAGCTCGTTCGGCGCGTAGCCCGCATCGACCGCGGCGCGCGACGCGCCGACCGCCGCGCCCAGCTTGTCCGCGAGACTGTAGAGCAGCTTGAAATTCTCCGCGCTGCCGAGTGCCCGGCCGCCCGAAACAACCCGCGCAGCGGTCTGCAGGTCCGGTCGATCCGAGCGGGCCGCCGAAACCGAGATGAAGCGCGTGTGCAAGGGCAGGGCGGCGGTCACGGATCGCATTTCGATCGCCGCGGACCCGCCGCCGCTGGTTGCCTCGAACGATGCGGTGCGAACGGTGGCCACGGTGCACGGACCAGACACCTCGACCGTGACGAGCGCGTTGCCGGCGTAAGTAGGACGACGAAAACGGGAGGCACTCTCGACGGCCATCAGGTCCGAGATCTGCGGGGCGTCGAGCAAGGCCGCGACACGCGGCATCAGGTCCTTGCCATAGGTGGTCGACGGTCCGAATACGTGCGAGAACCCGCTGGCAACAGCGGCAACCTGGGGTGCCAGCACGGCGGCGAGGGCATGCGCGTTCGCGGGGTGATCGACGCGCAATACTTTGGCGACACCCTGCAGCGCGGCGGCCTGGGCGGCAACCGCCGCGCCATCGACCGCGAAGACCCCGATGGTAATCTCGGCATCCGCAATGGCCCGGGCACAGGTCACGCACTTGGCCGTCGCGACGTTGAGCTTTGCGCCGTCGTGCTCGGCGACGATCAGGATGCGGTTCATCAGACGAGACCTTTCTTTCGCAGCGCGTCGACGAGTTCCACCGCGCTCCCGACCATGATGCCCTTCTGGCGTTGCGCCGGCGGGTCGACCTTGACGACTTTTAACAGCTCCCTGGCTTGCACTCCGAGGTCCGCCAGCGTCAGCGTATCGAGCGGTTTTTTCTTCGCCTTCATAATGTCGGGCAGCTTCACGTAACGCGGCTCGTTCAGCCGCAAGTCCGTGGTGAAGACGGCAGGCAGGTCCACTTCGAGCGTCTCGAGACCGGCGTCGACTTCGCGCGTCACGCGAGCGACAGAGTCCGTGAGTTCGATTTTCGACGCGAACGTCGCCTGGGGCCGGCCCCACAGTCCGGCAAGCATCGGTCCCGTCTGGCTGCTGTCATCGTCGATGGCCTGCTTGCCGACGATCACGGCGAAGGGCTGCTCCTTCTCGACCAGCTTGAGGAAGACGCGGGCGACCACGGGGGGTTCGACTGCTGCGTCCGACTGCACGAGGACGGCCCGGTCTGCACCCATGGCGAGCGCGGTACGCAGCTGCTGTTGACAGTCCGCGGGACCGATGCAGGCCACGACGACTTCGTCCGCTCCGCCACGCTCCTTGATGCGCAAGGCTTCCTCCAGAGCGATTTCGTCAAACGGGTTGATGCTCATCTTGACGCCGTCCGTCATGACACCCGACCCATCCGGTTTGACGCGGATGCGGACGTTGTAATCCACAACGCGCTTGATACCGACCAGAATTCTCTTCACGCAGACTCTCTCCCAGGTCCGGCGGAAATCCGAGCTTCAGCGGCAAGACGACCCGCCCCGACGGCCGCGTCCAGTCAACGTCAATCGCGCGAACAGGCGGAAGCGGCCCCGGTACCCACCCTCATCGAGAGGGCGTTGAGACGGTGGCGGGCCCGAGGGCGCCGAGCAGCGTCCAGGGGCGGTGAGCGGGTCGGGTTACCTCGATCGTTCGTTCAAGTTGTCATGGCAAGTGTAGGAAGCTTGGCGGCGACTGTCCATCATGCGGGCACCGCGGAACATCGGCGCCAGGCGCGAACTTGCGATCGCCAGCGCTGGCGCCGAATCGAGCGATCGGCGAGTTCCCGCGTACCGAATGGGTGTGACAGACTGCGCGCTGGCGGCGCGCCTGCGTGGCGACCAGAGCACCAGCGCGCCAGTGGCCGCGGCATTTCAAACCGGGGAGGCGCTGGGTCTGCACATGGCGCGACATCGATTCGATGCGGTGCACCGATGATCGCGTACGCGCTGCGACGCATAGCCGGTCTCGTACCGACCCTGTTCGCAATCGTCACCGTGTCTTTCTTCGTCATCCGGCTCGCCCCGGGCGGCCCGTTCGACGAGGAGCAGACGCTGCCGCCCGAAATCAAGGCCAATCTGCAGGCCACCTACGGTCTCGATCAGCCGCTCGCCGCGCAGTACGGAAGGTATCTGCGCGCGCTGGTCCACGGGGATTTCGGCCCGTCCCTCAAGTACAAGGATTTCACGGTCAACGAACTGATCAGGCAGGGGCTGCCGGTGAGTCTCACGGTCGGTTTGTTGGCGGTGCTGCTCGCCATGACGCTCGGCGTCCCGCTCGGCACAATCGCCGCGCTGCGCCAGAACCATCCGGTCGACCACGGCGTCATGGGCCTAGCCGTGCTCGGTATCGCCCTGCCGGGCTTCGTGGTCGGGCCGCTGCTGGCGCTCGTTTTTGGAATCAAGCTCGGCTGGCTGCCGGTGGCGGGGTGGGAAAGCGGCGAGGCACGCTACCTCGTATTGCCGGTGATTACCCTGGCGCTGCCCGCGATCGCTTACGTCGCGCGGCTCATGCGCGGCAGTCTCCTCGAGGTGCTGCAGGCGAACTTCATCCGCACGGCGCGCGCCAAGGGTCTGTCTGAGGCCCGCGTCGTCCTGCGCCATGCGCTCAAGCCGGCCCTCCTCCCGGTCGTCAGCTACCTAGGCCCGGCGACCGCGTTCATCGTCACCGGTTCGCTCGTGGTCGAAACCGTGTTCGGCCTTCCGGGCACCGGTCGCTATCTCGTGCAGGGCGCCATAAACCGTGACTACACACTCGTGATGGGCATGATCGTGCTGTACGGCACGTTGACCCTTGCTTTAAATCTCATTGCCGACCTTCTCTACGGATGGCTCGACCCGCGAGTCCGGTATTCATGAATCCGGGCGCCAGGCCGGCGGCTGCCTCGGTGGCGCAGATCGCGACGTCCGCGCCACGCGGACTGTGGGTCGACGCGTGGCGCCGGCTTGCTCGCAACCGGGCGGCGGTCGCGGCCGCCGTCATCGTCGCGCTGATCGCGGTGCTCGCAGTCGTCGGTCCGTCCTTGAGCCCGCATCCTTACGATGAACTCGACTGGCGGCACACGGCAGCGCCGCCCCAACTCACGGCAGCGCACTGGCTCGGCACCGATCGCCTCGGGCGCGATCTGTTCGTGCGGACGCTCCATGGGGTACGCATCTCTCTCACGATCGGATTGCTCGCCACCTTTGTCAGCCTCTGCATCGGCGTCGCGTGGGGCGCGACCGCCGGCTATGTCGGGGGCCACGTGGATGCCCTGATGATGCGCTGCGTCGACATCCTGTATTCGTTGCCCTACATTTTCATCATCATCATGCTCGCCGCGTTCTTCGAGCGCGGCAGCATCTTTGTGCTGTTTCTCGCGATCGGAGCCGTGGGCTGGCTCACGATGGCGCGCATCGTGCGGGGCCAGACCCTTTCGGTCCGCCAGCGTGAGTTCGTGGAGGCCGCCGTCGCTACGGGCGTCGGGACACCCCGCATCATCTTCCGCCACATCGTCCCGAACGTCGCGGGTCCGGTCATCGTCTACGCGACGCTCACGATTCCCCAGATGATCCTGTTCGAGAGCTTCCTGTCGTTCCTCGGCCTGGGTGTCCAGGAGCCGATGGCGAGCCTCGGGACCCTCATCAACGACGGCGCCCAGGAGATGGAATCGGCCGTCTGGATGCTGCTGGTCCCGGCGACGTTCCTCGTGGCGCTGCTGGTCTGTTTCAATTTCGTCGGCGACGGGTTGCGCGATGCACTCGATCCCGGCGAGCGCTGAGATGCGCGGAGCCGCCGACCCGCTGCTCGCCATCGAGCGACTGGGCGTGCGCTTCGCGTCCCCGGACGGCGCTGTCGACGCGGTGACCGATTTCTGGCTTGCCGTGCGGGCGGGCGAGTGCGTCGGCATCGTCGGCGAGTCGGGCGCCGGCAAGAGCCAGGCGATGCTCGCGGTGATGGGACTGCTCGCGGGCCAGGCAAGCATCAGCGGCAGCGCGCGCTTCGACGGCCGGGATCTGTTGGCGGCCAGCCCTGCCGAGCTGCGTGACATTCGCGGAGCGCACATGGCGATGATCTTCCAGGATCCGATGACAGCGCTCACGCCGCACCTCCGAATTGGGGACCAGATCGCCGAGTCGCTCGTCAGGCACCGTGGCGCCACCTGGCGCGACGCGCGGCGACGTGCCCGGGAGCTGCTGGACAAAGTCCATGTCAGCGACGCCGGGACGAGGTTGCGCCAGTATCCGCATGAACTCTCCGGCGGCATGCGTCAACGCGTAATGCTCGCCATCGCGCTCGCTTGCGAACCGCGGCTGCTGATCGCCGACGAACCGACCACCGCCCTCGACGTGACGATCCAGGCCGAGATTCTCGCCCTGCTCGCGGAGCTGAAGCGCGAGCAGGGCATGGCTGTCGCGCTCATCACACACGATTTCGGGGTAGTAGCCGGGCTCGCGGATCGTGTTGCGGTGATGTACGCCGGGCGTCTCATCGAGGAAGGTTCGGTGCGCGCTATCCTCGAGTCGCCGCGACATCCGTACACTGCGGCGCTGCTCGCCTCGATGCCGCGACTCGATACTCCACGCGGCGCGCCGCTCGCGGTAATTCACGGCCAGCCGCCCAACGCCCGGGCCTTGCCTCCGGGCTGCGCCTTTCACCCCCGGTGCACCCGCACTGAAGCGAATTGCAGCACCGCACAACCTGCGCTCACCGCCTTCGACGGCGGCTGCGTCGCGTGCCACCATCCGCTCGCGGCAGCGCGCGCACCGGCGGGCCGACCGTGAACGATTTGCTGTTACGCCTCGACCGCTTGGGCGTCGACTTCAAAGTCGGCCGCGGGCTGTTCGCAAGGAAGCACGTCCTGCATGCGGTCACGGACGTTTCCCTCGAGCTGCGATCCGGCGCCGCGCTCGGCATCGTCGGCGAATCGGGTTGCGGCAAGTCGACACTGGCGCGGGCCATCCTGCAGCTCGTGAGACCGGCAGGCGGCCAGGTGGTGTGGCTCGGGCGGCGGCTGGACCGACTGTCGCAGGCGGCGCTGCGTCCGCTGCGCAAGGACCTGACGATTATTTTCCAGGACCCGCTCGCGAGCCTCGATCCGCGCATGACGGTCGGTGAAATCGTGAGCGAGCCGCTGCGAATTCATCGGCCGGACCTTGGTCGGCGCGGGCGCCTGCGCGTGGTGCAGGACGCGCTGGCCCGCGTCGGTCTGGGACCGGACATTCTGAATCGCTACCCGCACGAGTTCTCGGGCGGGCAGTGCCAACGCATTGGCATCGCGCGTGCCGTGGTTCTGCAGCCGCAGCTACTGGTTTGCGATGAGCCCGTCAGTTCGCTCGACGTGTCGATCCAGGCGCAAATCGTGAACCTGCTGGCCGACTTGCGGCGTGAAACGCGGATGAGTCTGCTGTTCGTCAGTCACAACCTCGCCGTCGTACGCCAGCTGTGCGACGACGTGATCGTCCTGTATCTCGGCCGCATCATGGAAGCGAGCGCAACCGAACCCCTGTTTGCACAGCCTCGCCACCCGTACACGCGCGGGCTGCTCGCCGCCGTCCCGCTCGTCGATCCGAATCGGCAGCGGGCCCGATTTGCGGCCACGATCGGCGGTGAAGCGCCGTCGCCGCTCGGGCCGCAGACCGGATGCGTCTTTCGCACCCGCTGTCTACATGCGCTGCAGGTCTGCACCGACCGCATTCCCGTGCTCGAGCTCGATCCATCGGGTCGGCGGGTGGCCTGCCACCGCTGGCGCGAGCTCGGATAGCGGGCGATCGCGACTGGCCCCCGAGGGGACTGCCCGGTATTCTGGGCCGCATGAGCAGCGACGACCGCATCCGCTCGAGTGAATCGCTCCGTAACGTGCGCTACGAGATCCGCGGCCGCCTGGCGCGGCGCGCTCACGAGATGGAGCGGCTCGGACACGAAATCGTCTCGCTCAATATTGGCAACCCCGCTCTGTTCGGTTTCCGGGCTCCAGAAACGATGCGGCTCGCGATGATCGAGAACCTGCCGGCAGCCGACGGCTATTGCCACCAGAAAGGCATCTTTCCCGCGCGTGAAGCGGTGGTGATGCAGCAGCAGGCGCGCGGCATCGAGGGCGTGAGCGCGGAGGAAGTCTTCATCGGCAACGGCGTGAGCGAGCTGATCGATCTTGCGCTGCGCGCTTTGCTTTCAGATGGCGATGAGGTCCTGGTGCCGAGCCCGGACTATCCGCTCTGGACCGCGGCGGTGACGCTCAATCGCGGCCGCGTGCTGCATTATCCCTGCCATCCCGAGAACGGCTTCATTCCCGATCCCGAGCAGATGGCAGCGATGATCACGGCGCGCACGCGCGCGATCGTGGTCATCAATCCCAATAATCCCACGGGCGCGGTCTATTCGCGTGCCACGCTGGAGGCGATCGCGCGCCTCGCCGAACGGCACGGGCTCGTCGTTTTCAGCGATGAGATCTACGACCAGATGGTCTATGACGACGCGCAGTTCGTGCCAATGGCGACTCTCGTGCGGGATACGCTTTGCTGCACGCTCTCCGGGTTGTCGAAGGTCTATCGGGCGTGTGGCTATCGCGTAGGCTGGGCCGTTTTCAGCGGCCGTTTGCGCGGCGCGGCGGCATACCTCGACGCGGTTGAACTGGTGGCATCGCTCCGTTTGTGCAGTAACGTCCCTGCGCAATGGGCCGTGCAGACCGCACTCGGCGGGCACCAAAGTATCCGCGAGCTGGTCGCGCCGGGCGGTCGTCTGTACGAGTCGCGCCAGGCCATCATCGACAACGCGGCGGCCAGTCGCTACTTGCGCCTGGTACGACCAGCCGGGGCAATGTACGCCTTCATCGGGGTTGACGCAGGTGCGCTCCCGCGTTTCGATGACCAGCAATTCGCCCTCGACCTGCTCGAGCAGAAGCACATTCTCGTCGCGCCCGGCGTGAGCTTCAACGTCCCGTATGTCAATCACTTCAGGAT
>JBAVOB010000026.1:0-4209 GCA_049691655.1 Steroidobacteraceae bacterium | reverse complement strand
TGCCGGAGCCGGCGCGGCGCGAGGCGGAGGCCCTGATGCGGGTCAATCACGCTGGCGAGGTCGCCGCGCAGGCGCTCTACCACGGCCAGGCTCTCGTCGCGCGCGAGGGCCGGATCCGGGATTTCCTGCTGCAGGCGGCGCGCGAGGAAGCCGATCACCTCGCCTGGTGCGAGGCGCGCCTCGCGAAACTCGGCTCGAGGCCGAGCCTGCTCAACCCCATCTGGTATGCGGGCTCGTTCGCGATCGGCGTGCTGGCGGCATCGCTCGGCGACCGCGCGAGCCTCGGCTTCGTCGCGGAGACCGAACAGCAGGTGGAGGGCCATATCAACCGTCACCTCGAGAAACTCCCTGCCGGGGATACCGACAGCCGCGCGGTGCTCGAGGCGATGCGGGCGGATGAGATCGGACACGGGTCACGGGCCCGGCAGTCGGGCGGCGTGCCGCTGCCCGCGCCGGTCCGCGCGCTGATGCGAGCCACGGCGCGGATCATGACGCGCACGGCCTACTGGATCTGATGCGTGCGCCGGCCCGCGAATGAGGCTTATTGCTTGCAGTTCTGCCAGCTTATGTATAAATAGCCCGCAGCAATGCACCGCGTCCGTCAGGGGAGCGATTGATGGAAGAGAACATTAAACCGCTGAGCGACATCCCGGCGATCAACCGCTTTCTGAGCTACTGCCGGATTCGCACGGTGCCGTCGAAGACGGTGGTGATCCATGCCGGCGACCTGCCGGACGTCCTGTACTTCATCATCAGCGGCTCGGTCGAAGTGATGATCGAGGACGAGGAAGGGAACGAGATGGTGCTCGCCTACCTCAACAAGGGGCAATTCTTCGGCGAAATGGGGCTGTTCTACGAACAGCCGACGCGCAGCGCCTGGGTGCGCACGCGCAACCAGTGCGAACTCGCAGAAATGACCTATCCGCGTTTCCGCCAGATCGCGGCCGAAAGCCCGGGGCTGATCTTCGAACTCGCCACGCAGCTCGCGACGCGCCTCGACCGCACCAACCGCAAGCTCGGGGACCTGGCGTTCGTCGACGTCACGGGCCGGGTCGCGCACGCCATCATGGACCTGTGCGGCGAGCCCGACGCGATGACCCATCCGGAAGGCATGCAGATCAAGGTGAGCCGCCAGGAGCTCTCGCGCCTCGTCGGCTGCTCGCGCGAGATGGCCGGCCGCGTCCTCAAGGTGCTCGAGGACCAGGGCCTCCTGCGCGCGACCGGCAAGACGATCGTGGTCTTCAACGCACGTCCCAAGATGAAGACACGCCCGGTGGTCGTGCCGGCCAAGACCGCCGCCCGGGCATCGCAGACCGTCGATGCCGACGATGACTTCGAGGACGACGAAGAAGAGGAGTGAGCGGCGCGGCCGCTCAGGACGCGGCGATTCAAGCCGCGGCGGCGCCCGCGCGAGCGATCTCGGCGCGCAGGGCGCGCAGGGTCGCTCCGTAGTCGGTGCTCGCGAACACCGCTGACCCGGCCACGAACGTATCGGCCCCCGCCTGCGCGATCTGCGCGATGTTGTCCACTTTCACCCCGCCGTCGATTGCGAGCCGCACGTCGCGGCCGCACGCGGCGATCCGCCGCCGCGCTGCGGCGAGCTTGCGCAGCGCGCCCGGAATGAAGCTCTGCCCGGCGAACCCCGGGTTCACCGACATCACCAGCACCATGTCGATCTGCTCGAGCGTGTAGTCGAGCCAGTCGAGTGGCGTCGCCGGATTGAAGACGAGTCCCGGCTTGCAGCCATGCTCGCGGATCAGCGCGATCGTGCGATCGACGTGCTGGCTCGCCTCCGGGTGAAAGGTGATGTAGGTGGCGCCCGCGTTCGCGAAGTCCGGAATGATCCGGTCGACGGGCTGGACCATCAGGTGGACGTCGATCGGCGCAGTGACGCCGAAATTGCGCAGCGCCTCGCAGACGACCGGGCCAACCGTGAGATTCGGTACGTAGTGATTGTCCATCACGTCGAAGTGAACGAGATCGGCGCCGGCGCGCAACACGGCGCTAACCTGCTCACCCAGGCGCGCGAAATCGGCTGACAGAATCGACGGGGCAATCCACGGCGTCGGCATGACGCGCTAGTGTAAGGGAGCGGGCGGGCGGTTGCGCTGCCGGCGCGCACCGCCGACCGGTGCGGGGCGGGCGCCTGGCATCAGCGAATGCCGCGGCGCTCGCGGATCAGCTCCCAGGCCTCGATGATCTGCTGCGTGCGCTGCTTCGCGTGCTCGAGCATCGAGTCGGGCAAGCCGTTTGCGCGGAGCTTGTCCGGGTGGTGGCGGCTCAGCTGCCGCCGATACGCCTTCTCGATCTCCGCGTCGCCCGCGGTCGCCGCCACCTCGAGCACCTCGTACGCCTCGGCCAGCCCGAACGCGGGCACGGGCCCGCCCTGCGGGCGCGCGCGCTGCGACTGCATCCGGATGCGCAGGATCGCTTCCATGTGAGCGAACGCGAGCCGCGATACTCCGAGCACACCGGCAATCTGTTGCAGCGCGGCCCGCGCGGGGCCACGCAGGTCCGATGCCGCGAGCTGGGCGCGCATCTGGACCTCGAGAAAAACCCCAAGCAGGTCGGGCCGGTCCGCGAACCCGCGGCGCAGCCGGCGCACCGTCGCCTCGAGCTCGAACCCCCGTGCCTTGCCGCGGGTGAAATGCGCGATAGCCTCGCGGACCTGCTGGTCGGTGAGCCGCAGCTCCGCCATGAGACCGCGCGCCGCGGCGATCTCCCGCTCCGACACGCGCCCATCCAGCTTGGCGAGATGACCCATCACCTCGAATGTGGTGCGAAAGAAGTCGTCGCCCGACAGCGCGGCGCCGAGCGGCCCGAACACCACGCCCCCGAGCACGCCGCCCACGATTTTCCCTGTCCAGTTCATGGCGTTCGCTATAGTAACAAGCCGTCAGCGATCGCCGATGAAAGGGCCTGCCGTTGCCGAGCGTCGTCCCGCCCCTGCACACCACGAACCTGCGCGGCCTGCGCAAGCTGTACGCCGGCAAGGTGCGCGACATTTATGACGTCGACGAGCAGTCGATGCTGATCGTCACGACGGACCGGCTCTCTGCATTCGACGTGGTGCTGCCCGACCCCATCCCCGGCAAGGGCCGCGTGCTCAACGCGATCTCCAACTTCTGGTTCGCGCGCACCGCGCACATCGTGCCGAATCACCTGACCGGTCGGCCCCTCGCGAGCGCCCTGCACGACGCCGGCGAGCTCGCGCTGCTCGAGGGCCGCGCGGTCATCGTCCGCAAACTGCGCGCGCTGCCCGTCGAAGCCGTCGTACGCGGCTACCTGATAGGCTCTGGCTGGAAGGACTATCAGCGCAGCGGCGCGCTCTGCGGCATCGCGCTGCCGGGCGGCCTCAGGCAGGCGGAGCGGCTTCCCGAGCCGCTGTTCACGCCTGCCTCCAAGGCCGCGGCCGGCGCGCACGATGAGAATATTTCCTTCGAGGAGACCACCAGCCGCCTCGGAGCGGACGTGGCCGCCGCCGTGCGCCGCACGGCGCTCGAGATCTACGGGTTCGCCGCCGCCCACGCGCGCGCGCGCGGCCTGATCATCGCGGATACCAAGTTCGAGTTCGGCCTCGACGAGGACGGGCGCCTGACGCTGATGGACGAGGTACTGACGCCGGACTCCTCGCGTTTCTGGCCCCTGGATACCTACCGCGTGGGCACCAGCCCGCCGTCATTCGACAAGCAGTACGTGCGCGACTATCTCGAGACGCTCGATTGGGACAAGACCGCGCCCGGGCCGCGGCTCCCCCCCGAGGTCATCGAGCGCACCAGCGCCAAGTACCGCGAGGCGCTGGCGCGGCTTACCGGTCCGCCCGCTGCGCCCAGCGCGTAAAGGCCGCCTGCAGCGCGCGCACGCCGTCGGTGAGCGCCGCGGGTCCGGGCTGCAGGATGATCGATGACTTGACCTCGCTCACGTCCCCGCTGAGCACCGCCGGCACGGCGCTCCATCCGCGGCGCGCGCACAGTCGCTCCGGCCGGAACTTCTTGCCGCACCAGGAGCCGAGAATGACATCGGGCGAACGGCGCACGACTTCCAGCGGATCCGTCACGATGCGCTGCCGTCCGAGCGGCTGCCGCGCGAGCTCGGGAAAGCAATCGTCGCCTCCCGCGATGCCGATGAGTTCCGACACCCAGAGAATCGCCGAAATCTGCGGCTCGTCCCATTCCTCGAAATACACCCGCGGCGGCCGCGGGAGCCGCG
>JBAVOB010000025.1:0-2959 GCA_049691655.1 Steroidobacteraceae bacterium | reverse complement strand
CCCGGCCGGCGCCGTGACGCGCTCGCGCCGGGGACCCCTGAAACCTGGCGGGCCGCTCTCGGCGTGCCGGTCGAGAAACTGGGCCGGCTGCTCGTGGTCGAAGATGCATTGCGCGATTGTCAGCGGCGCTGGCCGCGAGAAGGCTTAACCTAGGCACAGATGGCGATTTCCCTCACTGAAGCGGCGGCGACGCGTGTCAGGTCGTTTCTGGCGTGCCGTGGGCATGGCCTGGGTCTGCGGCTGGGTGTGCGCAAGACCGGCTGCTCCGGGTTCGCCTACGTGATCAATTACGCGGATGAAACGCAGCCCGACGACCTCGTCTTCGAGGATCGCGGCGTGCGGGTGTTCGTCGATCCCGCGAGCCTGCCGCTCATCGATGGAACCACCGTCGATTTCGTCAAGCACGGCCTGAACGAGGCGTTTCGCTTTAGCAATCCCAACGTTAAGGGCGAATGCGGCTGCGGCGAGAGCTTCAACATCTAGCGCGCTGCCGGGGCGCGGACGCCACCTGCGTCGCGTCGAGCCGTCGGACGGACGAAAACTCCTTGCCCCACGCGCACTTCCAGCACGCTGTTACATTGCCGGGTGAGCCGCGCTCCGGGTACACTGCGCGGCCTAACTCACAACTTTGAGTGTCGATGCGCGCGCCGGCTTCGCGGCCGGTGCGCACGCCCGCACGCTCCACGAATCGCAGGGGTTGAGCATGGCGCTCGAGCGCACTTTTTCCATCGTGAAGCCCGATGGTGTTGCCCGCAATCTGATCGGCGAGGTGTACCGGCGCTTCGAATCCGCGGGGCTGCGCATCGTTGCCGCGCGCATGGTGCGCCTGTCACAGGCGCAGGCCGAAGGCTTCTATGCCGTGCATCGTGAGCGTCCGTTCTTCAGGGATCTGGTGCAGTACATGACATCGGGCCCGATCATGCTGCAGGTGCTGGAAGGCCCGAACGCCATCGCGAAGAACCGCGAGATCATGGGTGCCACCGATCCGAAGAAAGCCGCGCCCGGCACGATCCGCGCCGACCTTGCGCAAAGCATCGAGGCCAACACGGTGCACGGTTCCGACGGCCCGGAGACGGCCGCGCGGGAGATTACCTATTTCTTCCGCGGCACGGAAATCTGCCCGCGCCCGTGAGTGCGCGGCACCCGAAGCCGGACCCGGCCGCAGCCAGCAGCATGAACCTCGCAGCCGCCACGCGCCTGAATCTACTCGGCCTGACCGGGCCCGAACTCGAGGCCTTTGCCGCGCAGTTCGATGGCAAGGCGTTTCGCGGCCGCCAGCTCATGAGCTGGATCTACAAGCGCGGCGCAAGCGCGTTCGAGAACATGACCGACCTGGCGCGGGACTTTCGCGCGCACCTTGCGCAGGTCGCCGAGATCCTCCCGCCAGCCATCGTCGCCGAGCAGCGCTCGTCCGACGGCACGCGCAAATGGAAACTCGACGCGGGTGGCTCGCAGGCCTATGAAATGGTGTTCATTCCGGAACCGGACCGCGGCACGCTCTGCATTTCCTCGCAGGTCGGCTGCGCGCTCGACTGCTCGTTCTGCGCGACCGCGCAGCAGGGTTTCAACCGCAATCTCACGACCGCGGAGATCGTCGGCCAGGTATGGCTGGCCGACCGGGTGCTCGGGCGCGAGCCCGGAGGCGAGCGCGTCGTTACCAACATCGTGCTGATGGGCATGGGCGAGCCGCTCGCGAATTTCCGCAACGTCGTGCCCGCGACACGCATTTTCATGGACGACCTCGGCTTCGACATCTCGCGCCGGCGCGTGACGCTTTCTACGTCGGGGCTGGTGCCGCAGATCTACAAGCTCGCCGAGGCAGTGAATGTCGCGCTCGCCGTGTCGCTGCACGCGCCGGACGACGCGCTGCGCAGCGAACTCGTGCCGATCAACCGCAAGCACCCGATCGCGGAACTGCTCGCGGCGTGCTGGCACTACCTGGACGAGCAGAACGGCCGCAGCGTGACGTTCGAGTACGTGATGCTCGACGGCGTGAACGATTCCGTGGCGCAGGCGCGCGCCACCGCAAGACTGCTCGCGGGGCACCCGGCGAAACTCAACCTGATCCCGTTCAATGCCTTTCCGGGGACCCCGTACCGGCGTTCGCCGCCTGAGCGGATCCTGCGTTTTCGCGACGAACTCCTGGCGCGCGGCCTGATTGCCACCATCCGCCGCACGCGCGGGGATGACATCGACGCGGCCTGCGGTCAGCTCGCCGGGCGTGTCGTCGACCGCACCACGGTGCGGCTTGGGAGCAAGCGCATCGGGCTCGTGGTGCAGCCATGACGCTGCAGGGATCCGGCGCCCGACTCGTCGCGCTCCTGGGGTGCGTAGCGGTCCTTGGCGCTTGCGCGGGTTCTTCCGTCACGCGGACCGAGCCGTCGGCCGCGGACACGGCGTCGGCGTACAACGTGCAGCTCGGCGTTGCCTACATGCAGCAGGGGAATCTCGCGTTTGCGCAGGAGAAGCTCGAGCGGGCTCTGCGGCAGAATCCGCGCGATCCGAACGTGCACACGGCGCTCGCACTGCTCGAGGAGCGCCTCAACCACCCGGCGAAGGCGGATGCGCATTACCGCGACGCCCTGCGCCTCGCGCCGCGCAACCCGGACTTCAGCAATAACTACGCGGTCTTCCTGTGCCGCAACGGGCGTACGGTCGAGGCTCTGCAGCTGTTCGACGAAGCTGCGCGCAACCCCCTGTACCGCACCCCGGCCGCGGCGTACACCAACGCGGGCGTATGCCTGCGCAGCGCACGCCGCTTCGAGGAGTCGGAGCGCTATCTCCTGCAATCGCTCACGCTGCAGGAGCGCAATCCCGAGGCGGCGCTGCAGCTCGGTGAGCTGTACCTCGACATGGGGCGGCTGCGCGACGCCAAGGCGCGCGTCGATGGGTTCATAGATGCGAATGGCGAGACACCCGAGATGCTTTGGCTCGGCGTGCGGATCGCGCGGGCGCTCGG
>JBAVOB010000024.1:0-21812 GCA_049691655.1 Steroidobacteraceae bacterium | reverse complement strand
GTGTTGGCTTCGCGGTTCAGTTCCTGCATGAGGAAGTCGAGGCGGCGGCCCGCCGGCTCGGTGCCCGCGGTCACGCGCCGCGTTTCCTCGATGTGACCGACGAGCCGGTCGAGCTCCTCCGATACATCGAGCCGTTGCAGGAGCATCACGATTTCCTGTTCGATGCGATCGCGATCCACCTGCGCGCCGAGCTCGGCGACCCGCTCCTCGAGCCGCGCACGCATGCGCGCCTGCACTTCGGGCAGTCGCGCACGCACTTGCTCGACGAGCGTCGCCAGCGCGGTGCAGCGCTGCTCGATCAGCTCGCGCAGCCGCACGCCTTCCCGCGACCGGGTGGCGGCGAGTTCCCGCAGTGTGGCTGCAAACACCTCGCGGCAGGCGGCCACCAGCGGCTCGCTCCCCGAATCCTCGTGGCGGATGACCCCCGGCCAGCGCAGCACTTCGACCACGTCGATCGTGTGCTTCTCCTGCATCTGCCCGGCGATGTCCCGCAGGCGGCCGAGCAGGCGGTCGAGGGTCTCGCGATCGATCACCAGCGCGCGTTCGGCGTCGAGCGCCGCGCGGTAATGAATGGTGCAATCGACCTTGCCGCGCTTCAGTTCGCGCGCGAGCTGCTGGCGCAGCTCGCTCTCGGCGCCGCGCAATTCCTCCGGCAGGCGAAACCCGGGCTCGAGGTAGCGATGGTTGACGCTGCGCAGTTCGCAGGTGAGCGTGCCCCAGGGGCCGCCCAACTCGCGACGCGCGAAGCCCGTCATGCTGGAGATCATGGGCGCTGCCTCAGGTCGAGAGTCGGGGGAGGTGACATCCGTGGCGGATGCGCGCGCGGTTAACGCTCGGGATGGCCGGAGTGATATAAAACGCCGTCAAGTCTAGCCCAAAGCACTGGTCGCCCGCTTGCGGATCGAGTACGCCGAAATCAGCCTTCAGGGCGGCCGCGAAGACAATCAGGATCGCGCCGCGGTCGCTGCGGCCGAGGACGCAGCGCTGATCGCCGCGGTCGATGGCATGGGCGGCCACTCCGACGGCGCGCGCGCCGCCGAGATCACGCTGCAGGTGCTGCAGGAGCGGTTCCGGCAGACTCCGCAGCCGCTGTTCGACCCGCTCGGATTCCTGCACCTGACGCTGGGGTACGCCCATGAACAGGTCGTGCAGCTCGGCCTCGACATAGTCATGGACCAGCGTCCGCGCGCGACCTGTGCAGTGTGTCTCGTTCAGCTCGGCGCAGCGTGGTTCGCACACATCGGCGACAGCCGCATCTACCACCTGCGCGGCGGCGCGGTCGTCGGCCGCACGCGCGACCATAGTCACGTCGAGTTTCTGATCCGCGAAGGCACGCTCACTCGCGCGCAGGCCGCGTCGCATCCGATGCGCAATTTCGTCGAATCCTGCGTCGGCGGCGAGCCGGTCTTGCCGGAGATGTCGATTGCCGTGCCGCGCCCGCTGCAGCCGAACGACGTGCTGCTCTGCTGCACCGACGGATTCTGGGGCGGTCTCAGGGACGAGGACATCGCGAGCGGCGTGGCCGGCACCGAACTGCCGTTTCGCGATGCGCTGCAGAAACTCGCGCAGAAGGCCGTCGCCTCGAACGGCCCATCGAGCGACAATACCACCTGCGCTGCGCTGCGCTGGCTCGGCCCCTGAACGGCCGCACGCGCGCGGCCCGACCGACGCCCGAAGGACTCCACCGATGGCCACCCGTCCGAGCGGCCGAGCGCCCGACGCCCTGCGGCCAGTTTGTTTCACCCGCGGCGTCGCGAAACATGCCGAGGGCTCGGTGCTCGTGGAATTCGGCGACACGCGCGTGCTCTGCACCGCGAGCATCGAGGAGGGGGTTCCGGGTTTTCTGCGTGGCAGCGGCCAGGGCTGGGTGACCGCCGAATACGGCATGCTGCCGCGCGCCACGCACACGCGCGCGCCGCGCGAGGCCGCCAAGGGCAGGCAAAGCGGGCGCACGCAGGAAATACAGCGGCTCATCGGCCGCTCGATACGCGCTGTCATGGACCTGCGCGCGGTCGGCGAGCGCACGGTGACGCTCGACTGCGACGTCCTGCAGGCCGACGGCGGCACGCGGACCGCTGCGATCACGGGTAGTTACCTCGCGCTCACGGACGCCTGCGAGGTGCTGGTGGCGCGCCGCACGCTGGCCGCCAGCCCGTTGCACGGCCAAGTCGCCGCGATCTCGGTCGGCATCGTGGGTGGCGTGCCGGTGCTCGACCTCGACTACGCGGAAGACTCCACGGCGGAAACGGACATGAATGTCGTCATGAATAACGGCGGCGCTTTCATCGAGGTGCAGGGCACCGCGGAAGGCCACGCGTTCCGTCGTCACGAACTCGACGGTCTGCTCGATCTGGCGGCGACCGGTATCGCGCAGCTCTTCGCGCTGCAGTCGCAGGCGCTGGCCGCGCCGCTCCCGAAGCGCTGATGCGCGTGGTGTTCGCGAGCGGCAACCGCGGCAAGCTCGCGGAGCTGCAGGAGCTGCTGCGCGATACCTGCATCGCGGTCGAGCCGCAGTCGGCGTTCGGCATCGCGTCGCCGCCCGAAACCGGCGCGACTTTCGTCGGGAATGCGCTCATCAAGGCGCGCCATGCTGCGCGCGCCAGCGCATTGCCGGCGATCGCGGACGACTCGGGCCTCAACGTGGACGCGCTCGGCGGCGAGCCCGGTGTGCACTCCGCGCGCTATGCAGGTGAGCACGCGACGGACGCCCAGAACCTGCAGAAGCTCGTTCGGGCGATGATTCCCGTCGCACCGCAGCGGCGCACCGCGCGTTATCGCTGTGCGCTCGTGTATGTGCGTGAGGTCGACGATCCGCGTCCGCTCATCGCGATCGGCACCTGGGAAGGCGTGCTCGTGACGACGCCTCGGGGCCACGGCGGTTTTGGCTACGACCCGATTTTCGAGGTACCGGGCCTCGGCCGCACGGTCGCAGAACTCGATGCCGCGACCAAGAATGCCTTCAGCCACCGCGGCCAGGCGATGCGGGCGCTGCGTCAGCAGCTGGCCGGGCTGAAGCATTCATGAGCGCCGGCCAGCCGCCGAGCAACCGGGCGGTGTTCGCGGCCGCAGAGCTGCCGCCGCTCGCGCTGTACCTGCATTTTCCGTGGTGCGTCAGCAAGTGCCCGTACTGCGATTTCAATTCGCACGCGCTGCGCGAGTCGCTCCCGCAGGATCTCTACCTGGCGGCGCTGGCGCGCGATCTTGAATCGCAGGCGACGGGCGTGGCTGGCCGGCGCATCGAGAGCGTCTTCATGGGAGGCGGGACGCCGAGCCTGTTCTCGCCTGCCGCCATCAGCCGCGTACTCGAGCACGCGCGCCGGCACCTCGCGCTTGCGCCGGGGGCCGAAGTGACTCTCGAAGCCAATCCCGGGACGATCGAGCGCGGCCGATTCACGGAATATCGCGCTGCCGGCGTCAACCGCGTCTCGCTCGGCGCGCAGAGCTTCGCGCCCATGCAACTCGCCGCGCTCGGGCGCATCCATACCCCGGACGATACGCGCCGCGCCGCCGAGGAGTTGCACGGCGCCGGACTCGGAAATTTCAACCTCGATCTGATGTACGGATTACCAGGCCAGACGCTTGCGCAGGCGGAGTCGGACATCGAGGCGGCGCTCGCGCTCTCGCCGGCGCACCTGTCGCACTATCACCTCACGCTCGAGCCCGGAACGCCCTTCGCGGCGCGCCCCCCCGACGATCTGCCGGCCGAAGACGCCGTCGACGTCATGCTCGAGCGCTGCCAGGCGCGGCTCGCGGCAGCCGGATTCACCAGGTACGAGGTGTCCGCGTACGCGCGCAGCGGCGCCGAATCCCGTCATAACCTCAACTACTGGCACTTCGGCGACTATCTCGGCGTGGGCGCCGGCGCGCACGGCAAGATCTCCGCGCACTGCGCCGCAGGAGCGGGCGCTACCGAAGGCGCATCGCTCGAGATCCGGCGCACGACACAACTGCGAGATCCGCGACGTTATCTGGGCGGCACACCGGCCGCGATCACGTCGCGGTCCGTGCCCGACGGCGACCGTCCGTTCGAATTCATGTTGAATGCGCTGCGCCTCGTCGAAGGATTTCAGTGCAGCGAGTTCGAAAACCGCACCGGCCTGCCCTGGTCGGGGGTTGCGCAGATCATCGATTCGCTTGCTGCAGAAGGACTTGCGGTGCGGGAAGGCGCACGAGCTGCGCCGTCGGCGCGCGGACTGCGCTTCCTGAACGACGTGCTCCTGCGATTCCTGCCGCCCGGCGTCCTCAGTGAGGCGCCAAAGGAAAGCCAAGTAATAGCGCGGAGTTAGGCAAAAAAGCGAAGGGATCCGGCAGGTTTGTTAACAACCGGGCGGGCCGAGCCCCAAATGAGTGAATTACGACGTAAAGTGCCGAAACCGACGGACGTTACGGGCCTAAGCTCTTGAAATGGAAAGCGGTTATCGATTGATCATTTCTTGACCAGAATGACAATAATATGAAAATGACACGCTCGAAGCGGCCCGGCCGGAGCTTTCTGCACAGACTTATCCACATTTTCTGTGGATAAGGTGCGGGCCCGCGGACGCTGCGGCCGAGCTTGTCCGGGTGCGCGCCGACGCTATAGACTCCGCGGCCCGTTGAAATCCTTACGATCCTTGCGAGCGACGCCATGAAAGCCTCCACCCATCCCGACTACGCCGAAATCAACGTGACTTGCACGTGCGGCAACACTTTCAAGACCCGCTCGACCCTCGGCCACGATCTGCAGATCGAAGTCTGTTCGAAGTGCCACCCGTTCTACACGGGCAAGCAGAAGATCGTGGACACCGCAGGCCGGGTGGACAAGTTCCGCAAGAAGTACGCCGCGGGCGGCTCGGCCGGTCGCTGAACCGGCAGGCGGGTCGCGCCCGCCTTGCGGTGCGGGCAGGGATTCGAACATGCCGTCCGGAACTAATTCGGACGCCGTAAAATCCCACTTATCACACGCGCCGTGTCGGGCTGCGTCGGGGACTGGTTCCATGCTGCGCAAGCTCCTTGCCTCGGTGGCCGTCGCGCTCGCCCTGTCGGCGTGCGCCACGAATCCGGTCACTGGGCAGAAGAACGTCGTCCTCAGCTCGACCCAGAGCGAGAAAAACAACGCGCAGCGGATTCACGAGGAGATTCGCAAGGTCTACGGCCTGTACGAAGACCAGTCCGTGCAGGACTATGTCAGCTCGGTCGGCCAGCGCGTGGCGCTCAACAGCGACCTGCCGGACTGGGAATTCAAGTTCTTCGTGCTCGACGACGAATCGATCAACGCGTTTACGACCGGCGGCGGATACGTGTACATCCACCGCGGCCTGCTGACCTACCTGAACACGGAAGCCGAGCTCGCGGCCGTACTCGGTCATGAAATCGGGCATGTCACGGCCCGGCACCCCCAGCGCCAGCAGACGCGCGGGGTGATGACTTCGATCCTGGCTACGGCGGCCGCCGTGATGACCGGATCCAATGCAGTCGCGGATATCGCGAACGTCGCAGGTACGGCGGCCATCCAGGGCTATGGGCGGGCCAACGAGATGGAGGCCGATCGGCTTGGCCTCAAGTACGCGACCAAGACCGGTTATCGCCCCGAAGCGATGGGCGATGTCTTCAAGGTCTTCAAGCAGCAGGAGGCGTTCGAACTCAACCGCGCACGGGCCGAGGGGCGCGACCCGAACATCTACCACGGCATCTTCTCGAGCCACCCGGCGCCGGATGATCGCTCCGTGCAGGCGGCCAAACAGAGCGCGCAGATCGCCAGCGCTCCTCCGGGCGGCTGGATCGACAACCGCGACATCTACCTCAAGGCCATCGATGGCATTCCTTACGGCACCAGCCGCGCGCAGGGCATCGTGCGCGATAACCGCTTCTATCACGCCGACATGGGCATCACGCTCGCCTTTCCGAAAGGCTGGACGGTGCAGAACGAGCGTGACCGCATCCTGGCATTCACGCCGTCGAAGGACACGCTGATGCAGGTCACTGCGGAGAAGCGCCCGGAGAAGCAGTCACCCCGGGAATTCCTGATCGGGAAACTCAAGGGCGCGTCGCTCGCCGGAGGCGAAGCCATTTCCTCGAATGGGATGGAGGGCTATGCCATCCTGACGCGCAGCGGCTCGCCGATCGATAACGGCGCCGGCCCGGTGCGCTGGATTGCGCTCTACCGCGAGCAGAGCGTTTACCTGTTCGCCGGCGCCAGCCGGTCGGCGAACGGCAGTACGCCCGAGGCCGACCGCCTGTTCCTTTCGGTGGCGGAAACCCTGCGCGGGCTCAAGCCTTCCGAGTACCCGCTCGCCGAGCCCTATCGCATCAAGATCGTCAAGGCCGACGAGAAGCTCCGGCTCGACGATTACGCCAGGAACGTCCCGGTCGAGAAATACCAGAAAGAAGAGCTCGAGCTGATCAACGGGATCTATCCGAGCGACAAGCCGCCGCCGGGTTCACTCGTCAAGGTCGTCGAATAGCGCGGGGCCCGGCGCCGCGGTCTGCGGCGGGCCCGACCCGATGCGCGCTGCGCGATTGCGCCTTGATTCCCCAGCCGCGCCATGTAACCCTGCTGAACTGTCCGGCGCGCCACGCGCGACGGACATCCCATATCCCGAAAGTCGCGAGATGGCAGCGAAGACGTTCGAGCTCATCGACCCGAGCACCGGCAGGAAATCCCAGCTTCCGGTGCGCTCCGGCACCACCGGGCCCGACGTGCTCGACATCGCGACGCTCAACAAGGACCAGGGCGTCTTTACCTACGATCCGGGATTCGGCGCGACGGCGGCCTGCGAGAGCAAGATCACCTACATCGACGGCGACGCGGGCGTGCTCATGTACCGCGGCTATCCGGTCGAGCAGCTCGCCGAAAAATCCAGCTTCATGGAAGTGGCGTACCTGCTGCTGCACGGCGATCTGCCCTCGCGCAAACAGCTCGAGGAGTTCGACGGCAGCATCCGCCGCCACACGATGCTGAACGAGACGCTGCTGCGGTTCTTCAACGGCTTTCACCACAATGCGCACCCGATGGCGATGACCTCGGCCGTGGTGGCCTCGATGTCCGCGTTCTATCACGACTCGATGGACATCTATAACCCGCGCCACCGCGAGATCTTTTCCCATCGCATCATCGCCAAACTCCCGACGATCGCCGCGGCCGCGCACAAGCATTCGCTCGGCCAGCCCTTCGTTTATCCGCGCAACGACCTCGATTACTGCAGCAACATGCTGCAGATGCTGTTCTCGGTGCCATGCGAGCCCTACAAGGTGGACCCGGTGTCCGCCGAAGCGCTCGATCTGCTGTTCATCCTGCACGCCGACCACGAACAGAACGCAAGCACCTCGACGGTACGCCTCGCGGGCTCGACGGGTGCCAACCCCTACGCGGCGATCTCCGCCGGCGTCTCGGCGCTGTGGGGCCCGGCGCACGGCGGCGCGAACGAGGCAGTGCTGCAGATGCTCGAGCAGATCGGCACCGCGGACAGCATCCCGAAGTACCTCGCCATGGCGAAGGACAAGTCCGGCCATTTTCGGCTGATGGGCTTCGGCCACCGCGTGTACAAGAATTTCGATCCGCGCGCCAAGATCATCCGCACGATGTGCCACAAAGTCCTGGCGCAGCTCGGCCGCAGCGACAACCCGCTGTTCGAGCTCGCGCTGCGGCTCGAGGAAGTCGCGCTCAAGGACGAATACTTCATCGAGCGCAAGCTCTACCCGAATGTCGATTTCTATTCGGGCATCATCTACAGCGCGCTCGGCATTCCGCGCTCGATGTTCACCGTGATGTTCGCGATCGCGCGCACGGTCGGCTGGGTGGCGCACTGGCAGGAGATGATCGGCGATCCCGCGATGCGCATCGGTCGGCCGCGGCAGCTCTATACCGGTCCGGGCCGGCGCGATTACCTGGATATTTCCAGGCGCAGCTAGCCGGCCGCCGCACGGTGCGGCCGTGCGGCCGTGCGGGCGCGCCGGTCGTCGTCAGGACTGTAGCAGCAAGGCCTCGAGGTCCGCGGCGTTTGCGCGTCGCATAGGCTTGCCGTCGAGCGGACTCACAGGCGATTGCCGGATGCCGTCCATCGGAAACACAGTCGCCTCGACCGGCTGATCATCCACGTCGAATCGTACGGCCGGACAGACGAGCACCCACTCCGCGTTCATCTTCACGCGCCGCTCGATGACCTCGTAGGCGATCCTGCGATCGAGGAGTTGCAGCGCGACCATTTCCACCCCGTCTGCGAACAGGTGCAGCTGCACTTCCACGTGCTCCGTGGCCGTGCCGGCAAGCACCGGCCCGACCAGCCGCGGTTCGAACTCCTCGAGCCAGCGCATCGCGCGCAGCGCAGCCTGGCGCTGTGCTTCGAGGCTCGCGGCATGAGTGTCGCGGCGGAACAGGCGCTGGTGCTCGGCAAGCGCCGCCTCGATCTCGATGTTCTTCGGAAGCACGGCTGCGTCCTCGACACCGAAGCGCTCGGCAGCCTTGCGCTTGGCGACCAGGAAATCGCTGATACCGTGTTCGGCCATGAGCCGCGCGGCTTCGACGGAGACAGCCCGGCGCAGGTTCTCGGCACGCGGCGACAGCTTCTTGCTCATGGTCGACTGGCTCGCTCGTCAGAAGAGCGGTTCACCGTTGCCGCTCGTGTCGGTCGTCGCGCTGGTGCTACCGGTCTCTTCGCCCGGCACACCGCTCGCGCTCGGCAGCGCATTCGCCATGAACGTCTCGATGATCGCATTCGGGTCGCTATCGCTTGCCGGCGCGCCCGTGTCGGGGGAGATGCGCATCTGCACGAGTCCGTCCGGCTGCGGTCGCGGGCGTTCGGGCACCTGCTGCAACGCCTCCTTCATGAAATATACCCAGATCGGCACGGCCGTGCGGCTGCCTTCCTCGCCCTCGCCGAGCGGACGCTCCTGGTCGAAGCCCACCCAGACCGTCGCAACGAGCTGGCGATTGAATCCATTGAACCAGGTGTCCTTGGCATCGTTCGTCGTGCCGGTCTTGCCGCCGATGTCGTTGCGTCCCAGCGCCAGCGCGCGCCGGCCGGTACCGCGCGTGATCACGTCGTGCATCATGTCGTCCATGAGCCACGCGTTCTGCGGCGAGATGACGCGCGGCGCCAGCCGATCGGCGCTGACGCCCTCGGGCGGTTTCCCGCCGGTGCGGCAGGTCTCGCACACGACTTTCGGTTGTGCGTGAAACACTTCTTCGCCCGCCGGGTTGACGATACGCTCGATGAAATACGGTTCCACCCGGTACCCGCCGTTGGCAAACACGGCGAAGCCCGTCGCGAGTTCGAGCGGCGTCACCTGCAGCGTGCCGAGCGCGAGCGTGAGATTGCGCGGCAGCGCGCGTTTATCGAAACCGAAGCGCGTGACGTATTCGAGCGGAAAATCGATCCCCATCCCCTGCAGGATGCGGATCGAGCACAGGTTCCGCGATCGCACGAGCGCTTCCCGCAACCGCGTCGGGCCGTAGAATTCGCCCCCTGAGTTCTCGGGCCGCCAGGTGCCCTCCATCCCCGGATCGTCGATCACGATCGGAGCGTCCATAATGACGCTGGCGGGCGTAAAACCGTGTTCGAGCGCGGCCGAGTACAGGAACGGCTTGAATGCAGAGCCCGGCTGGCGATGTGCCTGGGTCACCCGGTTGTATTTGTTCGTGAAGTAGTCGAAGCCGCCGACCAGCGCCGGAATCGCACCATCCTCGGGATCCACCGCGACGAGGGCGCTCTGCGCTTCGGGCACCTGCGCGAGTTCGGTGCGGCCGCTGTCCTTCAGCACGTACACGACATCGCCTTTGGCGAGCACCTCCGCGGCAGTCTTCGGTGCCGGCCCAAGCTGATCGCTCTCGGGCAGCTTGCGGCTTGCCCAGGACATTGCGGCCCAGTCGAGTTGCGCGAGCCCCGCGCCCTTCACGTAGACCGCCGCCGCCTTCTCTGCAAGCGACAGCACGACGGCCGGGGACAGGATGCCCACCGTTGGAAACTCATCGAGCAGGTCCTCGAGCTGGGCCGCGGATTCGCCGTTCGCGAGATCCACGCGGTTCTGCGCGCCGCGCCATCCGTGCCGGCGGTCGTACTCGATGAGGCCGAGATGCACCGCGCGGTTCGCTGCCGCCTGCAGCCGGCCGTCGATCGTGGTGAAAACGTTGTATCCCTGGTCCTCGGCTTCGGGCCCAAAGCGGCGGCGGATTTCCAGGCGCACCATCTCGGCGACGTATGGCGCGGCGACATCGAACAGCGGCTGATGCGCGCGCGCCTTGACGGGTTCGCTCGCGGCCCGTTCGGCCGTAGTTGCGTCGATGAACTTGAGTTCGCGCATGCGCCGCAGCACATAACTACGCCGGCTCGCCGCGAGTTCGGGGCTGCTGAGCGGGTTGTAGCGCGACGGCGCCTGCGGTATGCCGGCAAGCGTGGCAGCCTCGGCGACGCTAAGCTGGTCGAGCGATTTGCCGAAATACGCCTCGGCCGCCGCGCCTACTCCGTAGGCCCGCTGGCCGAAGAAAATGAGATTCAGGTAGAGCCCGAGGATCTCTTCCTTGCTGAACTCGCGTTCCATGCGATACGTGACGAACAGTTCGGCGAGCTTGCGTCGCCAGGTCTTGTCGAGCGTCAGGAACATGTTGCGCGCCGCCTGCTGCGTGATGGTGCTCGCTCCCTGCGTGCGCTCGCCCGAGATCACGTCCACGAAGAGCGCGCGCAGCACGCCCAGGTAGTCAATCCCGTGGTGGCTGAAGAAGCGATCGTCCTCCGCCGCGATGAAGGCGTTGCGCACCATTTCCGGGATTCGTTCGTAGGGAACGGGGATGCGCCGCTGCTCGCCGATCTGCGCGATGAGCTGCCCGCTGCGGCTGTAGACGCGCAACGGCACCCGCAGCTCCGCGCTGCGCATCGCCGCGGCCGACGGGAGCGATGGCGCGAGGTAAACAAACGAGCAGGCGAGCGCGTAACCGCCGAGGACTGTGACGCCCATCACAATCGTCGCGCTCAATCCGGCGATTCGAAAGTAAGCAGGTTTCACAGAATCGGCCCCGTCGCCTTGCGCCACTTCAGACCCCTATGCATAGTAACCGGCGCGAAATCGACGGGCCTCACCGCTGTCGGTGGGGCAGCCGGTGCATCCCGGACTGCGGGGCGCGAGCGGCCGCTCCGGCGAGGCAGCCGGGGACCCGGCAGCGGTCGCCATGTCCGCCGCCGGCGGAGGCGCTGTGTGCCAGGGCGCGGAATCGGGGTGACGGATGCCAGAACGGGCCGGACAGGCGGTGGCGGCGTGCGGCGCGATGCCCCTTTTCAGGGCTTGCCGGCATTTCGTGAGGCGGCACACGTTCTATTTAACTTTGTGCTGATATATAGTGGCGACGGATATTAAGTGCTCCGGATCATTCACGTCGCAACTTACTGAAAAGTCAGGATAAAAATGCTCCTCTTCTCGCGTAAGTATCGACCGCTGCTCGGCCTGGACATCACGACCTCCTCCGTCAAGCTCATCGAGCTGGCGATGGCGGGCGGCCAGTATCGCGTCGAATCCTATGCGGCAGAGCCCACGCCGCAGAACGCGATGAACGAAAAAGCCATCGTCGACGCGGAAGCGGTCGGCGAAGCCATTCGCCGCGCCGCGCGCCGCGCCGGCGCCAAGAGTCGCGAGGTTGCCATCGCGATCAGCGGCGACGCCGCGATCACCAAAGTCATCCAGATGCCGCGCAACCTGCGGACGAGCGATCTCGAATCGCAGGTCGAGATGCAGGCCGACCAATACATTCCGTTTCCGATGGATGAAGTCAGCTACGACTTCGAGGTGCTCGGCCCGAATGAGAAGGACGCCGACGCGAATGACGTGCTGCTCGTGGCCACCCGCACGGAGAACGTCGAGCAGCGGCAAGCCGCGGTAACCGCCGCGGGGCTTACGACGAAGATCGTCGATGTCGAGTCGTTCGCGCTCGAGAACGCCTGCAAGCTGATGACGCACCAGATGCCCGATGGCGGCATCGATCGCACGATCGCGGTGGTGGATTTTGGCGCGAGCACCACGACCTTCAGCGTGCTGCGGAGCCTGAAAGTGATCTACACGCGCGACTTCGCTTTCGGCGGGCAGCAGCTTACCGAGGAAATCATGCGCACCTACGGACTCTCGCTCGAGGAAGCCGGGCGTGCCAAGAAGGAAGGCGGATTGCCGGGTAACTTCCAGGCCGAGGTGCTCGACCCCTTCATCGACGACATGACCCAGCAGGTGAGCCGTTCGCTGCAGTTTTATCTCGCTTCCGGATCCGGCCGTGACCAGCCGGAGAAGATCCTGATCTGCGGCGGTTGTGCCAATATCCCCGGCGTGGCGGACGTGATCGCGAGCCGCGTCGGCATCGCCTCGGAACGCGGCGACCCGCTCGGCCAGATGAAACTCTCCTCGCGTGCCCGGGCTCAGGCCGTGCAGCGCGACGCCACCGCGCTGCTCACTGCCTGCGGCCTTGCGCTCCGCAGCTTCGACAGGGGCTGACATGCCACGTATCAACCTGCTTCCCTGGCGCGAGGAACAACGCAAGGAACGCAAGCTTGCGTTCCTGGTCGCCCTCGGCGCCGCCACCGTGGCGGCTCTGGTCTCGATGGGGGGCGTGTATCTCACGTTCAGCTCGATGATCTCGAGCCAGGAGCGGCGCAACGAACGGCTCCAGGGGCAGATCAAGCTCCTCGACAAGCAGATCGAGGAGATCGACAGCCTCGAGACCGACAAGCAGCGTTTCATCGCGCGCATGCAGATCATCGAGAAGCTGCAGCGTTCGCGTCCCGAGATCGTGCACGTCTTCGACGAGATCGTGAAGACGCTCCCGGACGGGGTCTATCTCACCGGCCTGACGCAGAACGAGCGTCGCCTGAAGATCACGGGCGTCGCTCAGTCGAGCACGCGCGTCTCGACCTTCATGAAGAACATCGACAGCTCGCAGTGGCTGAGAAATCCCGAGCTCGAAGTGGTGGAAACGACCAAGGGGCAGGCACTCGGCTCGAACTTCACGCTGTTCGCCGACCAGGTCACCACGGTTACCGAGGATGAGGGCGGCGCCGCCAAGGGCGGCCCGAAGCGCCCGACGAAGAAGGTGGCGAGCAAATGAACCTGTTAGAAGAGCTGCGGTCACTTGATCCGAGCGACCCGGGGCGCTGGCCGTTTCCGTTTCGCGCCGCCGCGATCGGCCTGTGGTTCCTCGTCCTGACGGTGCTGTTGTCCTACCTGTTCGTCTGGCAGAACCAGCGACCCGAGCTCGATCGCCGGCAGGACGAAGAGCAGCAGCTGCGCAACGAATTCCGCAACAAGCACGCGAAGGCCATCAATCTCGACGTTTACAAGCAGCAGCTTGTCGACATCGAGCGCTCCTTCGGCGCTCTGCTGCGCCAGCTCCCGGGCAAGACCGAAGTGCCGAACCTGCTCGTCGACATCTCGCAGACCGGCCTGGCGGCGGGGCTCGAGGAAAAACTCTTCCAGCCGGGTGGCGAAGAGAAGCGCGACTTTTATGCGGAGCTGCCGATCAAGATCCGCCTTTCCGGCAGTTACCACCAGTTCGGCGAGTTCGTGAGCGGTATCGCGGCACTGCCGCGCATCGTCACGCTGCACAACATCGATATCAAGCCGGAAACCAGGGACGCCTACGACCAGCTCACGCTCGACGTGACGGCGAAGACCTACCGGTACCTGGATGATGAAGAGGTCGAGGCGGCCGAAGCAGCCAAGCGCGCCAAGGACAAGGCCGCGCGAGGTTCCTCGCCATGAGCGCCGACAAACGAGCAGTCGCGGGAGCGCGTGGCGGTTCGGTGATCCGGGCCGTGATCGGCGTTGCCTGCGCTGCGTTTCTGTTCGCGGGTTGCTCGAGCCGCGACGACGACCTGCAGCACTTCATCGAAGCGACCAAGAAAGAGCCTGGCGGCAAGGTCGACGCGCTTCCTGAAGTGAAGCCGTACGAGAACTTCCTGTATGCCGATTCCGCGCAGCGTTCGCCGTTCACGCCGTCGAGCCCGGGCGGCAGCAGCTCGAACCTGCGGCCCGACTCCAAGCGCAACCGCGAGTTTCTCGAACAGTTCTCGCTCGACACGCTGAAAATGGTCGGCACCCTCAAGGTGGGTGGCCAGCTGTACGGCCTGGTCAGAACCAAGGACGGCCTGGTGCATCGCGTCGGGGACGGCAACCACATCGGCCAGGCCGACGGCAAGATCACCGACATCACCGCATCGAAGATCAGTCTCGTCGAGATCGTTCCAGACGGTCTTGGCGGCTACATGGAGCGGCCCGCCGCTCTCGCGCTCAGCGAATGACCGGCAGGCAGGGAGTCAAAGACCAATGAAGCGACACATCGCCGTACTTTCCACCCTCGGCCTGCGTGCGTGGCTCCTCGCCGCATGCCTGCTCGCGGTGCTCGTGGCCTTGCCGGCCCGGGCGGCCGATCCCACGAATCGGCTGGAAGCCATCGACGTGCAGACGCTGCCCGGCCAGCAGCTGCAGCTGACGATGCGCCTCTCGGGTCCCGCTCCCGAGCCGCTCGCGTTCACGATCGACAATCCGGCGCGCATCTCGCTCGATCTGGCGAACACCGCTCTGGCGCTGCCATCGCGGCGCATCGACGTGCGGTCCGCCGGCCTCGACACCATTCTCACGGCCGAAGCAAACGGTCGCACGCGCGTCGTGCTGAACCTCGACCGCCTCCAGCCCTACAGCACGCGCGTCGAGGGCAACACGATCGTCATGCTCGTCGGGGCGGGTGCGCAACAGGCCGCTGCCGCGGCGCCGCCTGCCAGCGCGCCGACCGAGGGCGCAGCAAACGTGGCACGAGCGATTCGCGGCATCGATTTCCGCCGCGGCGGCGAGGGCATCGGCCGCGTCATGGTCAGGCTCTCGGATCCGCGCACGCCGGTCAACGTGCGCCAGCTCGGCAACCAGGTGGTCGTCGACTTCGCCGGCACCGATGTGCCGCGCAACCTGATACGCCGCTACGACGCGCTCGATTTCGCGACGCCGGTTTCCAATTTCGACGTCTCGCGCGTCGGCGACGACACCCGCATCGTCATCAATGCGACGGGAGATTTCGACCAGCTCGCCTATCAGTCCGACGACGAGTACGTCGTCGAAGTGCAGAAGACGCGCAAGGCCACAGGGCCGGCTGAAGAGAAGCCGGTGTACACGGGCGAGCGCCTGACGCTCAACTTCCAGGACATCGACACCCGCGCCGTGCTGCAGCTGCTCGCCGATGCGAGCGGCCAGAACATCGTGGTCAGCGACTCCGTCAAGGGCAGCGTGACGCTGCGCCTGCAGAACGTCCCGTGGGACCAGGCGCTGGACATCGTGCTGAAGACCAAGGGCCTCGACAAGCGCCGCCAGGACAACGTCATCATCGTCGGGCCGTCCGAGGAGCTTGCGGCTCGCGAGAAGGCGGACCTCGCCTCGAAGAAGGACATCCAGGAACTCGCGCCGCTGCGCTCCGAGTACCTGCAGGTCAATTACGCCAAGGCCCAGGATCTCGCCACGCTCATCAAGTCGCAGGGCGGATCGCTCCTCTCGACGCGCGGCAACGTCGCCGTTGACGAGCGCACCAACACGCTGCTCCTGCAGGACACCGCGGACAAGCTCGCCGACATCCGCCGCCTCGTCGGCACGCTCGATATCCCGGTGCGCCAGGTACTCATCGAGTCGCGCATCGTGATCGTAAGTGACGATTTCACGCGCGAGCTCGGTGCCCGTTTCGGTGTCACCCAGGTTGGCGCCAATGGGCAGCAGGGCGTCTGGACGACCACGGGCAGCGCCGTCGGCACCGATACGGTGCTTAACTCGGCGCTGACCAATCGCGCGGCAGCGCCCGGGGCCTCGCCTTTCCCGGTCACGATACCTACCGGAACGGCGGGCGCTCCGCAGCGTTATAACGTGAACCTGCCGGTCGCCAGTCCCGCCGGGCAGCTCGCGGCCATGGTGCTCGGCAAGGACTACGTCGTGGACCTCGAGATCTCCGCGGCGCAAGCGGAGGGGCGTGCCGAGGTCGTCTCCTCGCCGCGCGTCATTACGGCGAATCAGCGCGAAGCGAACATCGAGCAGGGTACCGAAATCCCCTATCAGGAATCGGCCTCGAGCGGTGCGACGACCATCGCCTTCAAGAAGGCCGTCCTGTCGCTCAAGGTGACTCCGCAGATCACGCCTGACAACCGCATCATCCTCGATCTGAACGTGAAGAAAGACAGCGTCGGCAAGGTGCTCGTCACCTCGGGCGGCGCCAACGTGCCCTCGATCGACACCCGCGAGATCAGCACGCAGGTGCTGGTCAACGACGGCCAGACCGTGGTGCTCGGCGGCATCCTCGAGACCGAGCGCCGCGATAATTCCAAGAAGGTTCCCTGGCTCGGTGACGTGCCAGTGCTCGGCCATTTGTTCAAGTCGGATTCGAAGACGGCCAACAAGAGCGAACTGCTGATCTTCGTCACACCGAAGATACTGCGCGAAGGGGTCAACGTTTACTGATCGCCGGGAAGCGGTTAGTTACAGGAAATCACGATGCGAAAACTCATTTCTCTGACCCTGCTTGTGGCGGCTGCGGCGATTTCGGGCTGCGGAGGCGGTGGAACCGATGCCTTTGGCACGCCGGGAACCGGCGGCGGAACGGGCACCGGCGCAACCGTGGCGGCCCTGGCCGTCACCACAACTTCGCCCACCATCCTCGCCGACGGCTCGACGACGGCCACGATCACGGCCCTGGCGCGCGATTCGGGGAACAACCTGTTGAAGGGTGTCACCGTCACCTTCGCGGCCAGCTCGGGCGGTCTCGCCGTCGTGAGTGGCACGACCGATGCCAGCGGCGCCGCGACCGCGACGCTGTCGACGGCCGGAGATTCGACCCTGCGCCTGATCACCGTAACCGCTACGGCGGGAGGCAAAAGTGCCTCCGTCGCGGTGTCGGTGGTCGCACCACCGCCGCCGGCGACCGCGGCGACACTCACGCTGATCACGAGTACACCTACTATCCAGTCGGGCGGCACGAGCTCCGCCGACATCACCGCGATCGCGCGCAACTCCAGTAACCAGTTTGTCGCGGGCGTCGCCGTCACATTCACGGCGAGTTCCGGTGGCCTCACCGTGGTGCAGGGCACGACGGATGCGAGCGGTGTGGCAAAAGCTACTTTGACCGCCGCTGGAGACCCGACTAATCGGAGGATTATCGTTACGGCGACCTCGGGCGCTGTATCGCAGACGGTGAACGTCGATGTGACCGGCACGGCGGTCAAGATCACGGGACCAGCCGTGCTGCAGCTGAGCCAGACCGGCAGCTACGTCGTCAACGTCGCTAACGCGGCAGGCGCGGGCATTGCGGGCACGCAAGTTACGCTCGCATCGGCGAACGGCAATACGGTAAGCCCGGCTACCGCCACGACGGACGCCTCGGGTAACGCGACGCTCACGGTGACGGTGACCAAGAGTGGGAACGACGTCCTCACGGCATCCGCACTGGGAATCGTCAAACAACAGCCAGTGACGATTAACAGCGATGCTTTCGCGTTTACGGCGCCTGTCGCCAATACGGAAATCGCGCTCTCGCCAGCCACCGGGACGGTGACGCTCCAGTGGCTGCAGTCGGGAAATCCGCCGGCGGCGGGGCAGACGATCAGTCTCTCCTCGACTCGTGGAACGGTGACACCGGCATCGATCACGACGGACGGGGTTGCGAGCACGTTCACGGCAACGGTGAGCTCGGCGAATGCCGGATTCGCCACGGTGCGGGCGACGGCCGGCGCCTCGAGTGCGCAACTCAACGTGGAATTCGTCGCGCAGACGGCGGCGAGCATCGATGTGCAATCGAGCTCGTTCACCATCGCACCGGCCGAGCAGGCGACCATCACGGCGGTCGTGCGGGATCCTGCGAACAATCTCGTCAAGAACAAGACCGTCAATTTCTCGCTGAACGACGTCTCGGGAGGGGCGCTGTCGCTGGCCTCGGCAGTTACCGACAGCAACGGGCGCGCTCAGACTGTCTACACCGCCGGGGCGGGTACCACCGCGAATAACGGCGTGACGATTACAGCGACAGTGCAGGGCACAACTCCAGCTGTCTCTAAGTCGGTGCAGCTCACGGTTGCGCGGCGACAGGTGTTCATTTCGATCGGCACGGGCAACACAATCACCGAGCCGAATGCAGCGCAATACCAGATCGACTACATCATCCAGGTCACGGATTCGAACGGCAATGGAGTCAAGGACGTGCCGCTGACCGTGTCGATGCTCTCTCTGCGCTATCTGAAAGGTTTCCGAGCCGTGGTCGGCACGAGCTGGACGACCTGTTACACGACGGTGCCGGGCACTCCCTCGACGCGCTCGCCCCTGGTCTGCAATGGCGACTCTTCCGGCGGTTGCTTCGACGAGGACACCAACCGTAACGGCGTCCTTGATCCGGGCGAGGATCTCAACGGCAGCGGACGCATCGAGGCCGGCAACATCGCGGCGGTTTCGCCGAACAACGTGGTCACCGATGCGAGTGGTTTCGCCCTGGTGAGCGTGTTCTATCCACAGAACTATGCGTATTACCTGTGGGTGGCGATCGAGGCGAAGACCTCGGTGCAGGGCACGGAGTTCGCGCGCCAGCAAACGTTCCTGCTGCCAGGGGCCGCTTCGGACTTTAGGGATCCAGCGAGCGCGCCGCCCGGGATTCCCGACCCCTTCGGCGAGAGCACGGTCTGCTCCAACACGCTCTGACCGCGGAGGCTTTCCGCGATTGAGCCGCAGCGGCCGCCCTCGGGCGGCCGCTGTCGTTTCAGGCAGGCCGAAACAGGTATCCTCCTGCTCGCCATGCGCGGCAAGCAGAACATCTTTCTCATCGGACCCATGGGATCCGGCAAGACGGCCGTCGGCAAGCAGCTCGCCCGGCTCCTGCAGGCACCGTTCTACGACAGTGATGCCGAGATTGAGCGGCGCACGGGCGTCGACATTCCCTACATCTTCGAGAAGGAAGGCGAGCCGGGCTTTCGCCAGCGCGAACGCGAGGCGATCGATGCACTCACGCGGCTCGAGCCGGTCGTTCTGGCGACCGGCGGCGGCGCCGTGCTGCTGGCGGAGAACCGCCTGGCGCTTGCCGAGCGCGGTTTCGTCGTCTACCTTGAAACGTCGGTCGCCCAGCAGGTCGAACGTGTTCGCTACGGGCGCAACCGCCCGCTGCTGCAGCACGAGGAACCCGCCGGGAAACTCGCAGAGCTGATGGAGCACCGTGCCCCGCTCTATGCCGGGATCGCCGATCTCGTGGTGCCCACGGACGGCCGCAAGGTACAGGCCGTGGCCGCGCAGATCGTGCGAGCGCAGCAGTCCACGACTGCCGACGCCGCGTCCAAGCCCAAGTGAACCCACGCGCGGGGCGCTGGCCGCACCGCTGCGCTTATACTCTGGTCCTCAATTCAGGACCGCAGACCGCTCCAGCACCGTGCGTACTCTTCGCGTCGACCTCGGCGAACGCTCCTATCCGATCCACATTGGCGGTGACCTGCTCGCTCATCTCGGCGCGCTGGGCGAGGTTGCGCCGGCGCGCGATGTCCTGCTGGTGACGAACACGACCGTCGGACCCCTGTACGCCGCAAAAACGCGCCTTGGCCTGGGCGATTGCCGTGTCGTCGAGTGCGTGCTGCCGGACGGCGAAGCGCAGAAGACGCTGACAAACATGGCGCGCGTGATCGACGTGATGGTTGCGAATCGCTTCGGGCGCGACGCCTGCGTGCTCGCACTCGGTGGCGGCGTGGTCGGGGATCTTGCCGGTTTCTCCGCCGCCTGTTACCAGCGCGGTGTTGATTTCGTCCAACTGCCGACGACGCTCCTTGCGCAAGTGGATGCCTCGGTGGGCGGCAAGACCGCCGTGAACCACCCTGGTGGCAAGAATCTCATCGGCGCATTCCATCAGCCGCGGGCGGTGGTCGCGGACACCGATGTACTCGCGACGCTGCCGGCTCGCGAATTGCGGGCCGGGCTCGCCGAGATCGTCAAGTACGGGCTGCTGGGCGATGCGAATTTCTTCCGCTGGCTCGAGACCAATGCGGACCAGCTGCTGGCGCTCGACACCGTGGCGCTGATGCATGCCATTCAGACCTGTTGCGCGATGAAGGCGCGCATCGTCGGGCGCGACGAACACGAGCGCGGCGAGCGCGCGCTGCTGAACCTCGGGCACACCTTCGGGCATGCCATCGAAGCCGCGAGTGGATATTCCGAGTGGCTGCACGGCGAAGCGGTCGGCGCGGGCCTGCTCATCGCCGCGAGCATGTCGCGGCGTTGCGGACTGCTGCGCGACGATGATGTGGCGCGTGTAGAGCGACTGCTCGAGCGGATCGGCCTGGCGCAGCGCCCGCGCGCCATTCCAGCGGCCGCTGCGCTCGCGCACATGCGGATCGACAAGAAAGTGCAGGCGGGACGCATACGGCTCGTCTTGATGCGGCGCATCGGCGAGGCCTTTCTGACCAGCGATTACGATGACGCGGCGCTCACCGAGACTCTCGCCGCTCACTTCGGATAGCACATGGTCGCCCAAGCAGTCCCGGTCGCCGCCGCAGCCGCCGATGCAGGGCTCGCGCCCTATGCCGCCTGCGAAGCCCGCTCGCGCGGCCGCCGCTATCCGGAGGCCAGGCCCGGGTATCGGTCGGAATTCGACCGCGACCGTGATCGTATCGTGCACTCGAACGCCTTCCGCCGGCTGGTCTACAAGACCCAGGTGTTCGTCAACAGCGAGGGGGACCTGTACCGCACGCGCATCACGCACTCGCTCGAGGTGGCGCAGATCGCGCGGTCGATCGCGCGCGCGCTGCGCCTGAACGAGCCGCTCACCGAGGCGATCTCGCTCGCGCACGATCTCGGCCATACGCCTTTCGGTCACGCTGGTCAGGACGCGCTCAATGAGTGCATGCGCGACTACGGCGGCTTCGAGCACAATCTCCAGAGCCTGCGTGTCGTGGACGAGCTCGAAGAACGCTACCCGGAATTTCGCGGACTGAACCTCACGTTTGAATGCCGCGAAGGCATCCTCAAGCACTGCTCGCTGGCGAACGCGCGTAAGCTCGGCGATGTGGGCGAACGATTCGTGCGGCGCGAGCAGCCAGGCCTGGAAGCTCAGCTCGCGAATCTCGCCGACGAGATCGCGTATAACAACCATGACGTGGATGACGGCTTGCGGGCGGGTTTCATCACCATCGAGGGGTTGGGTGACGTGCGCCTGTTCGCCCGCGAGCGCGATGCCGTCGCTGCGCAATATCCGTCGCTACCGGAGAGGCGCCTCGTGCACGAGACGATCCGGCGCATGATCAATCACGTGGTGACGGACGTGATCGAAGCGACTAGTTCCCGGCTCGAGGCCGCCGCGCCGGCCAGCATCGACGCGGTGCGCACACAACCGACGGGGCTGGTCGCGATGAGCGAGGCGACGCACGGCGAGCACCATGCGCTCAAGAAGTTTCTGCGGGAGCGTGTCTACCGTCACGAAGAAGTATTGCGGATGACTTCGCTGGCCCGGCGCGTGGTCGAACAGCTGTTCGAGGCATTCTTCGACGATCCGGAACTGATGCCGGCGGAATATCGCGATCTGGCTGTGCGGGCGGAAGCGGCGCATGGCAAGGCAGGCCGCGCTCGCGCGGTCGCGGATTACGTTGCCGGCATGACCGATCGTTATGCGATGCTCGAGCACCGGCGAATTAGCGGCGCGAAGGAACGCGGCTGATGGCCGAATCGCCGCGCAGTCATCTGCTGTTCGCGATTCGCAAGATCATGGGGCCGCTGATTGCCATCGTGATTCGAGCGGGCATCCGCTACGACGAATTCGCCGATCTCATGAAATCCGTTTACGTCGAGAGCGCGTTGCGCTACGGAGTGGGCGACTGGCCGCG
>JBAVOB010000023.1:0-2081 GCA_049691655.1 Steroidobacteraceae bacterium | reverse complement strand
CGCGCCCCTGCCTTGACCCGCGCGACCTCGACCGGCTCGTCGACGAGGCATCCGCGACGCCGGCTGGCGGGCTGCTGGCGGCACCCTGCACCGACACCATGAAACGTGCCGATGAACATGTGTGTGTCGAGGCAACGCTGCCACGCGAGGTGCTGTGGCGGGCGGCGACCCCGCAGATGTTCCGCTACGCTGCGCTGTGTGCCGCGCTCGAGCGCGCGCACGCGGAACGGCGTCTGCCGACGGATGAATCGCAGGCCATGGAATGGCAGGGCGCACGGCCGCGGCTCGTGCCGACGGCGGCGTCCAACATCAAGATCACGAGCGAGGACGACCTGGCGCTCGCCGAGACCGTGCTTGCCAGGCGAAAGGGGTGTGCATGAGGATCGGTTCGGGCTTCGATGTACACGCTTTCGGGCCGGGTGATGCGGTGATGCTGGCCGGCGTGCGCGTGCCGCATGGGCGCGGAGTCGTGGCTCATTCCGACGGCGATGTGATTCTGCATGCGCTCTGCGATGCGCTGCTCGGCGCAGCCGGCCTCGGGGACATCGGTCTGCACTTCCCCGACAGCGACCCGCAGTGGCGCGGTGTGCCGAGCCGCCGCTTCGTCGCAGCTGTGCGCGTGCTCATCGACGCGCAGGGACTGCGCGTCGCGAACGTGGACGTGACGCTGCTCGCCGAAGCGCCACGCATCGCCCCGTACCGCGCGGCGATGTGCGCCAGTCTCGCAGGGCTTCTCGCCGTGCCGGTCGAGCGCGTCAACGTGAAAGCCTCGACCACCGAGAAGCTTGGGTTTCTCGGTCGCGGCGAGGGGCTCGCGGCGCATGCCGTCGTGCTGCTGCACGATCCGCCAGCGCTGCGCAAGTGATCCCGGATGCCTGGCGGAGTGTTGCGCTGGCGCCGCCGCGCGCGTTCGGCGCTCCGCCGGCGCAGGGCCGCCTGCGCACCGTTCCGGAAGACTTCCTGGTGGAAGAAGAACTGGGTTTCGTCCCCTCGGGCGACGGGCCCCACGTCCTGCTGAGCGTGTGCAAGCGCGGCGCCAACACCGAGTGGGTAGCCCGCGAGCTGGCGCGCCTCGCCGGCTGCCGGCCGCGCGATGTGGGCTACGCGGGGCTGAAGGATCGCCAGGCCGTGACGACCCAATGGTTTACCGTGCCTGCAGGCGGGCGATCGGCCGCCGATTGGGCCGGTGCCGCCGGGGCGGAATTCGCAGTGCTGCAGGCGCACGCCCATCGTCGCAAGCTTCCGCGGGGCGCTCTGCGGCGCAATCACTTTCGGCTACGAATCCGGGACTGTCGCGCGGACCGCGAAGAGCTTGCAGGGCGCGCGGCCGCGATCGGGGAGCGCGGAGTGCCCAACTATTTCGGTCCGCAGCGTTTTGGCCGCGACGCCGGCAACCTGTTGCGCGCTGCTGCATGGTGTGCCGAGTCCCCGCGCCGCGGGCGCGAGCGGCCGATGGAGCGCTCGTTTCGCCTGTCGGCGGCGCGCAGCCTGATGTTCAATGCGGTGCTCGCGGCGCGCGTCACGGACGGTTCGTGGGACCGGCTCGAGGCGGGCGATGTGGCCAATCTCGATGAACGTGGGAGCACGTTCGCGGTCGAGTCCGTGGACGCGACGTTCGCCGCGCGGTGCGCGGCGCTCGAGATTCATCCGACCGGTTCCCTGTGGGGTCGAGGCGAGCTGAAGAGCGCCGCGCGCATCGGCGCACTCGAGCACTCCACCTGCGAAACGTTCACCGGCTTGCCCGCGATGCTGGAAGAGGCCGGACTCGAGCAGGAGCGCCGGAGCCTGCGGCTGACGGTGCGCGACCTCGGCGTCGAGTGGGACGGGGCCGACGTGCTGTGCCGGTTTGCGCTCGCACCGGGGGCCTACGCGACGGCGGTCCTCAGGGAAATCGTCGATACCGCGGAGATGACGACGGACTAGCCGCCGCCGCGACCCGTCTTCAGCAGCACCAGCGTTGCGCCGGTTCCGCCGCCGTCGCGACCGGCCGCGACGAAGGCGAGAACCGGTGGCGTGCGCGCGAGAATCGAATTGACGGTCGCCTTGAGCACCGGTCCGCGTTCGCCCGAGCGGTGCCCCTT
>JBAVOB010000022.1:0-1699 GCA_049691655.1 Steroidobacteraceae bacterium | reverse complement strand
CTGTGGGCGAAACGCGATGCCGTGCTGACTGCGAAGATGCCTGTGCTCGGCGACCCCGACGTCGCGAACAAGGCGCTGCGCGAAGCCATTCTCGACGCGGCGAAAAAATTCACCGTGACGATCGACGCACCCACGCCCGGCCTGCCGGTGAACCGGGAGAGTTACACCTCGCTCCCGGTGCGGATCGAGGCCAAGGCGCCGTGGCAGGCCATATTCGATTTCCTGCGCGAACTGCAGGCGCCGGAGCGATTCATCGCGATCGAAAACTGCGAATTGAAAGTGAATCGCGAGGACAAGACGCAACTCCGGGCCACGCTCACCGTCGCGCAGTGGTTCGCGCCGAAGTAATACCAAACGGCCATAAACATCGGTAGAACGTAATGGACGTCTGGCGGGCGGCATGATTGAAGGTGTGGATGGCGCGACCACGACAGAAGCTCGACCGACTCCGACAGGGAGATTCACTGCAAAAGCAACTCAAAGCGGAGCCGCCGGGCTGGCGGCGGGAACGATTGATGGCCGTGCAACTCGGATTGCTCGGAGAACAAGGCCTCGATCAGATCGCGGCGGCGGTGGGCCGCGCGCGCTCGACGATTCAGGAATGGTTTGCGCGCTACCGCAAAGGCGGCACGGAACTGCTGCTGGGCGACGGGCGGGCGAAGAATCGCGGTGCCCAGGGACTGCTCAGCGGGCGAGCCCGGGAGCAATTTGAAGCCGGGCTGGGCAAAGGACTCTGGCGCACCGCGCCGCAAATCCAGCAATGGCTGCGCAAGGAGCACGGAGTGAACGCCGCCCTGCCGACGATCTACAAGTGGCTGGGAAAAGCCGGCGCGCGGCTGCGGGTCCCGCGCCCAAGCCATATCAAAAAGGATCCCGCCGCCGCTGAAGCGTTCAAAACCGAGCTGAGCGCCCGGTTCCGGGCGCTCGGGCTGCCCGCAGGGCGGCCGGTGAGGCTGTGGGTGTTGGATGAAATGCGCTACGGATTGCACAGCTTTTCGAGGCGGGTGTGGGTGAGCAAGGGGGTGCGTCCGGTCTGCCCCAGCCAGCAGCGCTACGAGTGGGGCTACCTCTACGGAGCCGTGGGAGTGGGGCTCGCCCGCAGCGAGTTCCTCTATGCGGAGACCGTGGACCAGGAACATCTGACGGCCTACTATCGGCAGATCGCCGGCAGCGATCCCGCGGCGATGCATGTACTCATCCAGGACGGAGCCGGCTTTCATCTGCCCGACGGCCATGCACGGCTGCCCGACAACGTGCGAGTGCTGACCCTGCCCGCCTACAGCCCCGAACTCAACCCGGCGGAGAAGCTGTGGGACCAGATCAAGGACGTGCTTTGCAACCGGGCCTTTGAAAGCATCGAGCAAATGCGGGTGCATATGACGACCTGGCTGGAAAGCTTTTGGTCGGATGCGCGACGCGCGTTCTCCCTGATCGGACGCGGATGGCTGCTGGATGGAGCAAACGCTTCTTACGCGACCATTATACCGACTTAATAGGATAAATGGTATTACTTCCAGGTCTCGTTCCGGGCGTAACCAATCTGCACGTAAACAAACGGCGGCTCGGTGTATTGCCGCGCATACAGCTCGGTCATCCCGCCGTCCAGCGTCACCTCGTAATGGTCCGGCGCGGAAGTCGCCTCGATGACTTCCCCGTCCTTGCTACCACCGATGAACTCGATTGGAAATGTGTCGCCGGA
>JBAVOB010000021.1:0-6354 GCA_049691655.1 Steroidobacteraceae bacterium | reverse complement strand
GGTTGAAGCCGCTTGCGCCGAGGCAGCCCAGGGCGAAGTCGTCGAAGCGGTCAATTACAACGCCCCTAGTCAGGTCGTGATCGCCGGCCACCGGACCGCCGTCGAACGCGCAATCGCGTTGGCCAGGGCGCGTGGCGCCAAGCGAGCGGTGCCGCTGCCCGTGAGCGTCCCCGTGCACAGCAGCCTGATGCGCGGCGCTGCACAGCAGCTTGCCGGGCGGCTGCAGGCGGTCGATCTGCGACCGCCGGCCATCCGCTACCTGAGCGCGGTGGACGGCGCTCTCTATGACGATCCCGCCGCGATCAAGGCGCTGCTCGTGCGGCAGCTCGCAAGCCCGGTGCGCTGGACACAGACCGTGCTCGCTTTGACCGCTAGCGGTGTAACGCAACTGCTTGAGTGCGGACCCGGAAAAGTTCTGACCGGTCTCAATCGACGCATCGAACGCCGCCCTGAGATTCAATGCCTTGCGCTTGAAGATGGTGCAAGCATCGAGGCTGCGCTCGCGGCTGTGAAGGGGGTCTGAATGTTTGAGAACGATGTCGCACTCGTCACCGGAGCAAGCCGAGGCATCGGGCGCGCCATCGCCGCGGCCCTGATGCAGGCAGGCGCGAAGGTCGTCGGTACCTCGACGACCAGCGAGGGGGCCGCGCGCTTCGGCAAGGAACTGCCGGGTGCGCGTGGCGCCGTGCTGGACGCTTCGAGTCCCGCATCGATCGACGCGCTAATCCTGGACCTGGAAGCGCGCGAGGGCCTGCCGACCATTCTCGTCAATAACGCGGCCATCACGCGCGACTCACTGCTGCTCAGGATGAAGCCCGAGGACTGGGACCAGGTCATCGCCGCGAATCTCACCGGGGTATTCCGACTGACCAAGGCCTGCCTCAAGCGAATGATGAAGGAGCGGCGCGGACGCATCGTGAACATCACATCCATCGTGGCGATCACGGGTAATCCGGGGCAGGTGAACTACGCCGCGTCCAAGGCGGGTCTGCTCGGATTCACCAAGTCGCTCGCCAGGGAAATCGCCTCGCGCAATATCACCGTCAATGCCGTGGCGCCGGGTTTCATCGACACCGACATGACACGCTTGCTCACTAACGAACAGCGCGCCACGCTGCTCGCGCAGATACCGATGGCGCGCCTGGGCGCAGCCGAAGACGTCGCGTCCGCGGTGCTGTTCCTCTGTTCGCCCGGTGCCGCCTATGTCACGGGGGAGACGCTGCACGTCAATGGCGGCATGCACATGCCCTGACGCGGGGTTCGGTCCGCAGGCCGCCTACAGCTTTTGTCAATGAAAACAAACACTCACGAATCAGCCGAGTGGCGGGACCGACAGCCTTCCCCTACAATACCGCCCCCGCTCGGCCCGCAGGCGGGATCCGAAAAACTCCAACGAGGACAGAACAGAGATGAGCACCATCGAACAGCAAGTGAAGGCCATCGTCGCCGAGCAGCTTGGTGTGAAGCAGGAGCAGGTGACGAACGAAGCTTCATTCGTCGATGACCTGGGGGCCGATTCGCTGGATACCGTCGAGCTGGTGATGCAGCTCGAGGAAGAGTTCGAGATCGAGATCCCGGACGAGGACGCGGAGAAGATCACGACCGTCAAGCAGGCGATCGACTACATCAGCCAGCGGCACAAGGCCTGATCCGCGCTGGCGAGGTGCGGGCCCGAGCTCGCCCCCGTAGCGAGGTCCAGCTCTCTCCCAGTTCCTGCGAAGGTCGTACGTGCCCGGTCGCCGCGTCGTCATCACTGGCCTAGGCATCGTCTGCCCGCTCGGCTCAGCGGTTGCGGCCGTGTGGGAAGCCGTGCTCCGCGGCGCGAGCGGCATCCGGCTGATTACCCGCTTCGATGCTTCCCGATTCGCGACGCGTTTTGCCGGCGAAGTAAACGGGTTCGACGTCACTCAGTATCTGTCACCGAAGGAGGCGCGCCGCATGGACCCGTTCATGCACTACGGCGTCGCCGCGGGCGTGCAGGCGGTGAACGACAGCGGGCTCGACTTCGCGCAGCTTGCGCCCGAGCGCTGCGGCACGGTAATGGGGTCGGGTATCGGCGGACTCGAGGGCATCGAGCAAACGGTCGGTGCTTATCTTGCTGCGAGCAATCCCAAGAAGATCTCGCCGTTCTACATTCCGAGCACGATCATCAACATGATCGCCGGTCATCTTTCGATCCGCTACGGGTTGAAAGGGCCGAACCTCGGTGTCGTCACGGCGTGTACGACGTCGACGCATGCGATCGGCCTTGGCGGGCGTTGTATCCAGTATGGCGATGCCGACGTCATCATCGCGGGCGGCGCAGAGATGGCAACGACTCCGACAGCGCTGGGCGGATTTTGCCAGGCGCAGGCTTTGTCGGAGCGCAACGACGCGCCCGCCGAGGCAAGCCGGCCGTGGGACAAGGACCGCGACGGCTTCGTCATGGGTGACGGGGGCGGCGCCCTGGTGCTCGAAGAATTGGACCATGCGCGTGCCCGGGGCGCGAAGATCTACGCCGAACTGGCCGGCTTCGGCATGAGCGCCGATGCCTTTCACATCACCGCGCCGGCCGCAGACGGGGAGGGCGCGCGCCTTGCGATGGCGAACGCCGTCCGCGACGCGCGGCTACAGATGTCGGCCGTGGATTACCTCAACGCCCATGCGACTTCGACTCCGCTCGGCGACAGGGCCGAGACCTTCGCGATCAAGCGTGCTTTCGGCGATCACGCCAGGCGTCTCGCAGTCAGCTCGACCAAGTCGATGACCGGGCACCTGCTGGGAGCGGCTGGCGTCGTCGAAGCGATCTTCTCGGTACTGGCCATCCGCGACCAGGTAGCGCCGCCGACCATCAACCTGCGTACGCCGGACCCGGAATGCGATCTCGATTACGTGCCGAACACGGCGCGCCGCATGAAAATCGACGTCGCCCTGTCGAACTCATTCGGATTCGGCGGCACGAACGGCTCGCTCGTTTTCCGCCGTTTTACGGGCTGAGCACGGGGCCCGGTAACCGAGGGCACGGATGGCCGCACGCAGTGCCCTCGTCCGGGAGGTGGAAACGACCGCCGAGTCGCTGCGCGACTTGGTCGCGACGGACCCGGAGCACTACCCCGTCCTGCTCGATAGCGTCGCCGCGGGGCCGCTCGCGCGCTGGAGCATGCTCGCTGCCCGCCCCACGGAAAGTCTTGCACTCGCCGCAGGCGGCACGCTCTATCGCGGTGCCGAGCCGATCGGACGGAACGGCTTCCTGGACAATCTCGAGGCCTGGTGGAAGCGCGACCGCCTGAAGGATTTCGAGTTGCCGCGCGATGTGCCCTTTGCCGGCGGATGGTTTGCGTTTCTCGGCTACGAACTCGCCGCGGAGATTGAACCACGGCTCACCCTACCGGCAACGCCGGACCCCTGGGGCGCATTCGCTCTGCGCGTGCCGGCCGTCGTACTGCATGATGCGAGGACCAATCGCGCGTTCATCGCGGCCGAACCGGGCGCAGAGCGCAGCGTCGAACTCATCGCGCGCGACCTCGCAGGCCTGCGCCCACGTGCCGCTGGCGCGCGTAGCGACTCGCTGGCGATCTCAGTGACCGAAGAACCGCCGCAACTGTTCCTCGATCGGGTGGCGCATGCGAAGGCTGCGATCCTCGCCGGCGACATTTACCAGGCGAACCTGTCACGCCGCTGGACCGCAAGCTTGCGTACGGGCGTTGACGCCCTCGAGTTGTACGAGCGCCTGAGGCAGACTAACCCAGCGCCGTTTGCGGCATTCGCGCACCGGCGTGGCTTCACCATTCTCAGTTCATCGCCGGAGCGGCTCCTGCAGATCGAGCGCGGACGCATCAGTACGCGCCCGATCGCCGGTACGAGGCCGCGCAGCGCCAATCGCGACCGTGACATGGCCGAAGCAGCTGCGTTGATCGCGCACCCGAAGGAACGGGCCGAACACATCATGCTGATCGATCTCGAACGCAACGACCTCGGGCGCGTGTGTGCTGCCGGGACGGTGCGGGTCGATGAGTTCATGGCAATCGAGACCTATGCTCATGTGCATCACATCGTGTCCAACGTGAGCGGCGAGCTGCGCGCGGACGTCTCCCCCATCGGTGCGCTGCGGGCGGTCTTCCCCGGCGGAACAATCACCGGTTGTCCGAAGATACGCTGCATGGAAATCGTGGCGCAAGAGGAGGCGGAAGGGCGCGGTGCCTATACCGGTTCCCTCGGCTATATCGGCCACAACGGCGATGCCGACTTCAATATTCTGATCCGGACACTAACGCTCGAGGGGAGTGACGTACGGCTGCGCGCAGGCGCCGGCATCGTGGCGGACTCGGATCCGCAGCGGGAGCTCGAGGAAACGCGCGCCAAGGCACGCGGTCTTCTCGCCGCACTCGGGGACTTCCGATGACCCGTGGCGGTGCGCCGCGCAGCGGGTCCCCGGACCTCGTGCTCGTCAACGGCGAGCCAGCCGCGTCCGTCTCTGCGGTCGACCGCGGCTTGCACTATGGCGACGGCGTTTTCGAGACCATCACCTGCGTTCGCGGCCGCCCGCGGTTCCTCGACCGCCACCAGGCGCGCCTTGTGGAGGGCTGCCGGCGCCTGGCGCTTTCCACGCCGCCGCTCGAGCAACTGATGACCGAGATCCACGCCGCAGCCGCACCGGTCGATTACGCGCTCATCAAACTGATCGTGACGCGCGGCGAGGCTGCCGCGCGCGGCTACGCTCCCTCAGGGACGGAACGCGCCACGCGCGTCCTGCTTCGCTATCCGTGGGCGATGGACGCGCCCGGGCTGGCGCGCCACGGCGTATCGGTCCGCATCGGCCAGCTCCGCTTCGGCGAGAATCCACAGCTTGCGGGAATCAAGCACCTCAACCGGCTCGAACAGGTCCTGGCCCGCTCCGAGTGGCGCGACGCGACGATCTTCGAATCGCTACACTTCTCGACTTCTGACAGCCTGGTGTCGGGCACCATGAGCAATGTTTTCATCGTGCACGGGAGACGCCTCCTGACGCCCGACGTCGGGCGCTGCGGCGTCGCAGGCATCATGCGCGGGGTCGTGATCGATGAGGCGCGCCGCGCGGGACTGGCTGTCGAGGTGGCGCAACTGAGCGCGGGTGAGGTTCGGCTGGCGGAGGAGATGTTCCTGACCAACGTCCGCATCGGGATCGTTCCGGTTTCCCGGCTCGGCGAGCGGCACCTCGCGGTCGGCACAACGACGAAAGCGTTGCAGGAGCAGGTGAGCGGTGTGGATTAGGCCCTGGTCGTGGCTGCTGGCCGTGGCGCTGATCGCCGCGCTCGCCATCGGCGGCTTCGTGCGCTGGACCAGCGAATCCATGCACGCGCCCGGTCCGAATGCCGCGAGCCTGCGCACCACGGTGAAGCCGGGTGCGACGGTGCGCGCCGTGCTGGCCCAGCTCGCCCAACAGGGCGCGCTGCGCGATGCGCGAGCCGTGCAACTCTGGCTGCGCGCGCATGCGCGCACCGTCAACGTGAAGGCGGGGCAGTACGAGATTCCGGCCCACGCCACTCCAAGCCAGATTCTCGATCAGATCGAGAGCGGCCGGGTACGGCTCTCGGCGCTGACAATCGTCGAAGGCTGGACGTTCGCGCAGATGCGCCGTGCCATCGAACGGCACCCGGACCTTGCGCAGACGCTGGCCGGAAAGCCGGATACCGAGGTGATGGTCGTGCTCGGGCACCGCGATGAGTTTCCGGAAGGCCGGTTTTTTCCTGATACCTATCGCTTCGCGGCCGGCGCCTCGGACCGGGAAATCTACGAACTTGCCTATCGGCGGATGGTCGAGGTTCTGGCGCACGCCTGGCAAGGCCGGGCGCAGGAGCTGCCGCTGCGTTCGCCCTACGAGGCTCTGATCCTCGCTTCGATCATCGAGAAGGAAACCGGGCGCGCGGATGAACGCGCGCGGATCGCCGGGGTATTCATCCAGCGTCTGCGCACCGGAATGCGGCTGCAAACCGATCCGACGGTGATCTACGGCATCGGCGCTCGCTATGACGGCAACATCCGCGAACGTGACCTGCGCACCGACACTCCCTACAACACCTATCTGCGCGGGGGCCTGCCGCCGACACCGATCGCGCTGCCCGGGAGCGACGCGATCTGGGCCGCCGTGCGACCGGATGTGACCGGCGCCGTGTTTTTCGTGGCGACCGGACAGGGCGACGGTTCGCATTATTTCTCGAAGACGCTCACCGAGCACAATGCAGCCATCCAACGGCTCCTGCTGCGCCAGCGCGCCGAGGCCGAGCCATGAAGCGCGGCCGATTCGTCACTTTCGAAGGCATCGAGGGCGCGGGCAAGACCACCGTGATTGCGCACCTCGAGCGCCAGCTCCGGGCCCGCGGTCTGCGCGTCGTGCGC
>JBAVOB010000020.1:0-5689 GCA_049691655.1 Steroidobacteraceae bacterium | reverse complement strand
CTCGTGCCGCGGCCCGAGACCGAACTGCTCGTCGAGCGCGCGCTCGAACTGCGCGGCGCGTCGCCGGAACTCGCAGTAGTCGATCTCGGCACCGGCTGCGGCGCGATCGCCCTCGCCCTCGCGCGTGAGCGTCCCGGCTGGCGTGTCACTGCGGTCGACGTGTCACCCGCGGCGCTCGTCCTCGCGCGCGCCAATGCTGCCGCGCTCGGCCTCGACCGCATCGAGCTGCTGGCCGGCAGCTGGTTCGAGCCGGTGGCCGGGCGGCGTTTCGATCTCATCGTCGCCAACCCGCCGTACGTAGCGCAGGACGACCCGGCGCTGCGGGGCCCGGAGCTGCGCTACGAGCCGCGGTTGGCGCTGACGCCCGGGCCGGACCCCTTCGCGGCGCTGCGCATCCTCGTCGCGCAGGCGCCGGAACATCTCGCGCGGCGCGGCGCGTTGCTGCTCGAGCATGGTGCCAGCCAGGCTGCGCAGCTCGCGGAAATGCTTGTCGCGCGGGGCTTCGGTCACGTACGCTCGCGCCGCGATCTCGCCGGGCATGAGCGCGTCACCGAGGCTGAATGGCCCGGGTACTGAGCCGCTGCCCGCCTGCAACCACTCAACCGGGAACTGCTCCATGGTCCGATTCGAAACTTCGCTGGGCACCTTTGCGATCGAGCTGCACGAAAAGGAGGCACCGGAATCGGCGGCCAACTTCCGCAAGTACGTCGACGACGGCTTTTTCGCCGGGCTGATTTTTCACCGCGTGATCCCGGGATTCATGATCCAGGGCGGCGGCCTGACGCCCGACATGCGGCAGAAGAAGGGACACGGGCCGATCAGGAACGAAGCGGCCAACGGCCTGAAGAACCTGCGCGGCTCGGTCGCGATGGCGCGCACCAACGACATTCACAGCGCGACCTCGCAGTTCTTCATCAATCTGAAGGACAACGCGTTCCTCGATCACAGCGCCGGCAATTTCGGCTATGCGGTATTCGGCCGGGTGGTCGAGGGCATGGACGTCGTCGACAGGATCGCGCAGGTGAAAACCGGCCGCAGGCAGGGCCACGACGACGTCCCGGTCGAGGACGTGTCGATCACCGGGGTCACACGCAGCGCGACCGACTGACGCCCGACTCGTGATCGCGCGACGGAGAACCAGCCACCCGACCGGCGCAGCGCGGCGGGGCGGGCTCACCCGTCGCATGCGCCGGTGGACGGAACTCGCGCGCTGGCGCGGCGTCGCGGTGACAGTTGCCGGGGCAGGCGCCATCCTGTTTCTCCTGGCCGTGGTCCCGGTGCTGGCGATGCGCTGGATCGATCCCTGGACGAGCGCGTTCATGATCGAAGCGCGCATCGCGGCGATCGGCGACGCACAGCCCTACCGTACCCGCTACCAATGGGTGGATCTGGAGCACATCGCGCCGCAGGCCGCGGTCGCCGTGATTGCCGCCGAGGACCAGCAGTTTCCGTTCCACTGGGGATTCGACTTTCAGTCCATCCGCAAGGCGATCCGCGCCAACGAGCGCGGCCGGCGCCTGCGCGGCGCGAGCACCATCTCGCAGCAGGTCGCCAAGAACCTGTTCCTGTGGAAAGGGCAGAGCTACCTGCGCAAGGGTCTCGAGGCGTGGATCACCCTGCTGATCGAATGGTCCTGGCCGAAGGAGCGCATCCTCGAGGTGTACCTGAACATCGCGGAGTTCGGCCGCGGCGTGTACGGCGTGCAGGCCGCGGCGCAGCAGTTCTTCCACAAGAGCGCCGCCCGGCTCACCCGGCGCGAAGCCGCGTTGCTCGCGGCGGTGTTGCCGAATCCGCGGATCCTGCGCGCCGACGCGCCTTCGCCGTACATAGAGAGCCGCAGCGCCTACATCCTCGGCCAGATGCGCGCGCTCGGCGGCCCCGCGTACCTCTCGGTCGTGGAGAACGAAGACCTGCCCGGCGCGGCGCTGCCCGGCAGCCGCCCCGGCCGCTGAGCGCCGCGCCCGCAGGCGGCCTCTGGCTAACCGGGCTCGTAGCCGAGATTAGGCGCCAGCCACCGCTCGGCCTCGGCGAGTGCGAGCCCCTTGCGGCGGGCGTAGTCGGCCACCTGGTCGCGATCGATCTTCCCGAGCACGAAGTAGCGCGCGTCCGGGTGCGAGAGATACCAGCCGCTGACGGCCGCCGTCGGGTACATCGCGTAGGACTCGGTAAGGCGGATCCCGGCGCGCCGCTCCACGTCGAGCAGTTTCCAGAGCTGTTGCTTCTCGGTGTGATCCGGACAGGCCGGGTAGCCCGGCGCCGGGCGGATGCCGCGATAGCGCTCGTGGATGAGCTGATGGCACGTCAGCGATTCATCCGGCGCGTAGCCCCACAGCTCGCGCCGCACGCGCTCGTGCAGATACTCGGCCGCGGCTTCCGCGAAGCGGTCGGCGAGCGCCTTCAGCAGGATGCTCGAGTAGTCATCGTGGGCGCGCTCGAAGCGCGCGAGGTGCGCTTCGATCCCATGGCCGGTCGTAACCGCGAACGCGCCGAGGTAATCGGCGACGCCGCTCGCGCGCGGCGCCACGTAATCGGCGAGGCACTCGTGCGGCTGCCCGGGCGACTTGCCCTTCTGCTGGCGCAGGAAACACAGCCGCGCAAGCATGTTCGCGCCGCTCTCATCGGCGTAGACCTCGACGTCGTCGCCCACTGAGTTCGCCGGAAACAGGCCGACCACGGCGCGCGCCTCGAGCCAGCGCTCCGCGATCAGCTGCTTCAGCATGCGGCGCGCATCGGCGTAGAGGTTGCTGGCCGCCTCGCCCACCACGGCATCGGTGAGGATGTCGGGGAATCTTCCGGCGAACTCCCAGGCGTTGAAAAACGGCATCCAGTCGAAGTAGCCGAGCAGCTCCTCGAGCGGCAGGCTGTCGAGGGCGTGGATACCGGGCGCGCGCGGCCGCGGCGGCGTGTAGCGCGACCAGTCAATCGGCCGGCGGTTGGCGCGCGCGGCTTCGATCGGCAGTTCCGGCAGCTTCACCGACCGACCGGCGTGTTGCTCGCGACGGCGTTCGTGATCGGCAGCGTTCTGCGCATCGAACTGCGCCCGCGCCGCCGGCGTCACCAGCGTCTGCGCGATGCCGACCGACCGCGACGCGTCCTTCACGTATACGACCGGCTGCTGGTACTGCGGCGCGATGCGCACCGACGTGTGCGCGGGCGAAGTGGTCGCGCCGCCGATCAGCAGCGGAATGCTGAAGCCCTGGCGCTGCATCTCGCGCGCCACGTTCACCATCTCATCGAGCGAGGGCGTGATCAGCCCGGACAGCCCGATCAGGTCGGCGTTCTCGCGTCGCGCGGTCTCGAGGATGCGCTCGCACGGCACCATCACGCCGAGGTCGATCACCTCGAAGTTATTGCACTGGAGCACGACGCCGACGATGTTCTTGCCAATGTCGTGCACGTCGCCCTTCACGGTCGCCATGACGATGCGGCCGTTCGACCGCGCAGCGCCGCCCTTGTCCTTCTCCATGTACGGGATCAGGTGCGCGACCGCCTTCTTCATGACGCGCGCACTTTTGACGACCTGCGGCAGGAACATCTTGCCGGAGCCGAACAGGTCGCCGACGACGTTCATGCCGTTCATCAGCGGGCCTTCGATCACGTGCAGCGGCCGCGCCAGCTCGAGCCGCGCCTCCTCGGTGTCCGCGATGACGTAGTCGTCGATCCCCTTGACGAGCGCGTGCTCGAGCCGCTTGCCGACCGGCCACGAACGCCACTCGAGATCGATGCGCTGCTTCGCACCGCTCTCGCCCTTGTAGCGTCCGGCGAGTTCGAGCAGCCGTTCGGTCGCGTCCGGCCGCCGGTTGAGGATCACGTCCTCGACGGCCGCGCGCAGCTCGGGCTCGATCTGCTCGTAGATCGCGAGCTGCCCCGCGTTGACGATGCCCATGTCCATGCCGGCCTGGATCGCGTGGTACAGGAACACCGAGTGCATCGCCTCGCGGACCGGCTCGTTTCCGCGGAACGAGAACGACACATTGCTCACGCCGCCCGAGACGAGCGCCCCGGGGAGCGTCTGCTTGATCTGTCGCGTCGCCTCGATGAACGCGAGCGCGTAGCCGTTGTGCTCCTCGATCCCGGTCGCCACGGCGAAGATGTTCGGATCGAAAATGATGTCCTCGGGTGGAAACCCGGCCTGCCCGGCGAGCAGCCGGTAGCAGCGCGTACAGATCGCGACCTTGCGCTCGACCGTATCGGCCTGCCCCTGCTCGTCGAACGCCATCACGACGACGGCGGCGCCGTAGCGGCGCACCTTGCGCGCATGCTCGAGGAAAGCGGCTTCGCCTTCCTTCAGGCTGATCGAATTGACGACCCCCTTGCCCTGGATGCACTTGAGGCCCGCTTCGATCACCGACCACTTGGAGGAATCCAGCATGATCGGCACGCGCGCGATGTCGGGCTCGGCCGCGATCAGCTGCAGGAAGCGCACCATCGCGGCCTGCGAATCGAGCATGCCCTCGTCCATGTTGATGTCGATCAGCTGCGCGCCGTTCGCGACCTGCTGGCGGGCGATGTCGAGCGCCGCGTTGTAGTCATCGGCCTCGATCAGCTTGCGGAACTTGGCCGACCCCGTGACATTGGTACGCTCGCCGACGTTTACGAACAGCGTGTCCGCGTCGATATTGCAAGCCTCGAGACCGCTCAGACAGCATTTCGGCGGGAGCAGTGCGACCGCGCGCCGCGCGCTGCGCGCGACACGCTCGCGGATACGGCGGATGTGATCCGGCGTCGTGCCGCAGCAGCCGCCGACGATGTTCAGCAGGCCCGATTCCGCGAACTCACCGAGAATTTCCGCCGTCTGTTCCGGCGTCTCCTCGTACTCGCCGAAAGCGTTGGGGAGGCCGGCATTCGGATAGGCGCAGACATAGGTGTCGGCGAGCCGCGCGAGTTCCTGCACATACGGCCGCAACTGCCGCGCGCCGAGCGCGCAATTGAGCCCGATCGCGAGGGGCCGCGCGTGGCGCACCGAATTCCAGAACGCTTCGGTCGTCTGGCCCGAGAGCGTCCGGCCGGAGGCGTCGGTGATCGTGCCCGAGATGACCAGCGGCAGTTCGACCGCGGTCTCCTCGAATACGCTCTGTACGGCGTAGATGGCCGCCTTCGCGTTCAGCGTGTCGAACACCGTTTCGATGAGAATCAGGTCCGCACCACCCTGCATCAGCGACCGTGCGGCCTCGGCGTAGGCCGCGACGAGTTCGTCGAACGTGACGTTGCGGAATCCGGGGTCGTTCACGTCCGGCGACAGCGACGCGGTGCGGTTGGTCGGTCCGAGCGCGCCCGCCACGAAGCGCGGCGTGCCGGTCGCGCGAGCGACTTCGTCCGCCACGCCGCGCGCAATGCGCGCGGCCCGGTAGTTCAGTTCGGGCACGAGCGCCTGCAGTCCGTAGTCGGCCTGGGCGATCGCGGTCGAACTGAAGGTGTTGGTCTCGACGATGTCGGAGCCGGCGTCGAAATAGGCGCGATGGATACCGGCGACGATGTCGGGCTGGGTGAGCACCAGCAGGTCGTTGTTGCCGCCGAGATCGCGGCCGTAATCGCGAAACCGGGCGCCGCGAAAACCCGCCTCGTCGAGCCGGTGGCGCTGGATCAGCGTGCCCATCGCGCCGTCGAGCAGCACGATGCGCTCCTCGAGGAGGCGGCGCAGACGGCGGATGCGCTCGGTGCGCGCCTGTTCGTCGAGCCGCTCGACGGC
>JBAVOB010000019.1:0-7121 GCA_049691655.1 Steroidobacteraceae bacterium | reverse complement strand
CCGGCACGATCGAGTTGCCGGAGAAGACCGAGATGGTGATGCCCGGGGACAACATCAAGATGAAGGTGGAGCTGATCCAGCCGATCGCGATGGAAGAGGGCCTGCGCTTTGCGATCCGCGAGGGCGGACGCACCGTCGGCGCGGGCGTGGTGGCGAAGATTCTCAAATAGGCCGGCAGAACGCTGCGTGCGGAAATAATCGAGGTTTTTCCATGGCAAATCAGAACATCCGGATCAGACTGAAGGCGTTCGACCATCGCCTGATCGACAATTCCGCACGCGAAATCGTGGAAACGGCGCGGCGCACCGGCGCCACGGTGCGCGGCCCGGTGCCGCTGCCGACGAAGATGGAGCGTTTCACGCTGCTGGTCTCGCCGCACGGCGACAAGGACGCGCGCGACCAGTTCGAGCTGCGCACGCACAAGCGCCTCATGGACATCATGAATCCCACGGACAAGACGGTGGATGCGCTGATGAAGCTCGAACTGCCGGCGGGCGTGGACGTGCAGATCAAGCTGAATTAGCGGGCCGGGCAGTCCGCGGTCCCGGACCCGGACGGAGCGCGCGCAGGCCGGCTGCGGCTTGCGTTGACGGCCAGACGGGCTATACTGCGCGGCCTTTTTCGCCCCGCCCCGATCGCGGGGCGGCACGCGTCTGACGCGGCATCGGGCGAGGTTGGCGAGCCACCTGCACGCCAAGACCACTCGAGCAACCCTGTCCGGGTCCCCCGGCACGGGCCTCCTGTCGTCCCTCACCCGGTACCGCACTGGGCGGCCGCCGTGCGCGGCGGATGCGTTTGACCTGATGCGAGGTTGCCGGAATGTCGATGGGACTGTTGGGCCGCAAGGCGGGCATGACGCGCGTGTTCACGGACGCGGGCGAGACGGTGCCGTGCACTGTCATCGAAGTGCTGCCGAACCGGGTCACGCAGGTGAAGTCCGTCGAGAACGACGGCTACACGGCGGTGCAGCTGTCGTTCGGAACGCGCCGCCAGCAGTTGCTTTCGAAGGCTGTCGCCGGGCATTACGCGAAGGCGTCGGTCCCCGCCGGCCGCGGACTGGTGGAATTCCGGGTGGACGCGCAGGCGGCGGGTGCGCTGCAGCCGGGGGCGGAGTTCAAGGCCGACTACTTCAAGGTCGGGCAGGTGGTCGACGTGACCGGGACGACCATCGGTAAAGGATTCGCCGGCACGATGAAGCGCCATAACTTCGCCGGGCATCACGCCTCGCACGGCGTGTCGCTCGCACATCGCACGCCGGGCTCGATTGGCCAGCGCCAGACGCCTGGCCGCGTCTTCCTCGGCAAGCGCATGTCGGGACACATGGGCGGAGTGCGTCGCACGACGGAGAACCTGCGCATCGTCGAGATCGACGTTGCGCGCAACCTCATCCTGGTGCGCGGCGCCGTGCCGGGTGCGGAGGGCGGCAGCGTCATCGTGCGCCCGTCGGTGAAGGCGGCGCGCAAGGCCAAACGCAAGATCATGGTGCCGACGAAGGTGACGGTCGCGAAGCCGGCCGAGCCGAAGAGCAAGGCGGACGCCAAGCCCAAGGCCGAAGCCAAGGCCGAGGCCAAGGCCGAGGCCAAGAAGAAGCCCTAAGAGACAGCGATGAAGCTCAAACTCGCAAACGGCAGCGCCGACGTCTCGCTTTCCGACAAGACCTTCGGACTCGAGTTCAACGAAGCGCTCGTGCATCAGGCCATCACGGCGTACCGCAATGCGGGCCGAGCTGGTTCGAAGGCGCAGAAGACCCGGGCGCAGGCGCGCGGCGGCGGTCGCAAGCCCTGGGCCCAGAAAGGTACCGGCCAGGCGCGCGTCGGCTCGATCCGCAGCCCGATCTGGGTGGGCGGCGGCCGCGCGTTTGCCGCGACGCCGCGCGATTTCGGCCCGAAGCTGAATCGCAAGATGTACCGCGGCGCGATTCGCTCGATGCTCTCCGAGCTGCTGCGCCAGAATCGCCTGCTGGTCACCGACCAGATTTCGGTGGACGCGCCCAAGACCAAGCTCCTGACGCAGAAACTCAAGGCGCTGTCCCTTGCCAACGTCCTGATCGTGGTCGAAGCCATCGACGAGAAGCTCGCGCTCGCGGCACGCAATCTCCCGCATGTCGAGGTGCTGCCGGCGGCCGCGCTGAACCCGTTGAGCCTGGCAAGCCACGAGCGCGTGCTGCTGACGCTCGGCGCGGTCAAGCTCATCGAGGAGCGCCTGCAGTGAGCCTCGGCAAGGAACAATTGATGAGCGTGCTGATCGCACCGCACGTCACCGAAAAGACTTCGCTAGCCATGCAGACCGGCAATCAGTACACCTTCCGCGTGCGCCGCGACGCGACCAAGCCGGACATCAAGGCGGCGGTCGAGCTGATGTTCGCTGTAAGAGTCCGCGGCGTGCGCGTCGTAAACGAAGCCGGCAAGGCGCGGCGCTTCGGCAAGACCGTTGGGCGCACGCAGGACTGGAAGAAGGCCTACGTCAGCCTCGCCCCGGGCCAGTCGATCGATTACGAGTCGCGGCCGAAGGCCTGAACGCGTCCCAGGAATTACCCGCATGGCTCTCATTAAAATGAAACCCACGTCGCCCGGTACGCGCTTCCAGCTGCGCGTCGACCGGTCGCACCTGCACAAGGGCGGGCCGTACCAGCCGCTCACCGCTGCGCAGAACAAGACCGGCGCGCGCAACAGCTTCGGCCGCATCACCACGCGCCATATCGGCGGCGGGTCGCGCCAGAAGTACCGCGTGATCGATTTCCGTCGCGACAAGGATGGCATCGCGGGCGTCGTCGAGCGCCTCGAATACGATCCCAATCGTACGGCGCACATCGCGCTGGTGAAGTACAAGGACGGCGAGCGGCGCTACATCATCGCGCCGAAGGGCGTGAAGCCCGGCGATGACATTCGCGCGGGATCCGACTCACCGATCAAACCGGGCAACGCGATGCAGCTGCGGCATGTCCCGGTCGGCAGCACGGTGCACAACGTCGAGATCAAGCCCGGCAAGGGCGGGCAGCTCGCGCGCAGCGCCGGCAGCTCGGTGCAGTACACCGCGCGCGAAGGCATTTACGCCTACGTGCGCCTCAAGTCGGGCGAGACGCGCAAGGTGCACGTCGACTGCCGCGCCACGATTGGCGAGGTGTCGAACGACGAGCACAACCTGCGCAGCTACGGCAAGGCCGGCGCGATGCGCTGGCGCGGAGTGCGTCCGACCGTGCGCGGCCTCGCGATGAACCCCGTTGACCACCCGCACGGCGGCGGCGAGGGCAAGTCCGGCCAGGGCAACCCGCATCCGGTGTCGCCGTGGGGCTGGAACACCAAAGGCAAGAAGACCCGCAACAACAAGCGCACGAATCACATGATCGTGCAGCGTCGTCAGAACAAGGTGCGTTGATATGCCGCGTTCATTGAAGAAGGGCCCCTTCGTGGATCTGCACCTCGCGAAGAAGGTGGAGGTGGCGGCCGCGAAGAACGACCGCAAACCGATCAAGACCTGGTCGCGCCGCTCGGTGGTGCTGCCGGAGATGGTCGGCCTGACGATCGCCGTGCACAACGGCCGGCAGCACATCCCGGTCCTCGTGACCGAGAACATGGTGGGCCACAAGCTCGGCGAGTTCTCGCCGACACGGCTTTTCAAGGCGCACTCGGGCGACCGCAAAGTGGAAACGGCCCCGGCCCCGGCCGCGAGCTGAGACGGATAGTTATCCATGCAAGTCACCGCCATCATGCGCAACGCGCGCATCTCGCCGCAGAAGTGCCGCCTGGTCGCGGACACAGTGCGCGGCATGCCCGTGAACAACGCGCTCAACACGCTGAAGTTCATGCCGAAAAAGGGTGCGAAGCTGGTCTACAAGGTGCTCTGGAGCGCCATCGCGAACGCCCAGGAAAATGCGGGGCTCGACATCGACGATCTCAGGGTGGCGCGCATCGAGATCGATGCGGCGCCGGTATTGAAGCGCTTCGCCGCGCGCGCCAAGGGGCGCGGAGCGCGCATCGTCAAGCGCAACAGCCACATCACGATTCGCGTGAGCGACGGCAAGAAGGATTAGCGCATGGGTCAGAAGGTCAATCCGATCGGCATCCGCCTCGGCATCACGCGCGACTGGTCGTCGAAATGGTATGCGGACAAGAAGCAGTTCGCGGAACACGTGTACACGGATTTCCGCGTGCGTGAGTTCCTGAAGAAGAAGCTCGCCGAGGCTTCCGTCAGCCGTATCACGATCGAGCGCGCCGCGAAGAAAGTAAACATCACGATCCAGACCGCGCGTCCCGGCATCGTGATCGGCAAGAAGGGCGAGGACATCGAAAAACTCCGGCAGCAGACTGCCAACATGCTCGGCATGAACATGAACGATGTGCGCCTGAACATCGCCGAAATCAGGAAGCCCGAGCTCGATTCGCAGCTGGTCGCGGATGGCATCGCGCAGCAGATCGAGAAGCGCGTGATGTTCCGCCGCGCGATGAAGCGCGCGGTGATGAGCACGATGCGCAGCGGCGCGCTCGGCATCAAGGTACGCCTCTCCGGGCGTCTGAACGGCGCCGAAATCGCGCGCACGGAGTGGTCGCGCGAGGGACGTATTCCGCTGCACACGTTTCGCGCCGACATCGATTACGGGCTGGCGGAGGCGCGCACGACCTACGGAGTGATCGGCGTGAAGGTGTGGATCTTCAAGGGCGAGGTGTTCGACAAGACCGAGGCTGAGAAGGCGGGCGACGCCGACGCGCAGACAGCGGCTCCGGCCACCCCGCCTGCCGAGCAGGCGGCGGTCTGAGGAACGACGCATGCTGCAACCGAAGCGCACCAAGTACCGCAAGCAGTTCAAGGGCCGCAACACCGGGCTCGCGAATCGCGGGGCGAGCGTGGCTTTCGGCGAGTACGGGCTGAAGGCGACCAGCCGTGCGCGCATGACCGCGCGCGAGATCGAGGCGGCGCGGCGGGCGATTTCGCGCTCGATCAAGCGCGGCGGGGAACTCTTCATGCGCGTGTTTCCCGACGTGCCGATCACCAAGAAGCCGCTGGAAGTGCGCATGGGGAGCGGCAAGGGGAACGTGGAGTACTGGGTCGCCAAGGTGCAGCCGGGCAAGGTGCTGTTCGAACTGGATGGCGTCGACGAAGTGACCGCGCGCGAGGCGTTCCGTCTCGGCGCCGCGAAGCTGTCGGTCTCGACCATGTTCGCGAAGCGGCAGATACGCTGAGGCGGCGGGACGGCATATGAGCGCCAAGGAATTGCGGAACAAGTCGAAGAGCGACCTGCAGGCCGAATTACTGCGCCTGCGCAAGGAACAGTTTGCGCTGCGCATGCAGCGCGCCACCGGCCAGGGCGCCAAGCCGAGCGAATTCGGCCGCGTCCGCAAGGCCATCGCGCGGCTGAAGACCGTGCAGCGGGAACAGGCAGCGGGCGCAGCGCGCGCCCGGGTTGCCGGAGGCAAGTAGAGCAATGAGTACGACTGCAACCCGGACCACGGTGGCCGAAGCCAAGGGGGCGCGCACGCTCACCGGTCGCGTCGTGAGCGTCAAGATGCAGAAGACGATCGCCGTCGAGATCGACCGCCTCGTCAAGCACGCGCGATACGGCAAGTTTATTCACCGTACGACGAAACTCCTGGCGCACGACGAGAAGTCCGAGGCCCGCGAGGGCGATTCGGTCGAGATCGGATCGTGCCGACCACTGTCGCGGCGCAAGTCGTGGAAGCTGCTCAGGATCGTCGAGCGCGCCCCGAGTGGCTGAGAGCTTCAGGATACCCATCCATGATCCAGTTGCGCACCCTGCTCAATGCCGCCGACAACAGCGGCGCACGCACCTTGATGTGCATCAAGGTGCTGGGCGGCACGCGCCGCCGCTACGCGACCGTGGGCGATGTCATCAAGGTGAGCGTCCGCGATGCAATTCCGCGCGGCAAGGTCAAGAAGGGCGAAGTGTACGACGCGGTGGTGGTGCGCACGACCCGTGGCGTGCGCCGCCCGGACGGCTCGCTCATCAAGTTCGATGGCAACGCGGCGGTGCTGCTGACCAACAAGCTGGAGCCGATCGGCACGCGCATCTTCGGGCCGGTGACGCGGGAGCTGCGCAACGTCCAGTTCATGAAGATCATTTCGCTTGCGCCCGAAGTGATCTGAGCGAGAGTGCCATGAACAAGATCAGGAAAGGCGACCAGGTCGTCGTGATCTCCGGCCGGGACAAGGGGCGGCACGGTGCGGTGCTGCGCATCGTCGACGACGAGTACGTGCTGGTCGAGAACATCAACCGGGTGAAGCGGCACCAGCGCGCCAATCCCCAGGCAGGCGTGCAGGGCGGCATCGTCGAGAAGGAAATGCCGCTGCACCGCTCGAAGATCGCGATCTGGAATGCCGCGCAGAAGCAGGCCGATCGCGTCGGCGTGAAGACGCTGGCGGACGGCAAGAAAGTGCGCATCTTCAAGTCGAACAGCGAAGTGATAGACGTATGAACGCCACGACGGGCAGGCCGGTGCCGCGGCTCAAGCAGCAGTATCGCGAGAAGATCGTACCGCAGCTGAAGCGCGACCTGGGCCTTGCGAACCAGATGGAGGTGCCGCGCATTACCAAGATCACGGTCAACATGGGCGTGGGCGAGGCCGTTGCCGACAAGAAGGTCATGGACGCTGCGGTCGCGGACCTGGCGAAGATCACCGGCCAGAAGCCGCTCATCACCAAGGCGAAGAAGTCGATCGCCACCTTCAAGGTGCGCGAGAACCTCGCGATCGGCTGCAAAGTCACACTGCGCGGGGCGCGCATGTACGAGTTTCTCGACCGGCTCGTCAGCATCGCGATGCCGCGCATCCGCGACTTTCGCGGCGTGAGCGCGCGCTCCTTCGACGGTCAGGGCAATTACAGCCTGGGCGTGAAGGAGCAGATCATTTTTCCGGAAATTCAGTACGACCAGATAGATCAGGTTCGGGGCATGGATATCACGATCACCACGACGGCACGCAACGACCAGGCGGGCAGGGCACTGCTCGAAGCCTTCAGTTTTCCGTTCCGGAAGTAAGAGGACGCACAGGGCATGGCCAAGACCAACATGGTCGAGCGCGAGAAGCGCAGAGCGAAGATAGTGGCACGCTACGCGAAGCTGCGCGCCGAGCTGAAGGAAATCATCCGTCAGCCCAGGAACTCGCAGGAAG
>JBAVOB010000018.1:0-6064 GCA_049691655.1 Steroidobacteraceae bacterium | reverse complement strand
CCGGATGCAGGCCGCGCGGTCGCGGCCAGCGCTGGCCGGCGTGCACGATCCAGGTCAAGACGCGGCTGCCGTCGCCCCGTCGCTCCATGGCGCGCAATACCAGTTCACCCAGCACTGCATGATCGGTGTGACGGTCTTCGGGACTCGGCGCGAGCACGAGCGTCGGCCGTGTCGCTGCGATCACGGTCGCCAGATCCCGCTCGAGATTGCGCCCCTCGTAGGCCGCTCCCGGGGACAGCGCTTGCGGATACGGCACGGCCATCGCGCCCGTGTAGCGCGAGCGGTAGGGCGTTGCGTAGTGATCGACCATCAGCCGGCGCAGGCCCCGGTCCGGATAGCCGAGAAAGTACTGCCGGTCAGCGGCAACGCCGAGGAGCGCTGCGGCACGGCGCGCCTCCGCAATGCGCTGTTGCGCGAGTCGTCGCAGACCCGCGCCCTTGGGGTGCAGCGTCCGTTCGACGACGAAGGCGTCGAGCTCAAACGCATCGCCGCTCGTCGCCCACACTATGGCGACGCGCGCGCCGGTCTGCACGGCGCGCTGAATAAACCCCGCGCAGCAGAGCGTCTCGTCATCGGGGTGCGGGGCGACCACGAGAATGGAATCGGTGGCCGCCGGCGCACTGAGCGGCGGCAGCACCGTGCCGTCCACGGCCGCGCCCGTGACCGGCGCCTCCAAGGCCGCGACCGCGACCAGCACGGCAATCGCTCGAAGCGGGCGTCCCGGACGCGGAGGCGCGCGGGCCGGGCTGCGCTGGTCCATGCCCCGGCTGCGGGTCAGAGCAGCGGCACCAGGAGCAGAGCCACGATATTGATGATCTTGATCAGCGGATTGATCGCCGGGCCGGCCGTGTCCTTGTACGGATCGCCCACCGTGTCGCCGGTCACCGCCGCCTTGTGAGCGTCCGAGCCTTTGCCGCCAAAATTCCCTTCCTCGATGTATTTCTTGGCATTGTCCCAGGCGCCGCCGCCGGTGCACATCGAGATCGCGACGAACAGCCCGGTCACGATCGTGCCGATCAGCAGCCCGCCGAGCGCCCGGACGCCGGCGCCGGGGCCCATCAGCCAGTTGAGGCCGAAGGCGACGACAATCGGCACGAGGATGGGCAGGAGCGAGGGCACGATCATCTCCTTGATTGCCGCGCGCGTCAGCATATCCACGGCCCGGGAGTAATCCGGCTTCGCGGTGCCTTCCATGATGCCCTTGATCTCGCGGAACTGGCGGCGCACCTCGTTGACCACCGAGCCGGCCGCGCGGCCGACCGCCTCGAGCGCCATCGCGCCGAACAGGTAGGGCACGAGGCCGCCGAGGAACAGCCCGATGATGACGGCGGGATCCGAGAGCGAGAACTGCACCATCGCACGCCCGCTCGACGCGAAGTGCGCCTCGAGGTTGTGGGTGTAGTCGGCGAACAGCACGAGCGCGGCGAGACCGGCCGAGCCGATCGCATAGCCCTTGGTGACCGCCTTGGTCGTGTTGCCGACCGCATCCAGCGGGTCGGTGATGTCGCGAATCGCCTTCGGCAGATTCGCCATCTCGGCGATACCGCCCGCGTTGTCGGTGATCGGGCCGTAGGCATCGAGCGCGACGATCATGCCGGCCATGGACAACATGGCGGTCGCCGCGATGGCGATCCCATAGAGACCAACGCCCGCCTGCTCGCCGAGCGTATACGCGCCGAAGATCGCCAGGCACACGGCGATGACGGGCAGGGCCGTTGACTTCATCGAGACGCCGAGCCCGGCGATGATGTTGGTCGCATGGCCGGTCTGCGAGGCCGCGGCCACCCGGCGCACGGGGCTGAACTCCGTGGCGGTGTAGTACTCGGTGATCACGATCATCGCGGCGGTGAGCGCGAGGCCGATGAGCGTGCAGCCGAACATCGCCGCGAATCTGTCCGGCATCAGCTCCCGTGTGATGAACCAGAACGCGACCGCGGAGATCACTCCAGAGACAATCACGCCCTTGTAAAGCGCGTTCATGATCTTGCCGCCCGCGCCGGTCTTGACGAAGAACGTGCCGACGATGGAAGCGACGATCGACGCCGCGCCGAGCGCGAGCGGATAGAGCACCGTCGTCGATCCCTGGTCTTTGAGCATCAGCCCGCCGAGCAGCATCGTCGCGACCAGCGTCACGGCGTAGGTTTCGAACAGGTCGGCGGCCATGCCGGCGCAGTCGCCGACGTTGTCGCCGACGTTATCGGCAATGACCGCAGGGTTACGCGGGTCGTCTTCCGGAATCCCGGCTTCGACCTTGCCGACGAGATCCGCGCCGACATCCGCGCCCTTGGTGAAGATGCCGCCGCCGAGTCGCGCGAAGATCGAGATCAACGACCCGCCGAACGCGAGCCCGACGAGCGAGTGCAGGGCCGCATCGTCGCCGATCGAGCCGCGCATCGCGGAATAGTAGCCAGCGACGCCGAGGAGCCCGAGGCCCACGACGAGCATGCCGGTGATCGCGCCGCCGCGGAACGCCACCTGCAGCGCGGCGTTCAGTCCATGGTTCGCCGCTTCGGCCGTGCGCACATTGGCGCGCACCGAGATGTTCATGCCGATGTAACCGGCGAGACCCGAAAGGATCGCGCCGACCGCGAACCCGCCTGCCGTGGCCCAGCCGAGCGCGAATCCGAGCACCGCGAACAACACGATGCCGACCATGCCGATGGTCGTGTACTGGCGGTTGAGATACGCCTTGGCGCCTGCCTGCACCGCGGCGGCGATTTCCTGCATGCGCGCATTGCCCGCGCTCATGCGCAGGATCGACATCATCGAGAACACGCCGTAGAGCACGGCGAGTACGCCCGCGCCGATCGCAAGCCAGAGCCACATCGTGGGATCCATGCAGAACGCTCCCGGTCGTTTCAGTCTTTGGTTTTGTTCGAATGGTGCGGCACGCCGTGCGTCCGCTCCCCCGAAAAAGGCCGCGCACTATACCACGACACCGCTCATTTCCGGCTCAGGCATGGGTCAGCAGGAGCTTCGCCGCAGCCAGCACCAGCACGACGGCCAGCGTGCCGAGCAGCGCCGGCGAAGCGAGTCGCCGGGTTCCGAGCCACGAGCCGAGCAGCCCCCCCGCGATCACCGCGACCGCAAGCCAGGGCAACTGCGGCGGAAAACTCGCCCAGGTCAGGGTGCCCGCCAACAGCCCGGCGGTGGAATTGAACAGGATGAATGGCGCGGAAATTCCGGCGGTCTGCCGCGCATTCGCCCAGTGGGCGAGCAGCAGCAGCGGGCTGAGGAAGATGCCGCCGCCGGTACCCGTGAGACCCGACAGCAAGCCGATGCCGGCGCCGATCGCGACGGCCGCGGCGATCGGTATGCGGGTGATCGGCCTCGATTCGGTAGCTAGGAGCTGCGCGGCATTGAACGCGCGCCACGCGAGGATTCCGGCGGAGGCAAGCAGCACGCAGCCGAGGAGCACGCGATAGGCGTTGCCGCCGATACGCCACGCGCCGCCCAGCGCGGCGAACGGAATCGAGCCGATGAGAAACGGCACCAGCGCTCGGGCATTGAAGTACCCGGCTTGCGCGAACCGGACCGATGCGATGGCTGCAACTACGATGTTGAGCGCGAGTGCGACCGGGCGCATGACCCCCGGCGCGACGCCCACGAGCGCCATGACGGCGAGATAGCCGGAAGCGCCGGCATGGCCGACGGTCGAATAGACGGCCGCGACGACGAGGAAGATCGCCGCGACTAACGCGGCCTGTTCGACCGACATGTCCCGCTGGCTCCCGGATACTCGCGTGCCGCGAGGCCTAGACCTTGAACGAAGTGCCGAGCTTCTTCTTCACGGGCACGTTCTTCAGCCGCACGTACTCAGGCAGACCCGCACGGAACGGCGGGTAGTCCTCACCCGCAATCAGCGGTTCGAGGTAGCGCCGGCAGGCCGCGGTGATGCCGAAGCCGTCCGCCGTGATGAACTCCCGTGGCACTTTCTTTTCCTGGTTGGCAACCGCGCTGAGCGGCACCGAGCCGACCATCCAGCGATACGGCTTCGAGCGCTTGCGCACGATCGTGGGCATGATCGCATTGGCGCCGCGCACGGCGAACTCGACCGCCGCCTTGCCCATCGCATAGGCCTGTTCGACGTCCGTCTTCGAGGCGATGTGACGTGCCGCGCGCTGCAGATAATCCGCGACCGCCCAGTGATACTTGTAACCGTGCGCCTCGCGGACCAGATTCGCGACGATCGGGCCGACGCCGCCGAGCTGCGTGTGCCCGAACGCATCCCTGGTGCCCGCTTCAGCGAGGAATTTTCCGTCCGGATAGGCCGCGCCTTCTGACACTACGACCACGCAATAGCCGTGGGCTTCCACGAGTTCCTTCACCCGCGCGAGAAACCGGCTCTGGTCGAACGGAATTTCCGGAAACAGAATGATCTGCGGTATCGGGTGCGTCCGGTCGACCGCGAGGCCGCCTGCCGCGGCGATCCAGCCCGCGTGACGTCCCATGACTTCGAGCACGAACACTTTGGTGGAAGTGCGCGCCATCGAGGCGACGTCGAGCGCGGCTTCGCGGGTCGAGACTGCGACGTACTTCGCGACCGAGCCAAAACCGGGGCAGCAGTCGGTGTGGGGCAGATCATTGTCGACGGTCTTCGGCACCCCGACACAGACGATGGGATAGCGCATCTGTTCGCTGACGAGCGCGACCTTGGCGGCCGTATCCATCGAGTCGTTGCCGCCGTTATAGAAGAAATAGCCAATGTCGTGCGCGCGGAATACCTCGATCAGCCGCTCATACTTCGCGCGGTCCTGCTCGATCGACTTGAACTTGTAGCGTGCCGAGCCGAAAGCCCCGGCGGGAGTGTGGCGCAGGGCCCGGATCGCTGCGCGCGTCTCGCGGCTCACGTCGATAAGATCTTCCTCGAGCGCGCCGACGATGCCGTGTCGTCCGGCGTAGACCTTGCGGATGCGCTGCGCGTGCTTCGCCGCCGTCTCGATCACGCCGCAGGCCGAGGCGTTGATGACGGCCGAGACGCCGCCCGACTGGGCGTAGAACGCATTTCTGGGCGGTGGTCGCGACGATTTCTTCATGGAATCCATCCGTCCGGGTACGAGGGAAGGCGCAAGAATAACGCAGCCGAGCGTGGCAACGCAGCGCGCAGCGATCGCGAGTCCGCCGGCCGAGTGCCCCGGGCCCGATCGGCGGCGCCGCGCCAACTCGTTTGACCTGTCACGGGACCGCCGGTAGTGTTCCCGCCTTTCGCTGGCCCCTCTCGCACCAGTCATGCGCATCGTTCTCCTTGGAGCCCCGGGTTCCGGCAAAGGCACGCAGGCCCAGCGCCTCGTCGCGCGCTACGGAATCCCGCAGATCTCGACGGGCGACCTGCTGCGCGCCGCGGTTGCCCGCGGCACGGCACTCGGGCTGCGCGCGAAAACCGTGATGGACGCGGGCCGGCTCGTCGACGATGAAATCGTCCTTGGGATGATCCGCGAGCGCCTCGGCGAACCGGATGCGCGGCGCGGCTTCATTCTGGATGGCTTTCCGCGCAACCTCGCGCAGGCCACGGCGCTCGAGGAACTGCTGCGCTCGCTGAACCAGCCGCTCGATGCCGTGGTGCTGATGAACGTCGATGCGACGCAGCTGGTGAAGCGCATTTCGGGCCGACGCTCGTGCAGGCTTTGCGGCAAGGTGTTCAACCTCTTCGCCTCGCCGCCGCCCGCGGGCGATGTGTGTCCGAAGAGCGGCGGCGCGCACGAGCTGTTCCAGCGCCCGGACGACACGGAAGCGACGGTCCTGAAGCGCCTGCAGGTCTACGACGAGCAGACGAAGCCGCTCATCGACTTCTACGCGCAGCGCGGCCAGCTGCGCTCGATCGATGCCGATTCCGAGCTCGATACCGTGACCACGCGCCTGGTGACGGCCCTGGGTGGAGCGCGACCCACGGCGCCGCTTCAGCGCTGATTCGCGGCGGCGAGCAGTTGCTCGCCGATGACTGCGCGCCGCCAGCCCGACAACACCGGCACGTCGCGCCGGCCTGCCGCAAGAGCTTCGAGATCGCGGCGCGGCGCCAGCACTTCCGCGCCGACTCCCAGCTGCTGCGCGATGCCCTCGGCCATGC
>JBAVOB010000017.1:0-3206 GCA_049691655.1 Steroidobacteraceae bacterium | reverse complement strand
CGCAAGCGCGATGGGTCCGTAATACTTTCCGGCGCAAGGAACTGGCATGGCGATCCTCCCCTTATTTAGTCAACGGCCGCGGCCAAGCGGCTCGACTGAATGGATGCGGTCAACCCGCTCCGATTTCCCGCGACGATAGCACAGAGATCGGGTCCTATAACCCTTATATAAGATATCGGAGTTGTGCCGGCGCAACGCGGCGCCTGCGAGGGTCCCCCTGCCCGCCTGCCGCGATTCAACCCGCTCGCCAGAGCGTCTCCGTACCGGGTTCAGCGCCGAGTTCACCGCAGTGCGGCACGACAGGCCCAAGCGGGATACCGGCGCCTTGCCGCGCGAACACTGCAGTCTCGGCCAGCGCGAGCTCGAGCTCGAGCACGCGCCCGCCGCGCACGCGCTCGCCGGCCGGGAAACGGTTCCAGTCGCCCTGCGGTAGGTACAGCTGCACCCGGCCATCCGGACGCAGGCACGGTGCCACGAGCAGATCGTCGCCACAGAAGAACTGGTCCTCGAAAGCCCAGGTGGCCCGATCCTCGGGCAGCGCGAGCACCATCGGGCGCTGCACGGGCAGACCCGTGGCATGGGAGCGCTCGAGCGCTCGCCACAGGTAGGGAATCAGGCGATAGCGCAGCCGCAGCGCCTCCATCGCGCAGGCCTCGGCCTGCGGTCCGTAAGACCACGGCTCGCGCGGGCCGATCCCGTGCAGCCGCATATGCGCCGAATACACCGCCGCCTGCGCCCAGCGCACGTACAGGATGGGATCGCGCTGGTCGCCGTAGAATCCGCCAACGTCGGTGGCGTAATACGGCGCGCCGCTGAGGCCCCAGGAGAGCCCACTGCGCAGATTGGCGGCCAGACCGCCCCAATCGGCCTGCGGATCGCCGCCCCACTGCGAGGGATAGCGCTGCGAGCCGGACCATCCCGCGCGGCTGAACAGGAACGCACCGCCCTTCGCGTAGCGTTCAGCGGCCTCGTAGACGCAGCGGTTGTAGAGCAATGCATAGACGTTGTGCAGCTCGTCGCCGGCGGCGCCGTTGCTCGCCACCATGTCGGGCTCGACCTGTTCGCCAAAATCCGGCTTGATCATGTCGACGCCGACATCGAAGAGCTCCCGGTGGCGGTCGCGCCAGTATGCGTAGGCCTCGGGATGCGTGAAATCGACGAGGCCGGACTCCGGGAGCGGCGAGAGCACCGGCCCGAAGGGTTCGAGATCCCATTGGTAGCGGTACGCCGCACCCGTGCGCCGGTCCTTGAGTAACCAGCCCTTCGCCGCCATCGCGGCGAACAGCGGATTCTTGACCGAGACGAGCGGGTACTCCCAGACACAGATCCGAAAATCGAGCGCTTTCAGCGCTGCGATCGTGGGGCGCGGATCGGGATATCTTTTCGGGCACCACTCAAATGCGAATCGGGTCTCGGTGTCCTGCCAGGCGCGACCGTCGAAGGTGATCGTGTCGCAAGGCATGCCCCGCGCGCGCACGTCGCGGGCCGCCGCGACGATCTCCGCAGCGTCCTTGTAGTACGCGCGCGAGAGAATCACGCCGAGACTCCACAGCGGCGGTACCGGGGCCCGCCCGGTGAGTGCCGTGTACTGGCGGATGAGCTCCGCGCCGTCGCGGCCGGTGAAGAGAAACACGTCGAGCGCGGCATCGTCGACCTTGAGCACGTAGGCCCGCTGCGACCACGGAGCGAATCCCACTGCATGAGTGACGGCAGCGGCGGTGTGCACGAAGACGCCCCAGCCTTCCGGGCTCCAGGCGAACGGCGCGTTCTTGTAGCTGATCTCCGCATTCACGCCGAGTGCGTCGTGGTTGCAGGAGTGCACGAGCTGCCCGCGCTTGTCGAGACGGCCGGACTTCTCGCCGAGCCCGTACACAGGCGTCGAGGAACCGAGCTCGAGGCTCAGCAGCCAGCCGTTCGCGAGGCGCGCGAGCGGCGGCAGCCGGAAGCGGCGCACGAAGTGCGCATCGGTCGGCGAACTCTGGATCAGCCGGCCGCCCGCGCGCAGCTCGAACGAGAGCGGTTTCGCGGTGAGGGCCACTTCGAGGTCCCCGGCGCTGATGACGATCTGGCCGTCGCGCTGCGTGACGGTGGGTGCGCGGTGTGGGCCGACCGAGGCGACAATCCCGTAATCGCGCGCCACCGTGCCCAGGCGCAGGCGTGCGCCGTCCTCGTGCAGCGTGATCGAGAGCGTGCCCGCCGACGTCGGCACGCCTACCACGCCGTCCACAGGCGTCGCGGCCGGGCCCGTAACCTCGACCGGCGCGATGCGACCCCAGTTCGGCACGACGAGATCGAAGGCGTCCATGCAGCGCGTCTCCTCAGGAGAGCTCGAGTACCGGCAAGCCCCAGCGCGCGGCGATCGCCCGCAGCGCCGGCTTGTGATCGCCATAAGCCAGCGCGAAGTGATGCTCGAGAGCTTCCGACATGATGGTCTCGCCGACTTCGCGCGCCGCGCGGTCAAAACGCACTGTGCCGCTGCAGCCGGTAAAGGCCATCGGCGCGCGGATCACTGTCGCACCCGCGATCATGAGTTTCACCTGATTGCGCGCCCGTGACAGCCGGGCGAGCGTGATGCGACCCGGCTTGATCGAGAACTCGTGCAACAGAGGCATCCTGCGGTTGGTATGGACGGTGGCGCGCGCGGCACTCGCGGGATCGCGCATCGACAGGGGCGCGAGGCCACAGTGCCATAGCACGGCCGTGTCATCCGCCGCGGAGATGTCGACGAGATCGGCCATCCAGGCCGGCTCCGCGGCAAGCTCCTGCAGCAGGAGCTGCGTGATCGAACCGTTGACGTCCGCCTCGCAGGCCGCGGGAACCCGCTTCTCGTTCATCATCGCCATCGGGCCGCAGGCCGCGCAGCCGTACTCGGTGAACATCTCGGGCCAGCAGCGCACCGCCAGACCGCAAGCGCCGCTCTCGGCCTGCACATCCTCGAGGGCGCAGAACACGCGGAACGAGCGATCGAGCTGCGCGGCATCCACCCGGTCGAGCCCTTCGAGCGACTGCGCCGCGGCGGCTTTCGCGTCCGCGACCCGACCGGCGTCCGCCGCGCGCGCTTGCGCGAACAGGTGAGCGAGCGGCAGCGTCGTCACGTCCATTCCCACCAACCGGCGCAGCAGCTCAGAGTCGTATTCGCAGGTATCGAAGCCCGCCGGGTGCTCGCCGATCACGGCGATCCGGGAACCGCGCAGCCGCGCCAGCAC
>JBAVOB010000016.1:0-4234 GCA_049691655.1 Steroidobacteraceae bacterium | reverse complement strand
GTTGTACGGCTTCGCTTCGTGCATCGCGTTCCTCGCCGAGCGCGTGGTGCGTTACCGGCACGGGCTGGTGCAGGAGAAGCTCACGCTTGCCTTTCCGGAGGCGGACGAGGCACGCCTCGCCGAGATCCGGCACGGGTATTACCGCGGTTTCGCCGACATGCTGGTCGAGATCGTCAAGTCCACGCGCATGAGCGCGGCCGAGATCACCGGGCGCGTCACGATCCGCAACGTTGAAGCGGTGCGGGACTACCTCGGTCGCGGCACGCCGGTGTTGCTGGTCGCGGCGCATCAGTGCAACTGGGAGTGGATGCTGCTCGCCCTGTCGCTCGAGCTCGGGTTTCCCCTCGATGCGGCCTACAAGCCGCTCATCGACAACTGGGCCGAGCGCGAGATGCTCAAGATCCGCTCGCGCTTCGGCGGGCGGCTGGTGCCGGCGCAGACCCTGCTCGCCGATATGATCAAGCGGCGCGAGGTGGTGCGGGCGATCGCGATCGTGGCCGACCAGGAGCCGGTGTCGAGCGAACGCAAGCACTGGACGCGGTTCCTCAATCGCGACACCGCGTTCTACATGGGGCCGGAGGAGATCACGCGCGTCACCAGGTACCCGGCGCTGTTCATCGCCATGCGACGCCTCGGGCGTGGCCGCTACGAGATGGAGTTCCGGCCGCTTGCGGGAGAGGGCGAGACGCTGGCGCCCGGCGCGCTCACCGAGCGCTACGCGCGGCTCGTCGAGGAGCAGATCCGCGCCGCGCCGCAGGACTGGCCCTGGTCGCACAAGCGCTGGAAGCTGAAGCGGCCGCTGTATCGCGCGCACTGACCCGCGCGGCCGTCAGGCGTGCGTCCCGAGCTTGCCCTGCAGGTGGGTGGCGAGTTCCGCGATCGTCGGATAGTCGAACAGCTCGGTGAGGTCCACCTTCCCGGGGTACTCGGCGTCGATCCGCTCGTGGATCTCGATGAGCTTGAGCGAACTCGCGCCCACCTCGAACAGGTTGTCGTCCACGCCGATGCTGCGCCCGGGGAGCGCCGCGTCGCAGATGTGCTTGAGCTTCGCCTCGATCTCGTTGCTCGTCGAGCGTCCCGCGCCGTGCTGCGCCGCCCGCAGCTGCGCGAGCTCCGCGAGTTCCGCGGCGAATTCGCCGTCGAGATACGCCTGTTCGAGCAGGTGGCGCTGGATCTTGCCACTGGTGGTCTTCGGAATGCGCTTCACCGGCACGACCTCGGCGACTTCGAGACCCGTGTGCTCGTTGACGAGGCGCGCGACTTCGACCGCCGTCGGAAGGAACTCCTTCATGTCCATCCGATGCAGCACGAAGATCACCAGCTGGTCGGTCTGTGCATCCTTGGGGCGCACGCCGGCGACGACCACTTTGCCGAGATCGAGCCCGCGCGCACGCTCCGCGATGCCCTCGAGGTCGTGCGGGTAGTAGTTCTGGCCGTTGACGAAGAGGATCTCCTTCGCGCGGCCCGTGATATACAGCTCGCCCGCGTGCAACACGCCGAGATCGCCCGTGCGCACCCAGCCGTCGGCCGTGATGCCCGCCGCATTCGCCTGCGCGTTCTCGAAGTAGCCGTGCGTCACGTTGGCGCCGCTGATCTGGATGTGGCCCACGCGGCCGAGCGGCAGCTCGCGATCGTCGTCACCCGCGATGCGCAGCTGGCAGGAGGGAATGGGGCGGCCGACGGCGACGAATTCCGCCGCGTCGCGGTCCGCGCGCGGGAGCGGGCGCGGCGCCTGGCCAACCGACAGCTGGTGCCGGTCAACCGCAATCGAATGATAGAGCGATCCGGGAGCGGGAAAGCTCACCGCGAGCGAAGCCTCGGCCAGCCCGTAGACCGGGTACATCGCCTGCCGGGCGAGGCGCGCCGGCGCGAGGCGCGCGAGAAATTCCTCGCACAGCGCAGCCGAGATCGGCTCGGCGCCGTTGAACAGCAGCCGCAGCGCCGCGAGATCCAGGCCCTCGAGCGGGCGATCGCCGAGCACCTTGAGATAGTGCCGATAGCCGAAGTTCGGCGACGCGGTGATGGTGGCGGCCTTGCGCGTCGCGAACTGCATCCACAGGAGCGGGCGGCGGATGAACAGCTCCGTCGGCATCAGGTACTGCTGCATGCGCGCGGCATACATCATGATGTGCATGCCGATCAGGCCCATGTCATGGGTGAGCGGCATCCATGACAGGGCCACGTCGCGGTCATTGAATCCGGCAGCCTGCGCCGCGCCGCGCGCGTTCGCGATGATGTTGCCATGGGTGAGCACGACGCCTTTAGGCTCGCTCGTCGAACCCGATGAGAACTGGATGAAGGCGATGTCGTCGGCACGCGCCTTGTGCGGGCGGCCGTGCTTCGAGATGTCGTCGAGCTCGTCGGCGAAAAACGCACGCGACTGGAGCGCCGCGAATGCGCTCGTCTCGCCGGCTTCGTTCGCGAATTTGCCGATGCGCTCGAGCGCCTTGCGGTCGGAATAGATGAGGGGGCGCCCGAGCTTGGCGGCGATCCGCAGGAGCTTGCGCCGGTGCTCCTCGCTGATGCCCTGCGCGACCGGCACGGGAATGATGCCGCCGAGAATGCCCGCCCAGAACGCATCGAGGAACTGCTCGTTGCTCGAGAGGAACAGGATCAGCTTGTCGCCGGGCCGCGCGCCGAGCGCCTGCAGGTGATGCAGGATCCCGAGCGCGCGCTCGTGCAGTTCCTGGTTGCCGACGAGGCGCTCGTGCTGGTCGCTCTCGAGATAGCCGATGTGCCGGTCCACGCTGCGATTGGCTTCGATCAGCTCCGAGAGCGTGCGGGCGGGGAGCGTCATGAGCGGGCTAGGCGCGGCGCTCGAGCCGCATGAGCAGCGGGTGCCGAGTCCGCAGGTTGATCTGCGCCTCGAGTTCGATGGGCCGCTCGGGCACGTACGTCAGCCGGTAGCGGCGCGCGACCTTGTAGAGGTGCATGTACATCTCGTACAGCGCGAAGGTCTCGCCGATGCAGTGGCGCGGGCCGGCGGCGAAGGGCATGTACGCGAAGCGCGGCCGCTCGGACTCGTGCTCGGCAGCGAAGCGCTCGGGCCGGAACGCCTCGGGGTCGTGCCAGAACGTCGGATGCCGGTGCAGCAGGTAAGGACTGAACAGCACGTCGGTGCCGGCCGGCACCTCGAAGCCCGCGAGCACATCGGCCCGGATCGTGCGGCGCGAGAGGAGCCACCCCGGCGGATACAGGCGCAGCGCCTCCGCCACGACGTTTTGCGTGTAGGGCAGCGCCTCGAGCGCCGCGAGGCTCGGGGCGCTGTGCTCCGCGCTGGCGGCGATTTCCCGATGGAGCCGCGCCTCGACGTCGGGATGCTGGGAAAGCAGGTACCAGGTCCAGTTGAGGCCGCTCGCCGTAGTCTCATGGCCCGCCACGACGAGCGTGAGCACTTCGTCGATCAGCTCGCGCTCGCCCATCGGGTCGCCAGACTCCTTGTCGCGCGCTGCCATGAGCATCGCGAGAAAATCGAAATGCTCCTGCGGCTCGCCGCGCCGCCGCTCGATGAGTCCGCTGATGAGCTTGCCGAGCTGGCGAAACCTGTAGGCGAACTTCAGATCGCGCGCCGGCTCGCGCGTGACGATCTCGAAGGGGTTGCCGCCGGCCTGCTGCTCGAGCCGCTCGAGGTCGCGGCCGAGGATCGAGCGCAGGACGATATCGAGCGTGAGCTCGCTCATGTCGTCGGTGACGTTCACCGGCTCGCCGCGCGCGGCCTGGCGTTCCCAGCGCTCGATGCAGCGGTTGTTCGCCGCGTCGATCAGCGCGGCGAATTCCGTGATGACCCGGCGATGGAACATGGGCTGCATCATGTAGCGCTGCCGGCGCCACAGCTCGCCCTCGCTCGTCATGATGCCGTTGCCGAGTAGAATCTTGACCCGGTCGAGCCCGAGTCCCTTGGTGTAGTTGCGGTGATTCGAAACCAGCACCCGTTTGACGTCGTCCGGATGATTGATCACGTAGACGTAGCCGTGGCGGGCGGGCGAGTACACGCGGTACAGATCGCCGTAGCGGGCGAACAGCTCCGTCATCCGCTCGAGCGAATCGTCGGTTTCGCCAATGTTGAAGCGCTCGTCCGGCCCGGGCGGGATCGAGCGCGCCACCTTCGGCACCGTCATGGGTACCGCGGCGGCGGGAGTAGCAAGTGGGCGACCATCGGGTAATTTTATATTACTCGGCGCTCGCAGGTGCCGCGGCCGGGCCGGCGCTCGATGCGCTCGCGGCCGAGCTGCCC
>JBAVOB010000015.1:0-4565 GCA_049691655.1 Steroidobacteraceae bacterium | reverse complement strand
GGCGGGGCGGCGTCGGCCTCGGCGATCTCGGTGGGCATGCCAGCCATTCTAGCGGCCGGGTCTGCGCGGCGAGCGACCCGCCGCCGTCGTCAGCTCGTCTGACGTACGATCGCTGGCGCGTGCTCGGCCGGGCGCGTCGCGAGGATTTTCGTCACCTTCGGCCCGAGCCACTGTTCCGCGTCATCAACCAGCGTGAACACCGCCGGCACGATGACCAGCGTCAGCGCCGTCGAGGTGATGAGGCCACCGATCACCGCGACCGCCATCGGCGCGCGGAACGAGTCGCCCCCCAGCACCACCGGCAACATGCCGGCCACCATCGCCACCGTTGTCATGACGATCGGCCGCGCGCGCTTGTGACCCGATTCGAGCAGCGCCGTCATCCGGTCCTTCCCGGCGCGCATCTCCTCGATGGCGAAGTCGACCAGCAGGATCGAGTTCTTGCCGACGATCCCCATCAGCATGAGGATGCCGATGACGACCGGGAGCGTAAAAGCGAAGCCGCCGATCAGCAGCCCGAGGGCGGCGCCGCCGAGCGACAGCGGCAGCGCCGACAGGATCGTGATCGGCTGGAACACGCGGGCGAACAGCAGCACGAGCACCGCGAACACCATCAGCACGCCCGCGCCGATTGCCAGCGAAAAGCTCTCGAACAGCTCCGACTGCAGTTTCGCGGTGCCGATCTCCACGAACTGCACGCCTTTCGGCAGATGCGCCAGCGTCGGGAGCGACTTGATCTTGTCCATCGCCGGTCCGGTCTCGACGCCGTTGCGGTCGGCCTCGAGCGCGATGCGCGGACTCTGGTTGTAGCGGCGCACGCGGGTCGGGCCCTGGCCGAAGCTGATGTCGGCCACCGCTTTCAGCGGCACCGCGCCGCCGTTGGCGGTCGGCACCGGCAGGTTCTCGATGGTCGCGAGATCCTTGCGCGCGCTCTCGACCAGGCTGACGCGCACCGGAATCTGCCGGTCGGCCAGCGAGAATTTCGCCGCGTTCTGCGGCAGGTCGCCGATCGTCGCGATGCGGATCGTCTGGCCGATGCTCGCGACCGTGACGCCGAGCTGCGCGGCGACATCGAGCCGCGGCTTCACCAGGATCTCCGGCCGCTGGAAGTCGCCGTTGATCCGCGGATCGCGCAGCTCCTTCAGCCCGCGCATCTCCTCGACCACCTTGAGCGCCGTGCGATAGACGAGCGAGCGGTCTTCCCCGGTGAGATAGAAGGTGATGTCTCGCCCGAGCCCGGGGCCCTGGCTCGAGAACCACGCGCGCGCGTCCGGAATGGTCTTGAGTTCCGGCGCGACCTTCAGCTCCCACTGCTTCTGCGTCAGCGCCCGCTCGCGAGCCGGCACGAGCTGGATGTACAGGGTCGCGTTGCGCACTTCGCCGTAGTCGTCGGCGCCGATCGACTCGATGACGCTCTTGACCTCGGGATGGCGCGCCACGAGTTCCCGCGCGATCCCGGAGACGCGGGCGGTGTCCTCGAGCTGCACGCCCGGCGGCAGTTCCAGTTGCAGCTGCGAGCTCGCGAAATCCGCGTCCGGCACGAATCCCTTCGGCAGCAACCCCATCGCCATGATCGACAGCACGAAGAACACGATGCCCACCACGAGCGTGCGCCAGCGATGCTCGACGCATTTCCTGAGGAACGCCAGGTAGCGCGTCATGATCGGGCCGTCGCCCTGGTGCGCCGGGACGTTTTCCGACTTCAGCGTGAACGCGGCGATCACGGGCGTGATCAGCCGCGCAATGAGGAGTGAAAAGAACACGGCCGCCGCGACCGTGAGCCCGAACTGCTTGAAATACTGACCGACGATGCCGCTCATGAAGCTCACCGGCAGAAACACCGCGATGATCGTGGCGGAGGTCGCGACGACCGCGAGCCCGATCTGGTCGGCCGCATCGAGCGCCGCCTGGTAGCCGGTCTTGCCCATGCGTATGTGCCGCACGATGTTCTCGATCTCGACGATCGCGTCGTCGACCAGCACGCCCGCGACCAGCGACAGCGCGAGCAGGCTCACGCCGTTCAGCGTGAAGCCCATCCATTGCATGAAGAAGAAGGTTGGGATCGCGGACAGCGGGATCGCGATCGCCGAAATCGCCGTCGCGCGCCAGCTGCGCAGGAACAGCCACACCACGACCACCGCAAGCAGCGCGCCCTCGAGCAGCGCCGTCATCGCGGAATGGTAGTCGGCGACGGTGTTGTCCACCGTATTGAAGACCGGCGCGATCAGCACCTGCGGGTAATCGGTGCGGATCTTGGCGAGTTCGTCGTTGACGCCCCGGTAGACGGTTACGTCGGAGCTGCCCTTGGCGTTGAAGACGCCGAAGGTGGTGGCCGGGCGGCCATTCAGTCGCGAGATGTTGCGCACTTCGGCCGTGCCGTCGCGGACGTCCGCAATGTCGCGCAGCCGAACCGCGCGCCCGCCGGTGAGCGAGATCTGCGTGTCGGCGAGCTGCTCCGCGGTGTGCGCTCCGCCGAGCACCCGGATCGCCTGCTCGCCGCCGGCCACGTCGGCCCGGCCGCCCGCCGCGTCGACATTCAGCTGGCGCAACTGCTGATTGACCTGGACTGCGGTGATGCCAAGCGCCTGCATCCGCGCGGGGTCGAGTTCGATGCGCATCTCGCGATCAACGCCGCCGCCGCGCTGGATTAGCGCCACGTTCGACACCTGCAGCAGCCGCTTGGTGATCGTACTGTCGACGAACCAGCTGAGGTCCGTCTCGGTCATCGACGCGGAGCTCACGGCGAAATAGGCGATCGCGCCGCCCTCGAAGTCCGTGTGCTCCACCCGCGGCTCGTCGATCCCATCGGGCAGCAGGGACCGCGCCTTCGCCACCGCATCGCGTACGTCGCTCAACGCGCGATCGAGCGGGACGCCCACGCGGAACTCGAGAAAGATCAGCCCCTGGCCTTCGAGCGCCACCGAGGTGATGTTCTCGATGCCGGCGACACTCGAGACCGCCCCTTCGATCTTCTGCACGATCTGCGTTTCGATCTCCGAAGGCGCCGCCCCCGGCTCCGCGACGCTGATCCGCAGGTACGGAAACGACACGTCTGGATTCTGCGTGATCGGCAGGCGGATGAAGGAGACGATGCCGAGAAACGTGAGGACGACGAACAGGACGACGGGCGAGATCGGATGCTTGATCGCCCAGGCGGAAATATTTCTCACGAACGGCCCCCGTCCGCCGGCGCGGCAGCCGTGGCCGGCGGCTGCTCGCCCGCGACGCGCACGCTTTCGCCCTCGCGCAGGAACGCGCCCGCGATCGTCACGACGCGTTCCGAGCCGTTCAGGCCCTCCCCGATCACGACGCCGTTCGCCTGCGTGCCGGTGACGCGCACCGGGCGGCGCTCGACCTTGTGGTCGCCGTTCACGATCAGGACGTAAGCGCCTTTCGCATCCGCGAGAATCGCGGTTTGCGGGAGCACCGCGTGCTCGCTGCGATTGGCGATCACTTCGGCGCGGGCGAAGGCACCGGGCCGCAGGTCCGGGTTCGCCTTGAGCGCGATGCGGACATCGCCGAGTCGCGTTTGCGGATCGATGGTCGCGCCGATCAGCCAGACTTCGCCCTCGAAGGGAGAATCAACGCCCGTCAGGTGCACCTGGGCCGGCTGGCCCACCGCAAGGCGCGGCAGATCCTGTTCGGCCACCTGCCCGAGCATCTCCACCTGGCCGTCGCGCGCCAGGCGAAACAGCGGCCCGCTGCCCGGCGCCACCGTTTGTCCTACGTCGACGCTGCGCGTGAGCACCGTGCCGTTTTCCGGCGCGCGGATTTCGCTGTGTTGCCACCGTGCGCGCGATTCACTCAGCTGTGCCGCCGCGACGCGCACCTGCGCCTCCTTGGTCACCGCAGCGGCGTGGCGTCGTTCGACCTCCTCCCACGACAGTGCGCCCGAGGCGGCGATCCCCTGGGCGCGCCGGTATTCGGCCGCGGCGAGGTCGGATTCGGCCCGGGCCTGGTGCAGCTGCGCAGCGAGCCGATCGACCTGCGGTCGCAGGACGGAAGTATCGAGACGCGCGAGCACCTGCCCACGGCGCACGCGATCACCGGCTTCCACGTAGATGGCGGCGACGCGCCCCGCATCGCCTTCGGCGCCTACCGGCATCTCGTTGCGCGCGCGGATCGTGCCGGTGAAGCTGATGCGCGAGGTGACCGCGGAAAACCCGGCCGAGCTCACCGTGACGAGCGGCGTCTCCTTCGCCGGGTCGCTCGCGGCCGCGCCGTGCGCACCGCGCAGTCGCAGCCCGATGACGAGCGCCACGATCACTACGAGGCCGGCCACGCCCGCCGCGATCCAGCGGGTGCGGGAGTCGGCGAGCCGCAGCGTCGAGAAACCGGATTCGAAGCGAGGAGCGTCCACGTGAGGCCTTCGCAATATTCGTTTGAAATTCAGGCAGATGGGCGCATAGCCGCCCACCGGCGGGCCGCTATCTTACGCGGGTTTGCGGCAAACGTCGCGTCGAGCCGCGCGGCGGCTCGGTGGCACCGGGAAGTGGTGCCGGAGATAGGAATCGAACCTACGACCTACGCATTACGAATGCGCCGCTCTGCCAACTGAGCTACTC
>JBAVOB010000014.1:0-1532 GCA_049691655.1 Steroidobacteraceae bacterium | reverse complement strand
GCCGCGCCCTGCGCGATCTCGTACCGGGCGCCGGCAGCCCGGCGCCGCGCGGCCGTGTGCTGCTGCTCGGGTTGCAGCACCTGGAGCTGATCGACGCCGCTTGCCGCCTGGGGAGCCATTGCCAGATCGTCGCCGGCTCGCCAGCGGCAGTCTCTGCGGCGCGCAGCTGGGTCGAGCGCCAGGACCTGCAGTGTGACATCGTGACTCGCGCGACCGGATCGGCCACTCGCGTCGAGGCGCTCGTGCTCGATCGTGTTCCCGCGGCTGCTCCGTTGTCCGAGGCACTCGCGGAGGCGCGCGAGCGGCTCGTGCAGGGCGGAGCGCTCTGGCTGTTCGAGCGTTACGACGCGCTCGAGAGCGCGGCCGAGCGCGTGGTCGAGCATCCCCTCGCGCGCTTGCGACGCGTGCTGGGCGAGCATGGATTCGCCTGTGAGCGGATCCAGCCGCTCGAGGCGGACGGCGTCCACGTGCTCGCCACGCAAGCGACGCGCGTGCAGGCGCGCGTCGGGGCCGCATGATGGGGCCTGCAATGCCGGCCGGCACGGGGCAGCCCGCGGCGAATGCCGTGACCCAGCCTGCGCGCGTAGCGCCGCAGGCACCAAACGGCGAGCCGATCACGGTGTCCTTCGAGTTCTTTCCGCCCGGCGATGCCGCGATGGAAGCGACGCTGTGGAACTCCGTACAGCGGCTGGCGCCACTCAGGCCGCGATTCGTCTCCGTCACCTACGGTGCCGATGGATCGACGCGCTCGCGCACGCACAACATCGTCAACCGTATTCAGCGCGAGACGCGCCTGACCGGTGCGCCGCACCTGACCTGCGTCGGCACCGCGCGCGGCGAGGCGCTCGACATCGCGCGCCAGTACTGGGACGAAGGCATCCGCCACATCGTTGCCCTGCGCGGCGACCCGCCGCAGGGCGAGTCGAGCTACGTCCCGCATCCTCAGGGGTTCGTGTACGCCGCGGACCTGGTAGCAGGCCTGAAATCCGTGGCGGATTTCGACATCTCGGTCGCTGCCTATCCCGAAATCCACCCGCAGGCGCGATCGGCCGAGGCGGATCTGCGGCACCTGAAAGCCAAGATTGAGGCCGGCGCCTCGCGTGCCATCACCCAGTTCTTCTACGACAACGAAGCGTTCCTGCGTTTCCGCGACCGCTGCGCGGCGATCGGCATTCGCGCGCAGATCGTGCCAGGCATCCTGCCGGTCACGCGTTTTCCACAGGTACTCAGGTTCGCAGTACGCTGCGGCGCGAGCATTCCCGCGTGGCTCAGCGAACGCTTCGCAGGGCTCGACGAGGATCCCGAAACGCGCCGCCTGATCGCGGCAAGTGTCGCGATCGAGCAGATCCGCCGGCTGACGCGTGAGGGCGTGCGCGAGTTCCACTTCTACACGCTGAATCGCGCCGAGCTCACCTATGCCATTTGCCATGCGCTCGGCGTGCGGCCGACCGCTGCGGCTCCGCCATGAGCCGCGTGCACGCCTGCGTGCCGCAGCGCACCACCGCGCTCGATCGCTCGCGAGCGCTCGAGCG
>JBAVOB010000013.1:0-3640 GCA_049691655.1 Steroidobacteraceae bacterium | reverse complement strand
CGCCAGCAGCTCATCGAGCGCGGGCCGGCCCTCGCGCAGCAAGCGCGCGCGCCAGTTCCCGATACGCTTGTCGCGCTGCGCCTCGAGCGAGCGGCAGCGGTCGTGTTCCGCCAGCGCTGCGCGAATCTGCTCGGGGCCATGGGCGCGCATCAGCTTGCCGATGTACTGGCGCTGGCGCGCCCCGGCGGCCCGGCTGGTGATGCCGCGCGCCGCGCGGATTGCATCGGTGAGGGATTCCGGCAACGCGAGCGCTGCGAGTTCGGCATCCGGCAGCCCGACGAGCCGTGCGCCCAGCCGCTGCGCATCGAGGGCGGCGCGCTTGCGCGCGCTCTTGCTCGGACTCCGCTCGTGCGCTGCGTAGTCGGGAGAATCGACGGGCGGTTTCATTTCCGTTGTTTGCCTGGTGCGCGGCGAGGCGGCGAACGGCGGCCGCGGCGCGAGCCGGCGCTGTTACAATTGTGCCTGACATTTTTTCTGCCGGCCCGCTGCCCGCGCGGGCGCGCTGCCCGGGGCAGCGCCCCGGGGGCGCAGACCGAGGAAGCCACGCATGTCACAGGATGTCGACACCTCTCGCCTGGACGAGCTTGCCGCGATCGCGCGCCTCGCGCTCGACGCGGCGCGCGCGGCCGGTGCGTCCCAGGCCGAGGCCGACCTCGGGCTGCAGAAGGGGCTGACGGCGACGGTGCGCCTGGGCGAAGTCGACACGATCGAGTACCAGCGCGATCGCGGTCTCGGCGTCACGGTCTACTTCGGTCAGCGCAAGGGCTCCGCCAGCACTGCGGACCTGCGCGCGGAGGCCGTGCGGGATACGGTCGCGAAGGCCTGTACGATCGCGCGCTACACGGCGGCGGACGATTGCGCGGGCCTGGCGGACCCGCAGGATCTCGCGCAGCAGATCCCGGCACTCGATCTCGACCATCCCTGGGCGCTCGAACCGGAGCAGGCGATCGAGATCGCAAAGCGGGCGGAGGAGGCCGGCCGTGCGGTCGACCCGCGCATCAACAACTCCGAGGGCGCCACGCTGTCGACGCACCGCGGCGTGCGGCTATATGCCAACTCGAACGGATTCCTCGGCGGCTACCCGAGCACGAGTCACAGCCTGTCGGTTGCGCTGCTGGCGGAGGATGCGGACGGCATGCAGCGCGATTACTGGTACATGTCGTCGCGCGATCCCGCCGAGCTGGGCGACCCCGAAGCGATCGGCCGCAAGGCGGGGGCGCGCGCGGTGGCGCGGCTCGGCGCCCGCAGGCTCGCGACGCGCAAGGCGCCAGTCATTCTTGCGCCGGAAGTCGCGCGCGGCCTCATCGGCCATTTTCTCGGCGCCATTCGCGGCAGCAGCCAGTACCGCAAGGCGAGTTTCCTGCTCGGCGCGGCGGGCGAGCAGGTGTTCCCCGCGTTCGTGCAGATGCAGGAGCGGCCGCATCTGCGCGGCGCGCTCGCCAGCAGTCCGTTCGACGCCGAGGGCGTCGCCACGCGCGACCGCGACCTGGTGCGCGACGGAGTCGTGCAGGGGTATGTGCTGTCCAGCTACTCGGCGCGCAAGCTCGGACTGCGCACCACCGGCAACGCTGATGGCGTACACAACCTGCTGGTCGCGCCGAGCAGCGGGTCGCCGGATCAGCCCGCAGTGCTGCAACAGATGGGCGAGGGCCTGCTCGTCACCGAGCTCATGGGACCGGGCGTGAATGGCGTTACCGGAGACTATTCGCGCGGGGCCACCGGGTTCTGGGTGGCAAACGGCGCGGTGGCATTCCCCGTGCACGAAGTCACGATCGCCGGGAATCTCCGCGCGATGTACCGCGACGTCGTGGCGATCGGCGGCGACATCGACCTGCGTGGCGGCGTGCGCGTCGGCTCGATCCTCATTGGCGAGATGACCATCGCCGGAGAGTAGCTCGCCGACGCGCGTCAGGCCGGTTCGTCGATCAGGTCCTGGAGCGTGCGCTCGGCGCAGCAGGCGCGCCACGCGGCGTCGAGCTGCGCGCCTAAACGATCGACCGCGGGCACCTTCAGGTCGCGCGTCGTCACGTGCCCCGCGTGTTCATTGCGGGCCGCATCGAGAATCTCCTGCAGCGCGATGTGCCCGATGTCCTTCGCGGGCAGCAGGAATTCCGCGTCGGTCGTGGTCAGCAGCTGCGCGTGCTCGAGCGTGTGCACGACACTCGAAACCGCGATGCCGGGCAGGCCGAGTTCAGTGGCCAGGAGGTTGCTGGTCCATGTCGCCCGGCCCACCTTGTGACTCTGGGCCACCAGGTACATCACCTTGAGCGCCAACCGCTCGAGCTCGACGCTCGAGAGCCTGAGATCCTCGAGCCCGAGCCGCAGGTAATTCGGATTCTGGATGTAGAAGGCGAGTTGCGCGCCCGCAAGTAGGATCAGCCAGCCGAAATAGGTCCACACGAGGGCGGCGACAATGATCGCGAAGCCCGCGTACACGATCATGAGCCTGGTCGAGGCCAGCACCAGCGCAGTGAACAGCTTGCCGACCGCCGCCCACAACACGCCCGCTGCCAGCGCGCCGATCAGCGCCGGGCCCCAGCGCACGCGCGTGTTCGGTACGAACATGTACAGCACGGTGAAAATTGCCGTCACCATGACGTAGGGTGCGAGCGCGATGCCGATGCGGAACAGTCGCTCGGTGAGCGGCAGCTGCGCGAGGAACTGTGCCGTCGCGCTCTGCAGCGCGGCGTGCGACAGTCCGAGGAACGCGACCAGCGTGACCGGGCCGATGATGAGCAGCCCGATGTACTCGGCAATGCGGCGCGCGAAGCTGCGCGGCACTTCGACGCGCCACACGAAATTGAAACTGTCCTCGACTTTCTTGATCGTGCCGATGAGCGTCCACAGCAGCAGCGCGAAGCCGATCGATCCGACCAGGCCGCTCGAGACGCTGTCCGCGAACGCCATGACGCGCTCGGTGAGGGTCGCGGCATTCGCGCCGAGCGGCCGGAAGAATTCGTAGATGACCGGTTCGAGGTCGCGGTGCGCGCCGAAGCCCTTCAGGATCGCGAAGGTGAATGCGACCAGCGGGATCGTCGACAGCAGTGTCGCGTAGACGAGCCCCATGGCGCGCAGGTTGATATCGCCGTGCAGCAAGTCACGGACGATCGCATACGGGTAGCGCAGGAAACGCAGCACGCCCGCATACAGGTGCTTGCCGTGCGTGGGTTCGCCGAACAGCCAGCGATCGAAGAACTTCCAGATTCTGGGCCACATGGGCGACTTCCCGTCCGGTACCGAAGCTTATAGAGTCGCGGCGGAGCGCGCACCCGCGCAGCGCCCCAATCTGCTCCGCTACAGGACCGTTCAGCGTGCCGACCGGCTTTCCCGAGCGCATCGTCTGCCTCACCGAGGAGACCACCGAGACGCTGTACCTGCTGGGCGAGGACTGGCGCATCGTCGGCATTTCGGGGTTTACGGTCCGCCCGGAGCGTGCACGGCGCGAGAAACCCAGGGTGTCGGCCTTCACGAGCGCGAAGATCGCGAAGATCGTCGCACTCGAGCCGGACCTGGTGCTCGGATTCTCCGACCTGCAGGCCGATATCGCGGCCGAGCTGGTGCGCATCGGCATCGAAGTGCACGTATTCAACCAGCGCAGCGTTGCACAGATCCTGCGGATGATCCGCACGCTCGGCGGCAT
>JBAVOB010000012.1:0-3274 GCA_049691655.1 Steroidobacteraceae bacterium | reverse complement strand
CGGCAAGAGTGAGCGCCTCGGGCCGCCGTCCAAGACCTTCCAGGCACTGCGCACGACGCAGCACAAATGTCGCGTCGCGCGGTGCGAGCCCACTGGCACGCTCGGCACGCTGCAGCGCCCCGCCGTGATCGCCGAGTTGCTGGGCGATGATGCTTGCCATGAGCCAGCCGGGAGCGAACGCCGGATGCTCGGCGTTGAGGACGGCACAGCGCGCCGCGGCCCCACGCCAGTCCGCGCGCCGCAGGAGGCTGAGCACTTCTCCGTACAGCGCGTGATGATCGGTCTGCACAGGACGGGAGCGTAGCGTCGAATCGGGCGCGCGGCCAACGCCGCCCGTCCCGGCCCCACCGGGCCGGCGATCCACTGCCCTCGAAGCTCGCGTGGAAGGCGCTCAGCCGCCCCGCAGCATCCCCTTCAGGTCGCTCGCTCGTTGACGGACGCGCTCGCGCGCCGTCTGCAGCACAGCCAGCTGGGACTTCGCCGTCGCTTCGGCCACATCCCCCAGTCCCGCCGCCATGAGCCTGAAGATGCGCTGTGCAGTCTCGTTGAGTTGCTCCACGCTTTGCCGGGCCTCGCCCTCGCTAGCCAGCTTGATGACGGAATCCCACTCCGACATCTCGCTCTTCAGCGCCGCAGCATGGGCCTGCGTCTTGTGACGTACGGTGCCAAAACCCTTCTTGCTCGCCCGCGCGACCGCCTGCAGATCGGCACGCGTGCCGCGAATCAGCTGCCTCGCGATCTTCGCCACGCGGGAGAACCCGGAAGGCGCCGCCTTGCGTCGCCTGGTGACGCGCGCGGCCCGCTTGCGGGCCCGTTTCGGTGCGCGCCTTTTCCTGAGGACGACCCGCGCCGCTCGTCGTTTCTTCGCCATGTTTATCTCCTTGGGTGACGTCAGAACGCGTAGCGCCCCGAGAGGGAGATCGCGTTGACGTGATACGAAGGCGTCCCCTGCCCGAAGCTGAGGACGATCGGCACGGTGGTTGCCGTGACGCGGTCCAGCATCCAGTCCGCGCTGCGATAGTTTTCATACCAGTAGTTGAAGTGCAGCGATAGCTTCTGCTTCAGCTGGTAACTTGCATCGAGCCTCACGCTGTCGAGCCGGCTCGTCAGATCCGGGAATCCGGTCACAGCGCCATAGATCCTGATTTCGCCAATTGACCGCGCAAAGGTGTAGTTGAGCCCAATATCGAGCTTGTCACTGGCGTGATGCTTGATCCCGAAGCCCGCCGTGTCGATGGTGTCATTGTTTTTCGCAAACCAGGGCGGCGAGCCCGCGATCAGCTCGGCATTCGCCTGATGGGACTTGATCTGCTCGTGACTGCCGTACAGCGTGACGCTGGTCTGTTCGGTAGGCGTCAGCGTGGCGTCCGCGGTGGCAGTGTCGTGGCGTGCATCGAGCAACCCGAGCACCGACGTACGGTACTTCTCCCAGGCGTACGTGGCCTGCGCGCCGAAGCTCAGCCATTTGTTGAGCGCTACCTCGGTGCGCATTTCCGCCGTGTTCTGCAGGCGATCCGCCATGTTGTACTTGCGCAGCAGCGGATTCTCGGGCGAAACGATGGCGGCGACGGCCTGGTATGGCGAGACGGTGCGTTCCGCGTGCGCTCCCCGCAGCGTGACATCGACGCGCTCACCCGCCTGTGCGCTCACTTTTCCCCAGAAACGGCTCTCGCGGGTCTCCCGGACCTCCTGCAGCGATCGCTGGTAGAGATCGAAGTCATAGCCGACATCGAGCCGCAGGTCGCGGCCGATGGGGGAACCCGCATCCACCCGGAAGAGACCGTGGCTGGTGCTGTACGGCAGGTTAACGCGTGGCGCTGCCACGGCGGTGTCGGTCGTGACCCAGGGATAGAGGAGCTGCGCGGTCTTGTTGTTGCGGTCGTCGTAGCTTGCGGAAGTATTGAAGCGAATCTTGTCCGTCAACGCCGAGCTCAACCTGAGATTCGCCGTCACGGTGTCGACCTGGCCGTCGAGCGAGCCGCGCGGCAACGGCGCGGTGGTGAGGGTGGTATTGAGCGTATTCGGCACGAATCCCTCGTCCTGCGTCATGCGCCCGACGGCGAGATCCGCCGTCATGTGCGTCCGCTTGCTGAACTCAAAGCTCGCGGATGCGACCAGCTGGTGAAACTTGTTGCTCGGCGCCAGCGCGAGCTGGCCCGAAGTTCCGCCGGGGGCCAGCGCAACATACGGATTCGCCCACGTCAGCGTCGCTTCGTTGTTCTTGAAGATCGATCCGTAGTACGCGAAACGTGCCTGCAATCGAGCGGCGCTATAGGCCGCCGAGAGGTCGATCTGGTTGGTGTCGTAGTCGACTGGCGCCCCAAGCTGCGACGCGTCGAACACGAATGAGCCGGCCGTGCCGAGCGTGCCGGTCTTCTGTTCGTGGCGGACCCTGGCCGCGAATTCCCAGTGCACGGTCGGAGTCATCGCGGCGGCGAGACCGACCGCACGGCGCTGCGTCTCGAGATCGACCCCACGCAGGTTCGCGGCGAGCGCCGACATCGTGCCCGTGGTCGCGCCGCGGACCCAGCCGGAAGGCAAAGTGAGTGCGCCGGTCCCGATGCCGAGGAAGGGCGAGAGCGCGGAGTCGGCGATGAAATGGGGCGTGTCCTTGTAGCTCAGAGCGAGCTTGTACCGGCCCTGCTTGCCACCCTCCATTGCCAAGAAGCGCGAATCCAATCCCAGGTCCCGCATCGAGACGTCGAACCAGGTGCCATCGGGCTTGCGATACCGCGCCGAACCACTGGCGACGACGTAGCCGCCCTTCTCGTTGAGACCGGTGTATTCGCCGAACTTGGCGGAGTCGTCCGACACGTAACCACCGCCGAGTTCCAGGTCCTTGCTGAACCCGTCCTCGAACGGACAGAACTTGCAGGCCCAGCGAGAGGTGTCGACCGTCGCGGGCTCATCGGCGCCCGCCGGCATCGCCGCCACAGACAGGATTGCGACCGCGAGCAGGGGCGCCAATTGGCTCCTGGTGATTGTTACGCTTTCGTTGTGGTTCATGTGCGCGACCTTTCGAGTCATCGCGAGCCCTATCTAATCAACTTCACGCCCGACGGGCTGTTCGAGCCATGGATCTGCGAGTGGCAATTCAGGCAGGACTCGGCGAGCAGAAACCCCGAGGGGTTGCCCCCGCCGGGGAGACCCGCTCCGGTGCGAGCGACGCTCGGGTGTCCGAGGCGCGAGTGGCACTGCTGGCAGAGGAGCGGTGCGCGTTTTACGAGCAGCGTCGGATGGATCGAGCCGTGCGGCGCATGGCAGTTCGTGCAGT
>JBAVOB010000011.1:0-2243 GCA_049691655.1 Steroidobacteraceae bacterium | reverse complement strand
GCCGATCCTCGAGCAGCCAGCCGTGGTAAGCGAGGCGCTTGCAGTTCGCATCGCTCACGCTCCTGCCACCGCTCACGGCGGCGAGTGTGGCGCCGATCGGCGCGAGATCGCCGAGCGCCAGGTCGAGGACGCCCGCGTATTGCCTCAGATCCATGCTGCCGGCGATGCGCAGCACTTCGCTGTGATCGGGCCGCAGAATGAGCACGGTCGGATAACCGGTCACCTTGAACACCTCGCCGAGTTTCTGCGCGCCGGCGGTGTCGCCATCGAGATGCACGGGCACGAACAGGCGCGATTTCTCTATGAAATCGCGGCGTGAGAACACCGTCGACTGGATCTGCTGGCAGGGCGGGCACCACACGGCACCCCAGTAGAGGAACACGGGCCTGCCGGATTGCTGCGCCGCTGCGAATGCCTGATCCACGCTACCCGCGAACCAGTCGATCCCGGGCACATCGGCCTGCACTACCGGGGGCGCCTGCGCCGGCGCGCTCGACGGGAGATCCGCCGGTGCCGGCGCCTCGCGGGCACAACCTGAGAAGATCATGGCAACGCCCACGGCGCATGCGCCCGCGACCAGCCGCCGTGCAACCGCAGAGGACCCGATGCTGCTGTTCATACCATGCTCCTGTCGGCGACGGCCCCGGCGCCTGCCGCGGCGGTCTGCCACCAGACCGGCCGCGCCGGCAGTCAGCCCTGCGGTTCGCTGCGCGCCTGCGCGCGCCCGCGCTGCGTAAGCAGGCGTACGAGCCACGTGCAGTGGCGGCCAAGAAACACCAGCGCCTTGCCGTGTGCCGTCACGATCACCTCGGCGCGTCGGCGCGCAATGCCACTGACGATGATGCGCGCTGCACGATCCGACCGCATTCTCAACCAGGCGGGCACGGGGTCGGGCGCGCCGGCGTGCAACGCACCCCGATTGTCGGTGCGACGGATGTCGGAATCGACGAAGCCCGGCGACACGAGCGTAACGCGAATGCCCTCGCCGCGCAGCTCGCCGCGGATCGCTTCGGAAATGGCGCGCACCGCGAATTTGGTCGATGCGTACGCCGAGGCATGCGACGCTGCGATGTAAGCGGCGACGCTGCCGATCAGGACCAGCTGGCCGCGCGAGCGCCGCAGAGCTTCGAGCGACTCGCAGATCGTGCGCAGCACGCCGAAGACATTGGTCTCGTACTGGCGCCGGTAATCGCTTACCGACAGCTTGCGGATCGGCCCGGCGACGCCAAACCCCGCGTTGGCCACCACCACGTCGATCGCGCCGCCGGCCGCCTGCATCGCGGCCACGATGCGCGCGATATCGCCGTCCCGCGTCACGTCGGCCTCGTGGACGAGCGCTTCCGCACCACACGCGCGTAGCTCCGCCGCGAGCTCATTCAGGCGATCGAGCCGCCGCGCGCTGAGCACCAGCCGGGCGCCGCGCGCGGCAAATTCCCGCGCCAGTGCAGCACCAATCCCCGCCGAGGCGCCGGTGATCAACACCGTCCTGCCTGCGAACTGACTCGATCGGGGCATCGACTGCGTCCTCTCCCCGTGTCAACTCACCACGGCAGGATGTCGCCGTTGTATTGAATGAACCTCGCCTCGGCGTCACCGAGTGCGTCGATATTCTTGATGACGGCCGCCGCGCTCGCGGCCGGCGCCATGCTCTCGCCGTTGAAGCCACGTTGCCTGAGCATGCGGGTCTCGACGGCACCGGGCGACAGGATACCGACGCGCACGCCGCGGCTGCGCACTTCGGCCTGCAGGGTTCGCATGCCCATGTTGAGCGCGGCTTTGCTCATGCGGTAGAACGGCAGTCCGCCGAAGCGCGCGGCGTCCGTGATCGAAGCCAGCGCGCTGGTGATCGCAACGATCTTCTTCTGGTCCCCCAGCAGCACGTTGCGCAGGAACGCCTGCGAGACCAGGAGCGGTGCGTACGAGTTGACGCGCAGCATGTCCTCGAACGTCGCGTAGTCGAGAGTCTGGGAAAAAGACTGCTTGTCGCGCTCCCCGAGCAAGCCCGCGTTGTTGATCAGCACATCGATCGGTTGGCCCTGGTATTTCTGCGCGAGCGCGGCGATCTCCTCGTTCTTCGCCACGTCGAGCTGCTCGATCGTGACATTCGGATACTTCAGGGCCACCCCCTGCAGATCGGCGGCCTGCTGCGGCTCCCGCGCAGTAGCGATCACTTTCCAGCCACGCCTGGCGTACAGCGTGGCGAGAGCCAGCCCAAGACCGCGGTTCGTGCCCGTGATCAGCAC
>JBAVOB010000010.1:0-2215 GCA_049691655.1 Steroidobacteraceae bacterium | reverse complement strand
CCCCGGGCGCGCACGCCCACCGCTCCGCGCTCCCCGACAGCGCGCGGACGTATTACACCCGTATGTGGGGCGTCGATAAGCTGCACGCGCGCCGGACGTCGTCCGGGGAATTGGTGCGGTTCAGTTACCGTGTCCTGGACCCCGCTCTCGCGCAGGCGCTGCAGGACAACAAGGCGACGCCCTACATGATCCACGAGCGCACCCGGGCGATGCTGCAGGTGCCGAGCCTCGAGAACGTGGGTGAACTGCGCCAGGCGCATCCGGCCGAAGCGGGCAGGGAATACTGGATGGTGTTTTCCAACAAGGGGAACTACGTCCGGGTCGGCGATCGCGTGGACCTGTTGATCGGCGCGTTTCACGTCGAAGGCCTGGTGGTGGAGTAACCCGAACAGTGAACAGGACAATGAGGATGTCGCGGCACGCCCGGTTTCAGAGTGGGTTGCTCGCGCTGTGTCTGCCCGCCGCGTTCGCCCCGACCGCCGCCACGGCCGATGGGCTGGCGATGCACGGCCACGATGCGATGCACAGCACGCTGATCTCTTGGGTGGACTACAGCATTCCGCAGATCGAACTGGTGCGTGAGAACGGCCAGACCGTTTCGCTCCCGAAGGAGCTCGACGACGGCCGGCCGGTGGTGTTGAATTTCGTCTACACGACCTGTGAGACCATTTGCCCGCTTTCGAGCCAGACGTTCTCGATGTTTCAACGCAGACTCGGGAGCGAGCGCGACAAGATTCACATGATGTCGATCTCCATCGATCCCGAGCAGGACACGCCGGCGCGATTGCGCCAGTACGCGAAGAAATTCGGAGCCGGACCCGAGTGGCAGCATTACACCGGGACGCTGCAGTCGAGCATCGCGGCACAGCGCGCCTTCGGCGTCTATCGGGGCGACAAGATGAGCCACACGCCCGTGACGCTGCTGCGCGCGGCGCCGGGCAAGGCCTGGAAACGCATCGATGGCTTCGTGACGCCGGACGAGCTTCTGCACCAGTACCACGCGCTGCTCGCCCGGCGCTAAACTCGGTTTCTCTATGAGTAGAGTGCTGCGCGTTCTCGGCGCGGCCTGGCTGGTCGCAACGCCCGCGGCGCTTGCGACTGCGCAGGCCCCCCCTCCCAGCCCGGGGGAAGCAATCTACCGCTTCGGCGTGCTGCCCTCGGGACAGCCGCTGCGCGGGCGGCGCGCCTCCGGGGCCGACCTCGAGGGCGTGGATGCCGCCTGCGTCAACTGTCATCGCCGCAGCGGCCTCGGGGCCGCTGAGGGCCGCGGTTTCATCCCCCCGATCACCGGCCAGTTCCTGTTCCACCCCAAGGCCGAGCGTCTCGAAGACCTCGACCTGCCTTACGTGGAAGGGGCGCGCGCCAACCGCGACCCCTACACCGAGCGGACCCTGGCGCGGGCGATTCGCACTGGCAAGGCCGCGGACGGGCACGCGCTGAGCGTCCTGATGCCGCACTACGCCCTCGACGAAGCGGCCATGAGTGCGCTCATCGACTACCTCAGGCAGCTGACCCAGCTTCAGGTCCCGGGAGTCAGCGACACCGTGCTGCAGTTCGCGACGATCATTACCCCCGATGCGGATCCGGTAAAGCGCGCCGGGATGCTGAGCGTCCTCAAAGACTATTTCGCCGAGAAGAATGCCGCGGCACGCGCCGTGAGTCCGCGCCTGCGCAGCTATCGCAGGATGATGTTCCGCGTCACCCGCCAGTGGCAGCTCCACGTTTGGGAGCTCAGCGGCCCGCCAGACACCTGGGAGGCGCAGCTGCAGCGGCACCTCGCCGAGGAACCCGTGTTCGCCGTGATCTCGGGGCTCGGTGGTAGCAACTGGGCGCCAGTGCACCGCTTCTGCGAGCAGGCGGCGCTCCCCTGCCTCTTTCCGAACGTGGAATTGCCGGTGGTGTCGGAGGCAGATTTCCACTCACTGTATTTCTCGAAGGGCGTGCTGCTCGAGGCAGGATTGATCGCCCACCAGCTGCATGACCCGGCGGACACCGCGCGGACGCGCCGCGTGCTGCAGCTGTACCGCGCAGGCGATGTCGGCGCCGCTGCCGCCGCAGCGCTCGCGGGCGATGCGCGCGCGGCGGGGTTCGAAGTGGTCGACCGCGTGCTGCGCGATGGGCCGCCGGATGCCGCGCTGACCACGGCCCTGGCGGACGTCCGCCCCACTGACGCCGTGGTGCTCTGGTTGCGCCCGCAGGACGTTGCCGCGCTCGG
>JBAVOB010000009.1:0-1878 GCA_049691655.1 Steroidobacteraceae bacterium | reverse complement strand
GCTCGGGCGGCAGCGCCCGCCACTGGCGGAATCGCTGCTGCGCCTCTTGCCGCTGGTCCGGCGACATCGCGACCCAGCGGCCGCTGCCGCGTGCCAGCGCCTGCTGGCGTGCCGGCGGGAGCGCGTCCCAGCGGTCGACGAAGTTCGTCAGGACCTTCTGCTGCTCGGCCGAAAGCGACGACCACGCGATCGGCTGCAGCGGCACCGCGGTCGCGGCGTGCGCGAAAACAGGGGACGTGACTATGGCGGCGGCCAGCGCCAGCGCCAGCGCAACGATCAGTGGATGCTTCGTGGCTTTCATGTCTTCTTCACCTCGGCGGGCGCGGGAGCCGGCTGCGATGGCCGTTGCGGCTTCAGCTTCGATGCCTTCTCGATGTCGGTCTTCTCCAGGTAGTCGGTCCAGGTCGCGTCGTCCTCGCCTACGGTGCCGAGGAACTCGAGCAGGTCTTCGTCCGCATCCGCCTCGGTGTCGGCCGCGCGGACCGTGAGTGGTGCGAGCGTCGCGGCCAGCAGCACGGCAATCCGAACGAGTCGCCGGTCGAGGGGCCCGCGACTCATGCGCCGCGCCCCGCGCCGGGCGCCGTGTCCTCGCTTGCGGCCCACTCGTAGAAATCCAGATCATCGGCTCCGGTCAGCTGATCCGCGTCGCCATCGGCAAGCAGATCGAGATCATCGGGTTCCGTCTGCGATTCCGCGGTGACGACCAGGCCCCGTTCGCTGCCCGGCGGCAAATCGCCGCGGTTCGAAAACACCAAGAGCGCAAGCAGTGCCGAGGCCGCGAGCGCGCCGGCGGGTGCCCAGCTGCGCCAGGCGATGCCGGCAGCGTGACGCTGCGAATCGAGCGCGGCGTGGCGCGCCTGCGTGAGTCGCGAGCGGATCCGTCCGTCGAGGCGGTCCGCGCTCCCCTCGAGTAGCGTCCGCACGCGCTTTTCGAACTCCGTGTCGTCGGTCATCATGTCCAGAAATCTCCCAGCGCAAGGCGCAATTGTTGCACGGCGCGAAAGTAATGCGTCTTGACACTGCCTGCGGAGCAGCCCATCGCGGCGGCGGTGCCGGCGACATCGAGCCCCTCGAAGTTGCGCAGCAGGAAGGCCTGCCGCTGCCGATCCGGCAGACGCGCGAGCGCCACCTCGAGCGCGCCCATCGCTTCATCCAGTTCGAGCCGGGCCACGGGCAATGGATCCGGGCTCGGCGCCTCGGCGATCGGATCGGCTGCCTCCTCGTCTGCGTCACCGGCCTGCCACGGCAACCACGACATCACGCGGCCGCGCACCGAGCGCCGCCGCTGCATGTCACGCACGCGATTCCCAAGAATCCGGTAGAAGAGCGGCGGCCACTCCGCAGCCGGCCGCCCCGAGTAGGCGCGCACCAGTTGCAGCATCGCGTCCTGCACCGCGTCGAGCGCGTCGTCCTCGTGGCGCAAGGCGATCTGTGCGATGCGGAATGCCCGACGCTCGACGCTGGCGAGAAACCGGTCGAGCTCGCGGCGCTTGCGTGCGACGTCGTCCGCCGTCACGTCACTGAATCCGCGCAGCGCGCCGACGGGCGATTCGTACATGCCATAGGCGGCCGGCAGCGTATCAAACGCATCCATGACCCAAATAACGCCGGGAGGCGGTCGGCGTTGACCTGCCACACCCTGCCAGCGGCTGTCATTTATTATGAATCAATCACTTACGCATCACGGGCTCGCGACTAAGATTACATAACGTGGCCGGCGCACCCAGGCGGAACGGCGCCACGCACACCCCGATCCGTCGCTAAAGTCCACACTCATGGAAGGCCGCAACTCATGAGCACCGCCGTGTGGCGCGTCGCGATCGACACGACACTGCGCAAGTTCTTCGACTACCTGCCGCCCGCCGCGGACGCCCGGGC
>JBAVOB010000008.1:0-3044 GCA_049691655.1 Steroidobacteraceae bacterium | reverse complement strand
GGCTGGTTGCGCGTGTGACGCTCGGTGTGCGCGTGCAGCTCGGGGCACGCACGCTCGTGCAGCCGGGTGCTGTGATCGGCGCAGACGGATTCGGATTCGCCAATGAGCGGGGACGCTGGCTCAAGGTGCCGCAGGTCGGCTCGGTGCGCGTCGGGAGCGACGTGGAAATCGGCTGCAATACCACCATCGACCGCGGCGCGATCGAGGATACGGTCATCGGAGAGGGCGTAAAGCTCGACAACCAGATCCAGATCGGCCACAACGTGCGCATCGGCGCGCACACCGCGATGGCGGCGTGCGTCGGGGTATCCGGGAGCGTGGAGATCGGCCAACGCTGCATGATCGGCGGGGCGGCAGGCATCGTCGGGCACCTGACAATTTGCGACGACGTGGTGATCACCGGCCTGACGATGGTGAGCCATGCCATCACCAGGCCTGGCGTATATTCCGGGGGCATCCCGGCCGAGGAGGCGGCGACCTGGCGCCGCATCGTCGGGCGGTTGAAGCGGATCGATTCCATCGCGCGCCGCGTGGCCGCGCTCGAGCGTCGCAAAGGATCAGACGATGAATGACGGCCTCCGCCTGGACATCAACGCGATCCTGAAGCAGCTGCCGCACCGGTATCCGTTTCTGCTCGTGGATCGGGTGCTCGACTGCAGGAAGGGCGAGAGCATCCGCGCACTGAAGAACGTCACGTACAACGAGCCGTTCTTCCCGGGCCACTTTCCGCACCGCCCGGTGATGCCGGGCGTCATGATCATCGAAGCCCTGGCGCAGACGGCGGGCATCCTCGCGTTCGTGACCGCGGGCGTCGTCCCCGACGAGGACACCCGGTTCTTCTTCGTCGGCATCGACAAGGCGCGCTTCCGCAGACCGGTGGAACCGGGCGACCAGCTGTTCCTCACCGCGCGGCTCGAGCGCAGCCTCAAGGGCATCTGGAAATTCTCCACCGCGGCGCATGTCGGGAGCGATGAGGCGGCGTCGGCCGAGATGATGGTGGCGCCGGAAACGAACAAGAAAGCGGGATGATCGCCGACTCCCCGGGGCGCACCGTGATCGATGCACGCGCAGTGGTTTCACCCCGGGCGGAGCTCGCGCCGGATGTCGACGTCGGCCCGTTCACGGTCATCGGCGCGGGCGTGACGATCGGCGCGCGCACGCACATCGGACCGCACGCGGTCATCATGGGTCCGACGACGATCGGCGAGGACAATCGCATCTTCCAGTTCGCCTCGATCGGCGACGCGCCGCAGGACAAGAAATACCGGGGCGAGCCGACGCGGCTCGAGATCGGTCACCGCAACGTCTTCCGCGAGTACTGCACGGCCAATCGCGGCACAACGCACGACCAGGGCGTCACGCGCATCGGTGACGATAACCTGCTGATGGCCTATACGCATGTCGCGCACGACTGCGTGATCGGCAACAAGACCGTGCTCGCCAACTGCGCGACGCTCGGCGGCCACGTACAGCTCGGTGACTGGGTGATCATGGGCGGTCTCTCTGCGATCCACCAGTTCTGCAGAGTCGGGCCACACGCCTTCATCGCGAATAATGCCGCCGTGACGCGCGACGTGCCGCCGTACCTGATGGCCGTGGGTCAGCCGGCCAGGCCGCATTCCGTGAACGCCGAAGGGCTGAAGCGGCGCGGTTTCACGCCCGAGCAGATCCGCAACCTCCGCAACGCGTACAAGATCCTGTATCGCTCCAACCTGCCCCTCGCGGACGCGATCGCGCAATTGAAGACGCTGGTGCCAGCGCAGCCGGAACTGGGCATTTTCGTGGACTTCATCGGGGACTCGACCCGCAGCATCGTGCGCTGACACGCCATGACCGCGGCCGACCCGACACCCTCGGCGATGCCTCCGGAGCCGCTGCGCATCGGGCTCGTGGCGGGCGAAGCCTCGGGCGACCAGCTGGGTGCAGCACTCATCAGGGAGCTGCGGCGCCGGGCGCCGCAGGCGCGCTGTTTCGGGGTCGGCGGTTCGCGCATGGCGGACTGCGGGCTCGAAGCGTGGGCGTCATCCGAGGAGCTCGCGGTCATGGGGATCACCGAGGTGTTGCGGCACCTGCCACGCCTGGTGCGGCTGCGGGGCAGCCTAGAGCGGCGCTTCTTCGCAGAGCGCGCGGACGTCTTCGTCGGCATCGACGCGCCCGAGTTCAACCTCGGGCTCGCGCGGCGGCTGAAGCGCCGCGGCATACCGACCGTCCAGTATGTGAGCCCGCAGGTGTGGGCCTGGCGCCAGGGCCGAGTGCGTAGAATCGGTGCGGCCTGTGATCGGGTGCTGTGCCTGCTGCCGTTCGAAACCGCGTTCTATCGCGATCACGGCGTCGCGGCAGAGTTCGTGGGTCATCCGCTCGCCGATCTCATTCCGCTCGCGCCCGACCGCGCTGCGGCGCGCGCCGCGCTCGGGCTGGCGCTGGAGGCTCGGTTCATCGCGCTGCTGCCCGGCAGCCGTCTCGGGGAGGTCGCGCGGCTCGGCCGCGATTTTGCGGGAGCGGCTGCCTGGCTGGCTGCGCGCCACCCCGACCTCGCGTTCCTCGCGCCGATGGCATCGAATGCGGCGCGCGAGCTGTTCGCGAAGATGTGCCGCGAAGTCGCTCCCGCCGTGCGCATCCAGCTGATCGACGGCGAATCCCATCGTGTGCTCGCGGCCTGCGATGCGGCGATCGTCGCCTCCGGCACGGCGACGCTGGAAACACTGTTGTCCAAGCGGCCGATGGTGGTGGCGTACCGCCTCGGTGCCGCGACGGCGTTTCTCCTGCGGCGGTTCGGCCTGGTGAAAGTGCCGCACTTTGCGCAGCCAAACCTGCTCGCGGGCCGCAAGGTCGTGCCCGAGTTCTTTCAACAAGCCGTGACGCCGGCTGCGCTCGGGGCGGCGCTCGAGGCCCAGCTCGGCGATCCCTCGGCCGCGGCAGCGCTGCAGGCCGAATTCCTGCGTATTCACCTCGAATTGAAACGGGAGGGGGCACGGCGCGCAGCCGACGTCATCCTGGACGCGGCGACCCGCGGGCGTGAATCGGGGCGCGAGGCGGCGCGCGGG
>JBAVOB010000007.1:0-15555 GCA_049691655.1 Steroidobacteraceae bacterium | reverse complement strand
GCCTCGCCGCGCCCGCCATCGAAGTCAAAGTAGGTCAGAACAAGCTTGGGCATTGGAACTCCTCGTATGCGTTTTGCGGAACGCGGGCACCCGGAATCTTAGCGCGTGCCGCGCGATCAGTTGGCACGGGCGTGGCTCAAGGGATGAGCGCGGGCTAACCCGTTCTTGCAGTTGCAAAATCCCAGGTCGACGCCCTGGTGCAATAGGCGCGCCAATCCCCCCGGTCTGATCATTCAGCAGCCGGCGCGGCACGAGGTAGGACACATGGACAAGTTCGTCAGGGATATCGCAGCCATCGCCAATCTCATCCCCGAGCAGCATGGCGTGACGCAGCTGTCCGGCACGGAAATGCGGGGCACGGGCGCGCAAGTGCGCATCCGGGGCGGGCGTTGCTCGACCCGTTAGCGGCCATTCACGACCGACCGCTCAGGCTCACCTTTATCCATTGGACCGTCTATGCCAGTCGGTTGTCGGAAGATGCCGACGATTGGCCAAGTTGAGACCGGGACATCGTTGAGTGACATTCTTCCAGGCGACCGACACCGATCTCCGGTAGTCTCATCCGGCAATTCGCTGCACCCGTGAAATACGCGGCGCGACATCTTGTTCTCATCGCAAATGCCCGGGAGCGACAATGGCTGACAATAGTTCGCTCTTTGACCTGAGTGGCCGGGTCGCCGTTGTGACCGGTGGCAATCGAGGAATCGGCCGCGCCATGGCCTTGGGTTTGGCGCGCGCTGGCGCATCCGTGGCAGTGCTAGCGCGCAATGCGGAACAGAATCAATTGGTACGCGCGGAGTTGCAGGCCATCGGCAAGCCCGCGCTGGTGCTGCCCCTCGATGTAACGGATCGGGCCGCGTTAGCTCCGGCGGTGGTCGAAGTTGAGCGCACTCTCGGCGGCGTCGACATTTTGGTCAACAATGCCGGGATCGTTGCGCTGACCGGTGGGGTCCTCAACGAAACCGCGGATATCTGGGATAAGACAATCGAAACCCATCTGAACGCTTCGTTTCTACTGTCGCAGCTGGTTGCCAGGTCAATGGTCAAGCGCAAGAGCGGCGGCAAGATCATCAATCTCGCGAGTATGTACTCCATCTTCGGTTCGGGGCTCGTGCCTTCCTACAGTGCGGCCAAGGGAGCCATCGTTCAACTCACCAAGTCGCTGGCCATTGAATTGGCGCCCCACAACATCCAAGTTAACGCGATCGCGCCGGGCTGGATAGAAACGGACATGACTGCCGCAGTGCGCAGCTCACCGATGAATGACGAAATCATCGCGCGTACGCCCGCCAAGCGCTGGGGAAAGGCCGACGAGATCATTGGAGCGACCGTCTTTCTCGCCTCTCGCGGATCCGACTTCATCACGGGCGCCACGCTGCCGGTCGACGGTGGTTATTCGATTTACTGAAGTAGCTCCGGGACCGCAAGGCTGACGCTCTCGTCCGGCCGCTTGGGGTGAGGGTGGGTCGCCGTAATCGAAAATCGGGTTTCCGAGCCCCGACCGACCAGGTCCGGCCATCAGCTGCCGTTCCAGGTCGCCGCGGAAGTTTTGCGTGCGCAATGCTGCACCGTGGCAATGGCGGTGGCACCGAGAGCGCCGATCCTCTTTGGCCCGGCGGTGAAGCGCAAGATGTTTTCCGGCGCTCCCGGCGTGACGATTCTCGCGCTGGGAAGAACTTCCGGAAAGCCGTATGCGCGGCCATCGTTGCGTCGACCACAATCGCACCGCCGTCGCGGCTGACCTCCTCCGTCGGGCATCGGACTCTGATACCCTTTGAGCCCGTCAAGAGGAGAGAAGAATGTCGACCAAGACACAGACGAAGCTCGCCCTGCTCAGCCTCGCCATGCTTGCCGCGGTTCATTCGGCCCTCGCTCAGGGCTCCCAGCCGCCGGGGCCGCCGATGGAGATGGCCCAGCTCAAGGGTTATGAAGGATCTTGGGTCTGCCACGGGAATGTCCCCGAGGGACCCTTGGGACCGGCGCACAAGTCGACGACTTACCTGAAGATCCACGGCGACCTGGATGGCATGTGGCTCTCGGGGCGCATCGATGAGGCGGCGTCCAAGGAGAACGTGCGCCCCTTCAGGGGCATGCTGCACATGACGTACGACACCACCGCCAAGGACTTCCTGATGCTCTGGGTCGACAACACCGGAGGCTGGGCCATGCAGAGCTCGTCCGGTTGGGAAGGGGAGAAGATGGTTTGGCTCGGCGACGGATCGATGGGCGGCAAGAAGATTACGGGCCGGGACACGTTCACCAGGCAGGAGGCTGAGCTGCAGCATCTCGGCGAACTTCAGATGGACGGCAAGTGGGTCGTCGTGCAGGACGAGGTCTGCAAGCGGCGGGACCTGAAGAAGTAAGTCAGCGATACGCCCCGCGCTCCCTGGTCGTCGTTCCGGCGCGGAGCGATTGTGTGCGGGTCCCGCGCTGCTCCGGCTCGCGAGCCTGGCGAAGCAGTGAAGCTGCGCCAAACTGTAACTATTCGTCTGCATCTGGCGGAGCTGAAAAAATGACACCGAAGTCGCGGCTCGCACTCATCGCGACGATCACGTTCGCAGCGCGGTTGTCGCTGGCGGTGGCTGCGATACATGTGGAACGCGTCGTTCACGATCTGGTGCTTCATGGTGGATGGATCTACGACGGTTCAGGCAGCAAGCCCTTCCTTGGCGCGGTTGCAATCGACGGTGACCGCCTCGCCTACGTGGGCCCGAATCGCAAGCTGATGGGTCGCATGGAGATCGATGTCCAGGGCCGGGCGATCGCGCCCGGGTTCATCAACATGCTGGCTCATCCGGAGGAGTCGCTACTGGCAGATGGTCGCGCGCTGAGCGATCTGACGCAGGGCGTGACCCTGGAGGTGCTGGGCGAATTCTCGATGGGCCCGCTCAACCCGAAGATGAAGAAGCTGATCGTCGAGCGCGAAAGTGACATCAAGTATCCGGTCACGTGGACCACGCTCGGCGAGTACCTTGAAAGCCTCGAACGGAAGGGCATCGCTCCTAACGTCGCCTCGTTCGTCGGCGCGCCGACAGTCAGGACTTATGTGCTTGGGGAGGGCGACGTGCAGCCTTCGGCGCGGGAGCTCGGGCAGATGCGTGCACTGGTTCGCCAGGCCATGGAGCAGGGGGCCCTGGGCGTGACGACGATGCTGATTTATGCGCCGGCAACCTACGCCAGGACGCCGGAACTGATCGCGCTCGCGGAGGAATCTGCTGCATGCGGCGGAATATTCACCACGCACATGCGCAGCGAGGGCGACCGCATTGAATCCGCGCTGCGGGAAACGATCGAGATTGCCAGGGCGAGCGGTGCACCCGCCGAGATCTACCACCTGAAGGTCGCCGGGAAAGACAACTGGGGCAAGATCGACCAGGTCATAGGCACGATTGAGCAGGCGCGGGCAGCAGGCGTGCGGATCACCGCTGATATGTATTCGTACACGGCGGGTGCGACCGGACTCGATGCGGCGATGCCCTCGTGGGTGCAGGATGGGGGCCTGGAGGCCTGGATCAGGCGTCTCAAGGACCCCGCCGTTCGAGCCAAGGTCATCGCCGAGATGCGCAATCCGCATCCGGCAAGCTGGGAAAATCTCTATGGTGCGGCGGGACCCGAGGGGACGCTCTTCCTGAGTTTCAAGGACCCTAAGCTGAAGCCGCTGACCGGCAAGACGCTTGCGGAAGTGGCCCAGTCGAGGGGCGTGTCCCCGGAAGATGCCGCCATCGACCTGGTCATCGAGGATGGGTCCCGAGTAGGCGTCGCGTACTTCCTGATGAGCGAGGCGAACGTGCGGCACGAAATGTCGCTGCCGTGGGTGAGCTTTGGATCGGATGAACAGGGCGACGCCCCGGAAGGAGTGTTCCTGCTTTCGGCCGCGCACCCGCGCGCCTACGGCAACTTCGCCCGGGTATTCGCCAGGTACGTTCGCGGGGATCACGTCTTGACGACGGAGGAGGCGGTGCGAAGGATGACCTCGCTCCCTGCCGACAATCTGTCATTGAAGGACCGGGGGCGGCTGCGGTCGGGTGCGTTCGCCGACGTGGTCGTGTTCGACCCGAGCTCGATACAGGATCATGCAAGCTTCAAGGATTCGCACCAGCTCAGTACCGGAGTGAGCTACGTCATCGTCAACGGCAAGCTCGCGTTGAATGACGGCCATGCCACGGGCGCGGCAACCGGCCGCGTGATCAGGGGCCGCGCGTGGACCGGAGCCCCGGGAGGCGGCTGCCGCAAATCGGCGAGCGACTGGGCGTGGTCTAGGTAGGCGCGTTCCGAATGGCGAAGCGTCGCGGGAATCGCGACGGCGGCGTTTCACCCGGGCATCGCACGTGCGATCAGCGCATCGAATGGGGTGCTGGCGCCCAGCGTCCCGTACACTCCGAGGCTCAGGCCGCGCTCGAGTCGTGAGGCGCAGAAGGCGTCAAAGACGGCCGGCGGCGCGTGCTGATGCAACAGCGCGGCTTGCACCGCGAGGGCGACATCGCGCGCCAGTGCGCGTGCATCGGCCTCGTTGACCGCGGCATCGACTCGAGCGGGGAGGGTTGCCGCGAGCGCATCGAGAGCCGGCGCCGCGCCGCGCGCGGGCGCGAGCTCGCTCATCAGGGCGTCGGTCACGGTCTTGCCACCGCGGAGCGAGCGCAGCAGGTCGAGTGCCATGATGTTGCCGGCGCCTTCCCAGATCGAATTGAGCGGCATCTCGCGGTAGATGCGCGCCATCACGCCGTGCCCCTGTTCTTCCACGTACCCGTTGCCGCCGAGGCATTCCATCGCCTCCTGGGCGAAGTGACTGCCGCGCTTGCAGATCCAGAACTTGGCGATCGGCGTCAGCACGCGGCGCATCACCGCCTCGCGTCCGTCGGCATCCGGGCCGTTTTCGCTCCGGTCGACCGCGCGCGCGAGCCGCAGCGCGAGGGCCGTCGCAGCCTCGCTTTCGAGCGCGAGGTCCCCCAGCACGTTTCTCATCAGGGGCTGCTCGATCAGGCGCTTGCCGAACGCCCGGCGCTGAGAGGTGTGATGCAGCGCGAGCGACAAGGCATGGCGCATCAGGCCCGCCGTGCCGAGCGCGCAGTCGAGCCGCGTGAGCGCGCCCATCGCGAGGATCTGCGGCACGCCGCGCCCTTCGTCGCCAACCAGCCAGGCGGCGGCTTCCTCGAACTCGACCTCGGAGCTCGCGTTCGCGCAATTGCCGAGCTTGTCCTTGAGACGCTCGATGCGCAGCGCGTTCACCGATCCATCGGGTCGCCAGCGCGACAGAAACAGGCACGAGAGCCCCGCGCCGGTCTGCGCGAGGATCAGGAAAGCGTCGCACATCGGCGCCGACAGGAACCACTTATGGCCGGTGACGCGAAAGCGCCGGCCCCACGCATCCGTGCCGTCGGGCTCGGCGCGCGTCGTGTTCGTGCGCACATCGGACCCTCCCTGCTTCTCCGTCATGCCCATGCCCATCGTGACGGCGGTCTTGTGGGTGAACGGCACGAACCGGCCGTCGTAGCGGGTACTGGCGAGCCGTGAGCCCCAGTCCGCGTAGAGCGCGGCGCTCGCGCGCAGCACCGGCGTCACCGCGTAGGTCATCGACACCGGGCAGAGGACCGATGGCTCGAGTTCGGTGAACAGCATGAACGCCGCAGCGCGCTCGATGTGTGCGCCCGCGCCCTCTGACCACGCCGTCGCGTGCAGGCCGTGCCGCAGCGCCGACTCCATCAGCGCGTGGTAGCTCGGGTGGAACTCGACTTCATCGAGCCGATGGCCGTAGCGGTCGTGGGTCTTGAGGGTCGGCGTGTGCACGCTGGCGCGCCGCGCATGTGCCTGCATCGCGGCCGAGCCGACCTCGGTGCCGAGCGCTTCGAAGCGCGCGCGGTTGAACGCGGCGTGGTTGAAACGCAACGCATCCTGCAGCGCGCGGTTCGCGGCGAACAGGTTGACGCCCTCGAACGGCGTGCTCTGATTGAGGACTTCGTGTGTATTCATCGCGGCGCCTCGCTCTCTGGATCAACGGTCTGAGATCGCCCTGCAGCTCGCCGACTCGCTCGGGCGTTCCCGGACCGAGCGGATCCTCTGACCCGAGACCGGTAGCACCGAGATGCGGGCCACAGCAGTGCGGCTCCATCTCAGTTCCTGACGCGACCAGTTCAATACCGTTGCTCGGATGGTGCCAGGTGGCCTGCAGGATCGCACACCGAGGCATGGAACGCTGGGCGCGCCGATCGGCGACTGGTTTGCGAGAACACGCGCAGCTAATCAACCCATCAACGCAAATTCCGCCATCATCAGCACTTGGGCGATTGCGATGACTCCGAGCATTGTGCGAGCTCGGAGTATTGCAAGTTTCCGCCCCCCTGGTGTGGCGAGCAACCACAGCGGCAACACCCACAGGAATGCCGTACCCCAGTGCATCTCGAGGTCGACGCCGAAGAGCAGCGACAGCAGCACCATGATCAAGAGGGGGCCCCAGGCGTGGACCGCAAGCATTTCGCGACCGTGCGGGACTGCGTCGTTTGGCGCTTCACCGGGAGGGTCGATGTCTTGCCGTCGAAGGGCCCAGTACAACGCGCCCAGGATCACACCGAGGGGCGCAACCCGCGTGATCTGGTTCGCGGTGAAATGTGCGATGTTTGAAAGTCGCGCTGTCGGGGAGATCGCGGCGGCGACGTACTTCGCCGCGTAGTTCATGGGCGCAAAGCTGTGAGCGGCGAGCCACAGGACATGCGGGATCAGAAGCACGGCGGTCGTCGTGGCCGCGAGAAGAGTTCCCCACAGCCAGCGTCTTGACTCTCGCGACCGGGACACCCAGACGAAATACAGATTGCTCGTGATGCCGACGATCATCTGGTACTTAGACAGCAGACCAGCTGCCCAGCACACCCCGACAGCTGCCCACCAGCCGTAACGCTCCGTGCGCACGGCGCGCCACAGGCAGACGAGCGACACGGCGTACGCCGCGAGCAACGCCGTGTTGTGGTTATAGAAGTGAAGTCGACGCGTGTAAAAGGTGATGCACGTAATCAGCAGCACGCCGATCCAGGCGCGCGCTGAATCGAGGGTCTCGCGAGCCAACAGCAGGGCCGCAATCAACATCACAGTCACATCGAGGGCGCCGAGCGCGTAGGTGAGGGCGATCCCGCTCGGGAACACGCGAGCGAACAACCAGAGCAACAGGCTCGGTAACGGCGGATGCTTCGAGTAACCCCACGCGGGGTGACCTGCCCACTCGATCTGCTCATTGTTGTCATCCGGCGGCCGCATGTGCAGCCAGAGCGGCAATACCGCCCAGAGTGCGAGATAAACGAGCAGGTAGGCGCCCACGATCAGAACCAACCGGCGATCTTCGACACGCGCTGATATCCGTGACGAAACTTCAGTCATGAGCGCCTCGACAGTGGGAGTCGACGCTCAGAATCTTGCGGTCGCACGCTGGAATAGGCATCCGCACGAAACGGAATCAACGTGATGTGCAGCGCCCGGCGCAACTCACTCCAGGACCGCGAGGCGAGAAAGTCATGCTCCGCTTCGCGGGCCGTCCGCGGAGCCTTTGGTACGGTGTTCCGCTCGGGGTGACACATGACCAGACCGCCGTCGGGGAGCGTGCGAAGCCAATCCATCAAACGCGGGCAGAACGGTCGTGCCGTCGAAAAGTTGTAAACGCCCGCGAAGTCAGAATTACTGGGTATGTGCTGCGTGGCGAGCATCGTACGCAGCGCAGTCCCGCCTAATCGCGCAATCACCCGGGCCTTCAAGCCGCGCGGCCGCATCGACGCCGTACACCGCACCATAACGCTGGTACCGTAGCGCCCGACGATCTCATCCATCAGCGCATCGCGTATCTGGGGCAGTTGGTGCACGTGTTGGTGACCGTCGACGAAACACGGGGCAGAATTCAATGCGTCCTCGAACGCATCGAGTTGTCGCGCAATCTCCGCCCGCAATTCACGTCGTGGCGGCACGCCGCTGCTGTAAGCGCGCGCAATCCAGGACGCCAGAGGGCGGCGCACCGGTCCACGGGTGCCGGCGGTCAGGTTCAGGTGCAGTCCGATGGCGACGTTCGCGCGACACTGGGCGAGCTTCGCAACATGCTGAGGGAACCCCGGCGCATCCACTACGCAGCTTGCGGCGCTGATCGCAGCGATGGAGGCGAGCTCTGCGATCGAGATCGATGCGGCCTCGGTCAAGCCGAAATCATCGGCACACAGGACGACACGCCGACCGCCCGCACTCACCGTCACGCCGGCAGGCCTTGCCGAGCGCCGCAGACCGAGCGACCGATTATTAAGTACTTCAGCGCAACGGCGACGCGGTAGCGGTCAGCCGCAGCCGCGACTTCGACCAACTCCAATCGCATCTCTTGCAAGGCACCCCTTATACGCGAAGCGAACGGGCGGTCGTGGCTTCCCGATCCGACCGCATGGAACGATGACTCACCACTTCACCGATCAGATAGTGGGGGCGATTCTTCACTTCATCGAATATCCGACCGACATACTCACCGACAATTCCGATTGCCAGCAGCTGCACCCCGGAGAAGAAAAATATAGACGTCGCAAGCGTGGCAAATCCCGGAATGGGCTGACCGAAGACCAACTTCTCGAAAACAAACCAGCAACCCATCAGCGCCGCGATCGCTGCAACGATCGTGCCGATCAGAGTCGCCGCTCGGAGCGGAGCATTGGAAAACGCGGTGATCCCCGTCAAGCCAAGACTCGCGAGTCGCAGCGCCCCGAACTTGGTCCGCCCGCTCATCCTGGATCCGATCTCAACCTTCAGCGGCTCCGCTTTGAAACCGACCTAGGCATACAGGCCCTTCATATACCGATTGCGTTCCGGCAAAGCCCGCAGCGCTTCGACGACTTTGCGATCGAGTAATCGAAAATCGCCCGCATTCGCGGGTATCCGCAGCGCACTGCGCGGCACGAGCCAGCGATAGTAAATGCGAGATGCGAGTCGCTTGATAGGTGAGTCATGGCCGCGGTTCGCGGGCACGGCGTAGACCATATCGGCACCGGCCTTCCAACGGCACACCATTGCGGGCAGAGCCGCTAGCGGGTGCTGGAAGTCACCGTCGAGGATAATGACGCAATCGCCCTGCGCCGCGTCAAGTCCCGCCTGGATCGCAAATTCCTTGCCAAAATTGCGTGAGAAGGCGAGGTAGTGGATCGGAAGAGTCTTGGCCGCCTGCAGAATCTCCTCCCGCGAGCGGTCCGTGCTGCCATCGTCGATGACGATGATTTCCACCCGCGATGTCATCTCGCTGATGCAGCGATGCAGCGCCCATAGAAGACGGCGTATATGGGGTTCCTCGTTGTAGACGGGTACCACACAGGTCAGCGAGAAATTGCCGCGCGGGATTTCCACTCCGGCATGATCAGCATTCATTTTGTTCTCCTGAAACGACCAGGCCAATCGGGTGCATTGCGCGGAACGGCTGCCCCAGCTGTCTCCCACCTAGTACCGTCCGGGCCGTGAGTTCTTGGTCGCCAATTGCGGTCTTTGCGCCCGCATCAGGCATTTTATACCCGACTTCCCTGGGGCAGCGTTAACGCGCCGATAATGCCTGAGAAGCCCGCGTTGGCGCTATTCCCGCTTCCGGCTGCGACCATCCATCACCCGACGCCCTAGCTTTCTGCCACCTTGCAACTCCGGTGCGACGTGTCAGTCATAATACGCGGCTTCGAGGCCGCGATGCGCCGCCGCCGGGAGCTTGCAGCGATATGAGAGCCGCCACCTTGGTTCTGACCGCCACGGTCTTGTCTGCTGGCATGGCAAGTGTTCCGGCCCGGGCCGACGATGCCGCGGCCCTGCGGGGTGAACTCGAGGCGGTGAAGGCCGAATACGCCGCCAGGCTCGCGGCGCTCGAGCAGCGCATCGTTCAGCTGGAATCCCAGGCCGCGAGCGCTACGGCCGCGGCCGAGACGCCCGCCGAGCCGGCGCCAGCGTCAACGAGCGGCGGTGGGTCCAATCCGTTGACGGCGTTCAATCCGGCCATGTCTGTCATCCTCGCCGGCACGTACGCGAATCTCGGGCAGGATCCATCTAACTATCGAGTCGCCGGTTTCATACCGAGCGGCGGTGAGTTGGGTCCCGGGGAGCGCGGCTTCAGCCTCGGGGAGTCGGAGCTGACGCTGACGGCGAACGTCGATCCGTACTTCTTCGGCAACCTCACCGCCGCGGTCACCGGCAACAATGAAATCTCCGTCGAGGAGGCATTCTTCCGGACCACTGGGCTGCAGAAGGGCATCACGCTGAAGGGCGGGCGATTTTTCTCGAGCCTTGGTTACGTCAACGAAGTGCATGCCCACGCCTGGGATTTCGTCGACCAGCCGCTCGTATACCAGGTTTTTCTCGGCGGCCAGTACGCGCAGAACGGCGTGCAGCTAAAATGGCTCGCACCGACCGATCTCTATCTCGAGTTCGGGCTCGAGTCCGGGAGCGGCGAGCGCTTTCCCGGCACGCGCCGCGACGTGAACGGCCTGAACGGTTTCGTGGCGTTTGCCCATGCGGGCAACGATATCGGCGATTCGGGGAGCTGGCGCGCCGGGCTCTCCTATCTCAGGCAGCAGGCGCAGGATCGGCGCTTCGATTCGGTGGATGCGCTCGATGCGCCCGTGGCTGACAGCTTCACCGGCACCTCGCGCCTCTGGGTCGCCGACTTCGTGTACAAGTGGTCGCCCCACGGCAATCCCACGCAGCGGTATCTCAAGATCCAGGGCGAATACCTGCGGCGCACCGAGAGCGGCGCGCTCACATTCGACGCCAACGGTCCTGCGCTGATCGGCGGCTATCAATCGAGCCAATGGGGCGCCTACCTGCAGGCTATCTATCAGTTTCGGCCGCGCTGGCGCGCCGGGCTGCGCTACGACTACCTCGATTCCGGCAGCCCGCGCATCGATCTCGTCACGAGCGCTCGACTGCCGAGCGCGGATTTTCCCGATCTCATTGCCGCCACGCCCTCACGCGCCACGTTGATGCTCGATTTCAGTCCGAGTGAGTTCTCGCGCCTGCGGGCGCAGTACGCGTGGGACGACGCGCGCGACAGCGGGCACGACAGCCAGTTCTTCCTGCAATATCTCTATAGCCTGGGAGCGCACGGTGCTCACAAGTACTGATTCCGCGAGGCGCACACTCATGCTGAAGCGATTCTCCGGCGCGCTGCTCGCCGCCATCCTGCTCGGTTCGCCCGTCGCCGAGGCCGCCGTGCGCGTGCTGGCCACGACGCCCGAGTGGGGCGCGCTCACGATCGAGCTGGGCGGCGACAAGGTGAGCGTGTACACCGCGACCACGGCCTTCCAGGACGTGCATCGCGTGGAAGCGAAGCCGAGCCTCGTCGCGCGCGCGCGCAATGCGGATCTCGTAGTCGCGGCGGGCGCGGAGCTCGAGGTCGGCTGGCTCCCGGTGCTGCTGCAGGAGTCGGGGAACAGCCGGATTCAGCCCGGCAATCCCGGGTATTTCGAAGCCGACAAGCAGCTGCGGCTCCTCGAAGTGCCGAGCGGAGTCGATCGCTCGATGGGCGACGTGCATCCGCTCGGCAATCCGCACGCGCATCTCGATGCGCGCAATGTGGGCCTCGTCGCCAAGGCGCTCACCGCGCGGCTCAAGGCGATCGATGCCGCGAACGCCGCGTTCTACGAGGCGCGCGGCGCGGATTTCCAGGCGCGGTGGCAGGCTGCGGTTGCGCGCTGGGAGACGCAGGCCGCGCCGCTCAAGGGCGTGCCGGTTGTCGTGATCCACCGCGACCAGGTCTATCTCATGCACTGGCTGGGGCTTCGCGAGGTGGCGGCTATCGAGCCAAAGCCCGGCGTGCCGCCGAGTTCGGGCTATCTCGCGAGCCTCGTGACGAAGCTCGGCGCGGATCCTCCGAAGATGATCCTGCGCAATGCCTACAACGACGGGCGCGCGGCCGAGTGGCTCGCGGGCCGGATCCATGCTCCCATCGCCGTCCTGCCGTATTCCGTCGGCGGGAGCGAGGCGGCGAAAGATCTGTTCGGACTGTTCGACGACACCCTCAAGACATTGTTGGCCGTGAAATGAACGCATTCCTCGATTCGCTCACTTCGAACTTCAGCATCCTCTGGGCGGCGCTCGTCGCCGGCGTGCTCGTGTCGCTCTCGCACGTGCCACTCGGACAGCAGGTGCTGCGCCGTGGCATCGTGTTCATCGATCTCGCCATCGCGCAGGTGGCAGGCGTCGGCGTCGTGACGGCGCACACCCTTGGCCTCGAACTGCAGGGCTGGATGACGCAGATCGCGGCCGTTTCCGCGGCGCTCGGCGGCGCGCTCATCCTCACGTGGACCGAGCGCAAGCGCCCGGAAGTGCAGGAGGCGCTGATCGGCGTGATGTTCGTGGTCGCCTCGACCGTGCAGATCCTGCTGCTCGCGAACGATCCGCATGGGGGCGAGGACCTGAAGGACCTGCTGGCGGGGCAGATCCTGTGGGTCACGCCCGCGCAGCTGTGGCGAGCAGCGATCGTCACGGCGGTGTTCCTCGCGCTCTGGTTTACCGTGGCGGAGCGCCTCGGCCGGATCGGCTTCTACACGCTGTTCGCTGTGGTCGTGACCGTCTCGGTGCAGCTCGTCGGCGTCTATCTCGTCTTTACGAGTCTCATCGTCCCGGCGATCGCGACCTACCGATACCCCGCCGGCCGGCAGCTCTGGCTCGGCGTCGCGCTCGCCGTCGCAAGCTACGTCGTGGGGCTCGTGCTCTCGGCGGTGACGGACCTGCCGACGAGCGCGCTCGTCGTGCCGGTCATGGTCGTGATCGGCATCGCGGTACACCTGGCGAGTCCGCGCAACGGCGCGAATTCGCTCAGTCAGCGTGGCGAATCCGCCGTGTCGTGATACCGGCCGAGCGCGGATGCCCCATGCACTGCCGACGTCCGGTGAGCGGCTCGATCCCTGGCGCGCTATCTCGGTGTGGCGCCGCTGACCTGAATTCCGCCGGTCGACCGGTCGGCTGCAGCTCGCGTCAAGCCACTCGCCCCGCGCACCAGGTCCAGCCCTGCTCGCCGCGGCGGGCACGCTCGATCTTCTCGAGCCAGGAGCGGCGGATGTCGACATGCGCCGCGTCGTCGGCAATGCGCGCGAGCTCGGCCTGCAGGATGGACACGAACTCCGCCGTGCGGTCCTCCGCCACGACTTGCAGGAAGCCCGCCTGCTCGAGCAGCTCGCGGTAGTCGCGCACCGTGCGCAGATCGTACTCGCGCTGCGCGATGTAAGCAGCAAACTCAGCGCTGAGCGGGCCCTCGCCGCGCGCGTAATCGGTGAAGAACAGCAGGCCGCCGGGAAGCAGCAGGCCATGGAGCAGCGCCATCAGGCGCGGCTTGTCGTGGATGTGCAGGAACACGTCGCGGCTGTAAATCACGTGGTAGCAGGGCGTGGCGGCGAGCGACGTCACATCCACCTGTTCGAGCGTCACCTGCGCGGCCAACGCTTCCGCCCGCAGGCGCTCCCGTGCGCTCGCCACCATGTTGGCCGAGACGTCGATCCCATGCACCGAGACGCCGTGCTCGCGCGCCATGAGGAACGCTGAGCCGCCCAGCCCGCAGCCGACGTCCAGCACCCGCATGCCGGGCTTGAGTCCCAGGCGGGTGATGCACGCCCGAGCGCTGTCAGCGCCTCCGGGGCTGACGAAATTCCGGCCGTAGACCGCCTCGTATTTGGTGATCGCTGCGGTCTGGTACTGGGTGGCGTCGAGATGGGCGCCGGGCGCCTGGATGTCGGTCATTCGCAGCGCCCACTTTTGGCGACGGGGAGTTACCAGTAGAGATCGTATACCACGTCGAGCACCTCGCCCGTCCCTATGTCGACCAGCAGCGCATCACCACGCACGCGGAGCCATCGGCACCGGTACGGCGGATCGTAGAGATCGAACCGCCAGTAATCGTCGACGAAATAGCGACCGTCGTAGAAGAAGGCAGCGGGCAGCCAATCTCCAATCACCCAGACTCGCGGCACGTAGGCAAACGGCAGGTAGTAATAGCCTAGGAAAAACCGCTGCCGCGCGACATACCGCCCGCCATAGAAGTGGAAGTGATCGAACCGATAGCGGTCGTACCAGTTCCGCTCATGCGGCCACTGACGTCCGCGATCGTCGCGCCAGTAGTTTCGGTCCCAGCTGCGATCGCGATTCCAGTTTCGGTCGTGCCCGTCCCGATCCCAAGCGCGCTGGTCACGATTCCAAGTGCGCTGGTCATGATCCCGGTTCATGTCCGGCCGCGGATCGCGTGCGTCATTGCGGTCGCCGCGATCGGGGACCAGCCTGGGATCGTCGACCGGTCGTTGATTCCCACGCCACCGCGGGCGCTCGACCGGCGGGCCGATCGACGGCCGAACCGGCTGAGCAGGCTGAACTGGCTGAACCGGCTCGCGCGGCTCACGTGGCCGAACCGGCTGACCGGGCTGCCCGGCGGGACGGTCATGGGCTTGCGGTTCGCGTGGTTCGCGCGGCTCGCTTCGATCACTGCGGTCGGGACCGTTGCCCGGGACATTGCCGCTTTCCCGGCGCTCCGGCTCGCTGCCGCGCTTCCAGTGGCTCGGCTGGTTCTCGTCCCCCGCATCGACCTCCGCGCGCGGCGCGGCCATTGAAACCGAACCCGCCATCAGTGACACGAGTAATGCGGTAGTAACCAGGCGCTGCATCGAAGTCTCCTCGAGCGGGACGCGAGTCGTCCCTTTGCGCTGCCACTATCCAACACAACGCCTGACTGAGCGCTGAACGCCGCGGCTCAACTGCTACTCAGCGAAAGACCCTTGTTCCGCCGAGATTTCTCCATCCATAGCCGGTTATTGTCAACCCAGGCAGCGGCAACGCCCGCGTCAAACGAGCGCCGCGTCCAGCGTGATCGTCGCCACGCCGGCCAATGCCCGGGAGACGGGACAGGTCTTCTTGGCCGTGTCTGCAATGCCGGCGAACTTTGCGGCGTCGATGCCGGGAACTTTGGCTCGCGTCGACAGGTCGCTGCGGGCGATCGTTAGTCCGCCGCCTTCCTGGACCAAAGTCACCGCGGCCGTGGTGTTGATTTCGGTCGGCGTGAAGCCCGCTGTACCGAGTGCCGCAGACAACGCCATCGAGAAACAGCCCGCGTGCGCGGCGCCAATCAATTCCTCCGGGTTGGTATCTTTCCCGCCTTCGGTGCGGGACTTGAATGAATACGGGCCGGCGAAGGCGCCGCTCCCAAGCGAGATGCGCCCCGAGCCTTCGCGCACCGAACCGTTCCAGACCGCATCCGCTTTTCGAACCATGGCCATGACTCGTTCTCCTGAAAAATATATCCCGCGCATCGTACCGAATCGCTCGTCGATGACAACAGTCGTGCCGAGCGCCCGCGGGAGCGGGGCGAGGAGCGCGGCTGCCAGCGGTTCGCGTATAGTGCGGTCTTGTCCGCTCCCCACATCGCGAAGCGCCGTAGCGCCATTCGGCAGAGGCGCCGGTGATATCACTCTTGCCTCCAATGTCGCACTTCAAGGCGCCTCCCTCGCCCTGGACCAGCGACGCCATCATCCGCGAGGAGCTCTTCAGCAGCGAACGCCTCGAGCAGCATGCGCGGAGTCTGGCGGAAGCGCAGAAGGT
>JBAVOB010000006.1:0-5039 GCA_049691655.1 Steroidobacteraceae bacterium | reverse complement strand
CCTCTGCACGGGTCAGCTGCGTACCAGATCCGGCGGGGGCGAGAACCGCGGACGCTGCTGCGCCGCCGTTGCCAGCTGGTCGAGCAGCTCGTCCGCCGATGTGGCGAGATGGAGCAGCGCCCGCACTTCGGCCGCGAGATAGCCTTCCTCGACAGAGCGGTCCAGGAACGCGAGCAGCGGATCGAAGTATCCCGCGACATTCAGCATGCCGAATGGTTTCGAATGTATGCCGAGATTGGCCCAGGTCCAGATTTCGAACAGCTCATCGAGCGTACCAATGCCGCCGGGAATGGCGAGAAAAGCATCGGCGAGCCCCACCATCCTCGCCTTGCGCTCGTGCATCGAGCCCGTGACCACGAGCTGGGTCACGCCGCCGTACGCGAGCTCGCGTCGCATCAGGCTCTCCGGAATGACGCCGATCACCTCGCCGCCGGCGTCGAGCGCAGCCCGCGCGAGCTCGCCCATCAGCCCGACGCCGCCGCCGCCATAGACAAGCCGCAGGCGCCGATAAGCAATGGCGCGGCCGAGCATCCGCGCCTGCTCCGCGAACACCGCGCGGTGACCGGCGCTCGAACCGCAATAGACGCACACGCTTGCAAGCCGTTGCGTCATCGGCGTCGCTCGAAGAATTCCGTCAGCAACGCGCCGCATTCCTGGTCGAGGACGCCGCCGAAAACATCGACCCGATGATTAAGTGCCGGCATCGTGAAGACACTTGCGACGCTGCCGGCGGCACCGGCCTTTGGATCCCACGCACCGAACACGACGCGCCGGACGCGAGCGTGCACGATCGCCGCGGCACACATGACGCAGGGCTCGAGCGTGACATAGAGCGTGGTGTCGCCGAGCCGATAGCTCCCCGCGGCACGCGCGGCCGAGCGCAGCGCCTCGATCTCCGCGTGGGCGGTCGGATCGCAGGCGGCCATCGGGCGGTTCGCGCCCTCGCCGATCACGTGCCCGTCCTTGACCAGCACCGCGCCGACCGGCACCTCGTCCTGCGCCTCGGCCCCGCGGGCCAGCGCGAGTGCAAGGCGCATAAAATCGATGTCGGTGACGGGCGGCTCGCGCACGGCTTCCCGCATGTCGCGTTCGGGGCCGCCATCGCGCGTCGCGCCAGGGTTGCGGCGCGGCAGGTTTCGGGTCATCGGTGAGCCTCTTCGCAGGGTCGATCGGCACGCACGCCAGGCAAGGCGCGCAAGTTTAGCCGGCTCATTAGCGCCGCCCCGGGGGTCCGAGGATACCCGGCGCGCTGCCAAATCGAAGCGTTTTGTGTAATGTATAGATCAGAATTAAAGAATTGACCTGAAATAATGATCTTGTACAATGATTGTATAACCTAAATGTCGCACCCAGGCCAACCTATGCCCAGCGAGACCCTGGAGCAGCTCCCGATCGGCATCATCTCCGCCCTGACTGGAGTGAACCCGATCACTCTGCGCGCCTGGGAGCGTCGCTACGGATTCATCCGGCCATTGCGCACGCCGAAGGGACACCGGCTCTATACGCACCAGCACGTTGAGCTGATTCGCCGCGTGCTCGCCCTCGTGGAACGGGGGGTGCCGATCGGCCGCGTGCGCGAGGTCGTCGAGGCCGAGCTGCTCGGCGCGACCGAGACTCGCGGTCCCTGGCGCGAATTCCTCGACCGGATGGCGACCGCAGTCGCGCGTTTCGACGAGCTGGAGCTTGACCGGGTCTACGACGAGGCGCTGTCGCTCCACGCCATCGAGAACGTCACCAAGCAGCTGATCGGCCCCCTCCTCGTGCGCCTCGGGGAACGCTGGACCAGGCTCCCCGGAGCGATCGCGGAGGAACACTTCTTCGCCACGTACTTGCGCAGCAAGCTCGGGGCTCGTCTGCAGCACAGCACGCGCTATGCCGAAGGGCCGCGACTCGTGTTGGCCTGCGCGCCTGGAGAACAGCACGAGATCGGGCTGTTATTGTTCGCGCTGGAGTCGCAGGCTGCCGGGATGCGAACCCTGCTGCTGGGTGCCGATACGCCAGTCGATGACGTGGCAATCGCGCTGCGTCGCTCGGGGAGCGACGCGATAGTGATCTCCTGCTCGGTCGAGCCTGCCCCCGAACTGCTCAAAGCAGAACTGCCGAGTCTGGTCCGCCAGGTGGAGCGGCCGGTCTTCGTCGGCGGCGCAAGCGCGCTACGTCACCGGCAGGCGATCGCCGCCGCCGGCGCGGTCGCCGTCGGCACCGAACTCGAGGATGGCGTGCGTCTCATCAAGGCGATGCTGGATGCCGGAGAATCCGCACAGTGAGCCCGGACGCCCAATCGACGATCGGCCGGCGGACTCCCTCTGTCAAATATCGGGTGCCCATGTGAATGCTCTCCATTTCTGGCTGACCGCACTGCCAGCGATGCTCCTCCTGGCGCTGATTGCGTGGGCGATCGCGACGGCCAGGCGCAACGTCGGCCTCGTCGACATTTTCTGGTCCCTGTTCTTTCTTTTGGCCGCCGCGATCTATGCGGCCGCACATGCGCCGATCGCGGGGCGTGCCTTGCTGGTACTGTTGCTCACCGCTACCTGGTCGCTGCGGCTCGCCGCCTACCTCGCCGCGCGCAACTGGAATGCGCCGGAAGATCACCGTTACCGCGCGATCCGGGAACGCAACGGGCCCGGTTTCGCCTGGACAAGCATCTACCGTGTATTTGCGCTGCAAGCGGCTCTCGCGTGGGTCATCGCGGCCCCGATCGCCGCCGCGATCGGCTCGGCCGCCCCGCTCGGCGCACTGGATTTCGGGGGCGCGGCACTCGCGGCGTTCGGCATCGTCTTCGAAACCCTCGCCGATGCGCAGCTGGCGCGCTTCAAGGCAGATCCCGCCAATGCCGGCCGTGTGATGGATGGCGGCGTGTGGCGCTACACGCGGCATCCGAACTATTTCGGCGAATTCTGCGTGTGGTGGGGCCTCTACGCGATCGCGCTCGCCGCCGGCGGCTGGTGGACGGTGTTCGCGCCGCTCCTGATCACGGTGCTCCTGCTGAAGGTCTCGGGCGTCGCACTGCTCGAGAAGGATATCGGCGAGCGCCGACCCGGGTACCGCGAGTATGTCGCACGCACCAACGCATTTTTTCCCGGACCCACACGGAGTGCCCGATGAAATCGCTGCTCGCCACCCTGCTGCTCGCCACGGCATTGCCGGTCGCGCATGCCGACGTGAACGTCTGGAATTTCCGCGTGCTGCTCGATGACCGCGAGATCGGGCGGCACCAGTTCACGCTGCGCAGCGCTGGTGGGGAGCACGAGCTGCGGAGCGAGGCGCGGTTCGATGTGCGCGTGCTGCTGTTCAGCGCGTACCGCTACAAGCACGTTGCGGACGAACGCTGGGATGGCGACTGCCTGCAATCCCTGGTCTCGCGCACCGAGACCAACGGCGAGCGCCAGGCGGTGAACGCCACCGAGAGCGGCGGGCGGCTCGTAGTCGATCGCCCGGCAGGACGTGCCGAGCACGGCGGCTGCGTGATGAGCTTCGCGTACTGGAACCCGCGGATCCTGGAAGCGCGACGGTTGTTGAACGCCCAGACCGGCGAGCTGGTGCCGGTGACGGTGACCCCGCAAGGCGATGAGACGATCGCGGTGCGCAAGCTCCCGGTGGCCGCACAACGGTACCGCATCAGCGGCCCGGGCCTGCAGGTCGACATCTGGTACTCAGGCGGACGCTGGGTGGCACTCGAAGCCCCGGCCGCTGGCACTCGCCGACTGCGCTACGAACTGATCTGATGCTCGGGAGTTCCATGATTCGCCCGCTGCTCCTCGCCGCGCTCCTGCTGTCCGGTTGCCAGACGCTGCCGCGTCCGGCACTTGCCCTCGCGGACCGGGTCGACCTGGCGCGCTTCATGGGCGACTGGTACGTCATTGCCAGCATTCCGACGTTCATCGAAAAGGGAGCGCACAACGCGGTCGAGTCGTACCGGCTCGCCGCCGATGGCACGATCGAAACCACGTTTACGTTTCGCAAAGGAGGGTTCGATGGCAAGCTGCAGCGCCACACTCCGCGCGGCTTCGTGGTCGACCGCGCGTCGAACGCAGTCTGGGGCATGCGATTCGTCTGGCCGGTGAAAGCCGACTACCGGATTACCTATCTCGCCCCGGATTACAGCCAGTGCGTGATCGGCCGCGAGAAGCGTGACTACCTGTGGATCATGGCACGTGCGCCGCAGATCCCCGAGTCGGACTACGAGAGCATGTTGCGATTCGTCGCAACACAGGGCTACGACACCTCGCGCATACGCAAAGTCCCGCAGCGCTGGGAGAACCGCACGCCGGCGACGCCATGAGCACGAGAACACCATGAGCATGTCGATCATCGGTGCCGGCAATGTCGGCATGGCCCTGGCGCAGGCGTTGACCAAACGGGGCGAGCAGGTCTGCCTCGGCGTGCCCGACCCGGCCAAGTATCGTGACGCAGTGGCCAGGCTCGGCGGCTCCGCCACTCTCGCGACGCCCGGCGCTGCGATCTCAACCAGCGACCTCGTCATTCTGGCCGTCCCGTACGCAGCGGCCGATGGCGTGGCTCGATCGGTGCCGGACTGGGGCAACAAGATCCTGGTGGACGCAACCAACCCGCTGGCACCGGGCCTCGCAGGACTGGTGGTTGGAACGACCGCCTCCGGCGCCGAGGAAATCGCCCGGGCGGCCAACAGGGCGCGCGTCGTCAAAGCGTTCAACACGACCGGTGCGGAAAACATGGCGGACAGCCGGTACCCCGGCGGAAAAGTCTTGATGCCGGTGTGCGGCGATGATGCGGACGCGCGAGCGCGTGTCATCAGGCTCGCGAGCCTCATCGGCTTCGACGCCGTCGACTTCGGGGAACTGCGGGCCGCGCGTTACCTCGAGCCCCTCGCCATGTGCTGGATCCACATGGCTTTCAAGCTCGGGCAGGGACGCCGCTTTGCATTCGCCCGGCTCGAGCGCTGATCGCAACCAAACGGCCCCGTAGGGGCGGAGGCGGCCGTCGCTCCCGCTCTGCCATCAATCGCATCGTCAACGCTTCGATGATGTACAGAAACGTTTCTGCGCTGAGTCAGCCGG
>JBAVOB010000005.1:0-1537 GCA_049691655.1 Steroidobacteraceae bacterium | reverse complement strand
GCCCCGCCTCATCGCTGAGCGTGATGTGCCCGGCGCCGATCCCGAGCTCACGGCGCATCCGATCGCCGCGCGCCGACCAGATGATATGCGGTTTTCCCCAGGCGTTCTGCACGACGCCGCAATCGCGGATCCACATGCCGTGCGCGAAGCCCGTGCCCATCGCCTTGACGATCGCTTCCTTCGCCGCGAAGCGCATCGCGAGATAGCGGTCGGGCCGTTGCGTGTGCGCAAACTGCACACGTTCCTCGGGCAGCAGCAGGTGCGCGACCAGGCGCTCGCCGAAGCGCGCGCGGGACCTGGCGATGCGGGCCGCCTCGAGCACATCGATTCCGATGCCGAAAATCATCGGCGAGCCGCGAGCAGGAGCCGCTTCATCTCGCGCACCGCGGACTCGAGCCCGTCGAAAATCGCGCGCGCGATGATGGCGTGCCCGATGTTGAGCTCGATGATTTCCGGGATTGCCGCCACTGCCTCGACATTGCGGTAATGCAGGCCGTGGCCGGCGTGAATCTCGAGTCCGAGGCTCGCGCCAAGCCGCGCGGCCCGGCGCAGCCGTTCGAGTTCGCGCGCCTGCTCGCCTCCCGCGGCATCCGCGTAGGCACCGGTGTGCAGTTCGATCGCCGGCGCACCCGACTCGCGCGCGGCCTCGACCTGCCGCGAATCGGGGTCGATGAACAGCGCTGCGCGAATGTTCACCGCGGCGAGCAGTGCGCAGGCCTCGCGCAGGCGCTGCACTTGCGCGGCGGCATCGAGGCCGCCTTCCGTGGTCACCTCCGCGCGCCGCTCCGGGACCAGGCAGCAGTCCGCAGGCCGCACGCTGCGCGCGAAAGCGAGCATCTCGTCGGTGACGGCCATCTCGAGGTTCATGCGCGTCTGCAAGCGGTCCCGCAGCGCCGTCACGTCCGCGTCCTGGATGTGCCGCCGGTCCTCGCGCAGGTGCACCGTAATGCTGTCGGCGCCCGCCTGCTCGGCGAGCAGCGCCGCGTGCACCGGATCCGGATAGCGCGCACGCCGCGCCTGCCGCACGGTCGCGACGTGGTCGATGTTCACTCCCAGTGCGATTGGGTTGGTCATGAAGCTCCGCGCTCCTTCCTGCGCAGCATCGATCGGGCGACGACGCGTGTCGCGAGTTCCCGCCCCTCCAGGCAATGCTCGAGCATGGATCGCAGGAGCCGCCGCGCGTCGTCCAGCGCGCGTTCGTCGTCGAGCCGCTCGGCCGCGAGGCTGAGGAGCGAGCGGCCCGCGTAGGCTCCGACGGCATCGGCGACCGTCGGCGTGAGCCCCTGCGTCGGACGGAAATAATAGTACGCCGCGGCGCGGACCGGGCGGCCGTTCGCCGCCTCCTCGCGCAGGTTGACACCGTAGCCCAGATGATCGAGCAGACGCTTCTCGAACACGCGCAAGGTCGCCTCGAGCGCCGCGCGCGACTTGAGCAGCGCGATGGCCTGGTCGTAGTCGTCGTACAGGTCCGCCGCCGGGTCGTGGCGAGTGGTCAGCTTCAGCAACAGTTCGTTCAGGTAATAACCCGCCATCAGGC
>JBAVOB010000004.1:0-4053 GCA_049691655.1 Steroidobacteraceae bacterium | reverse complement strand
GCAGGGGTGTCGAGGTGAAGGCGCTCGCGCGCACGCCGATCCGGCCGACAGTCACTGACGAGCTGCCCGTCGTCAAGGGCGGAGTCGGCAAGCTGAAGGCGGCGCGCGGAGCAGGCAAGGCCGTGATTCCCGATGGCAAGAAACTCACCAACGTCGAGCGCCGCGGCCCCGTGCTGCCCGAGGAGCGCCAGTCCCAGCTGAAGCTCCTCATCGCGCGCGGCAAGGAGCAGGGATACCTCACGTATTCACAGGTGAACGATCACCTGCCTTCCGAGATCGTCGATCCGGAGCAGATCGAAGAGATCGTCAACACGATCAACGATATGGGCATTCCGGTGTACGAGAAGGCACCGGACAGCGAGGCGCTGCTCGCCGCCGAGCCCTCGGCGCCGACGGACGAGGAGGCGATCGAGGAAGCGGCCGCCGCACTCGCGGCACTCGATGCGGAACTCGGACGCACCACCGACCCGGTGCGCATGTACATGCGCGAGATGGGCACGGTCGAACTGCTGACGCGCGAGGGGGAAATCCGCATCGCCAAGCGCATCGAGGAAGGCCTCGACGCGGTACGCAGCGCGATCTCGATGTATCCCTCGACCTACGATTTCCTGTTGCGCACTTACGAGCCGGTGAAGGCGGGCCAGGGGCGCCTCGTCGACATCATCGTCGGTTTCATCGACCCGAATGCGCCGGATGTGATCGCGCAGCCGCAGAACCCGACCAAGATCGACCTGGCCGCCGCTGCCGAGAAAGAGGACGGCGAAGAGGAAGACGGCGAGAAGGACGAAGAGGAAGAGGAAGCCGTCGACACCGGCCCGGATCCGGTCGAGGCCGGCAAGCGTTTCGCGGCGATCGCCAAGCTCCACATCCAGGCGCAGGCCGCCATCCAGAAGCTCGGCGCGAAAGAGCCGAAGACGCTCAAGATCCGCAAGCGCCTCGCCGGCCAGTTCATGGAGCTGAAGCTGAGCCCGCGCATGTTCGAGGCGTTGATGGGGAACCTGCGCTCGCACGTGAGCGAGATCCGCCAGCTCGAGAAGGAAATCATGAGTGTCGCCGTGCGCGATGCCGGCATGCCGCGCAGGGAATTCATCACGACGTTCCCGAAGAACGAGACGAACCTGCGCTGGCTCCAGCGGCACGTGCGCGCCGGCAAGAAATACTCGGCCGCGCTCGGCAAGTACAAGGAAGAGATCGAGCGGCGGCAGAAGAAGCTCGAGAGCCTCGAGAGCGTGTTCCGGCTCTCGATCAACGACGTCAAGGAGATCAACCGCGACGTGTCGATCGGTGAGGCCAAGGCGCGCCGCGCGAAGAAGGAAATGGTCGAGGCGAACCTGCGGCTGGTGATTTCGATCGCGAAGAAATACACCAATCGGGGCCTGCAGTTCCTCGACCTGATCCAGGAAGGCAACATCGGCCTGATGAAGGCGGTCGACAAGTTCGAATACCGCCGCGGCTACAAGTTCTCGACCTACGCGACCTGGTGGATCCGCCAGGCGATCACGCGCTCGATCGCCGACCAGGCGCGCACCATCCGCATCCCGGTGCACATGATCGAGACGATCAACAAGCTGAACCGCATCTCCCGGCAGATGCTGCAGGAGATGGGGCGCGAGCCGACGCCGGAGGAGCTCGCCGTGCGCATGGAGATGCCCGAGGACAAGGTGCGCAAGGTCCTCAAGATCGCGAAAGAGCCGATCTCGATGGAGACCCCGATCGGGGATGACGAGGATTCGCATCTCGGGGATTTCATCGAGGATACCTCGGTCGCCTCGCCGATCGACCAGGCGACGAGCGAGTCGCTGCGCGAGACGACGCATTCGGTGCTCTCGCAGCTCACGCCGCGCGAGGCGAAGGTGTTGCGCATGCGTTTCGGCATCGACATGAACACCGACCACACCCTCGAGGAAGTCGGCAAGCAGTTCGACGTGACGCGCGAGCGCATCCGGCAGATCGAGGCCAAGGCGCTGCGCAAGCTCCGCCACCCGAGCCGCAGCGAGCAGCTGCGCAGTTTCCTGATGGAAGACTGAACTGACCGCATCCGAAATCGTTTCCGAGGCATGAAAAGGCCCCGCGAGGGGCCTTTCCTTTTCTGGGTGATCAGGCTGGATTTCGGAGGCGTCTGCCGGCCCGACGGTAGCTACCTTTTGCTGAACCGCAGGCTATGACAAGACACGGATGTCGGCCGTCCAGTCGTACGTCAACGCCGCGACTTGTTCCAGCGCGGCGCGGGCGCTCCGCCTTTACGCCACGCTCCCGGTCGAGCTGAAATCCGTGCATCGAGGAGAACTCTCTCGCGCCGACGGCAGTTCGAGCTGTCGTCGACTTCTGGTGGAACGCCTGCCCGCGGCGATCCGTAGCGCCTCGTGAGTGTTACGCGGCCTCGCGGTCAGGTTCCGGCGGCGGCCCGTCAATCCGCCGCAGCTCGGGAGGGGCGTCCGCCGCCCTCGCCGGAAACGCGACAACGACCGCCGCGGCCTTCCATCGACGGTGCCTGAGCAGCACTGCCAGCCGCTTGATGATGAAGTACTGCACGGCGAGCAGCGTAATCCACGGCCCGAACAGAGCCCAGTCCGGAAGCTCGAGGCCCACGCCGATGAGGCCGACCGCCGCGTAGAACACGCCGCAGCCCACGAGCACGCCGAGCACCTGTCGCCCGCTGAGGCCCGCGCGCATCAACATGTGATGAAAATGCTCGCGACCGGGGCGCAACGGCAGCTTTCCCCTGGCGATTCGGCGCACGAAGCAGCTGAAGAAATCCGCGAGCGGCATCAGCGCAAACCACAGCGCCGCAACCGGCGACAGCGAGCGGGCCTCGCCCTGGGAGATCGTGATCGTGAACCACACGACACTGAACCCCAGCAGCGTGCTGCCGGCATCACCCATGAACGCGCGCAGACGATGGTTGCGGTGACTCGGAAAATTGAACGGCAGGAACCCGAGGATCGCCCCGCAAGCCATCGCCGCGATGGCCGCCGTGGGCGCCGTCAATCCGGTCGCAATCGCGCCTGCCGAGAGGGCAATCAGGGCCATGGAAGCCGCGAGCCCATCGATGCCGTCGACGAAGTTGTAGGCATTGATGACGGTCAACGTGATCACGACAGATAGAGGAATCGCCATATGGCCGAGCCCGAGGATGCCGCGGCCGAACGGGTCGCCAATGTCGTGCAGGTACAGATCGCCGCCAAACATCATGATGAGCGCGGCGCAAATCTGAACGGCAAGCCGCGCCGATGCGCCGATGCTGCGACGGTCGTCGACAGCACCCACGAAGACGAGGATCGCGGCGGGGACGAGGTAATGCCAGTAGCTCGCAGCTTCTACGCTGGCCGCCAGACTGATGATTATGCCGATCATCATCGCGATCCCGCCGACCAGCGGAATTTCGCCCGTGTGGCGTTTGCGACCACCGGGCTTGTCTGTGAGTTGAAGGCGAAAGGCGACTGGACGCAGCGTCAAGGTGAGCACCGCCGTCACTGCAAAAGCCAGCGCGGCAGCCGCATAACTCCCCATCAATGAACCCTTTCCTTGGTTCGAATAAGACAAACAAGCCTGCCTGCCACCCCGCAACTCCGCGATTTCGCGGGTTCCCGGTCGGCACGCATCCGCTTGTTCTTCTTGGGACCTTTAACTTATATCACGACTGTGTTGTGCGTCACGACATCCCCGCAACGATATTATGGCGGCCTGCTGGCCCGCTCGTTGTCGATGCGCTGGCCGTAGGTTCGACCAGCTCGAAGTATGTGTTGCGCAATATGAGATCGGACCCGAGTCGCCTCAGCGAGGCGCGATAGACGCGGGCAGATAGGCGGGTAGCGCTGTAGCGATTTTGACATAATTAAATTATTAGGAACGTAACCGGATCCATAGCCCCGATGGACTGCTCGGCGCAGGAACCTGTCGCGAGCGCAGAGCCATCACTTGATGTCGAAGTCCGGGCGAGCCACAACGTATATTTCGGCGCGCTACAGATGTGCAACCTTCCCTGCTGGCGCGGTTCGAACCTGCACGCTGTCGCCTCCGATTCGGGTACAACAGCGACCATGCAAGGGATGA
>JBAVOB010000003.1:0-3010 GCA_049691655.1 Steroidobacteraceae bacterium | reverse complement strand
CTTCGAACCCGTGCCGCTCGCCGGCGAACCGTTCGTCGACGGCTTTCCCGACGAGTGGCCGCGCTCGCCCGCCGCCTGGCGAGCGTTCGGCGCGCAGGGTGCTCGACTGGCCGTGATCATCGGAACGTACGAGCGCTACCTCTATGCGCTGCTCGAGATACGCGGTGCCGGTGTCGTGTACGACGCCCCGGGTGCCGACCTGCTCGATGCGGCGAGTTTTGGCGACCGCATCTGGATTGCGTTCGATGACGCCGAGCACGAGCCGGCGACCCCTGTGCCGCAGCGCCAGTTCTTCCTCGCGGCCACCGGGCCGGGGGCGCTGCTCGCGCACCGCATCGAGACCCGCGAATACGGCCGGCGGGTCGCGGTCGAGGAACCGCGGATCGAGGCCGCATGGCGCGCGATGAGCGACGGGTACCGCGTCGAGGTACGGATCCCGCTGTCGATGGTCGGGTCGCACTTCGGCGTGCTGGCCGATAACCGGACGCAGCGCGGCGCCGATCCGGTCTCGATCGGGAGCCTGCGCCCGAGCGATCTGTACGCGTCCGGCCGGTTGATCGCGGCGCCGGCGGAACTCGCGGACTACCTGGCACGTTTCGAGCAGCCGGGCGTGCAGCTCGCGGTTGGAACGCCGGCCGGCGCGGTGCTCGCGCAGGTCAATGCGCTGGCGGTGCCGGCGTCGAGCGGCTATGGAAGCGACACCCTCGCGCTGGTCTACCGGCGGTTCCTCGATCGCGGCGTGCGGCTGCGGGCACCCGATGTGCAGCCCGGCCGCTTGGCCGCCGACGCATTGCAGGCCGCCGCCACCGGCAAGCCAGCTACCAGCGTCCTGCGCAGCGTCGATGAACGGCGCCTGATCGTCGCCGCCGCGGCACCGGTGCTCGACGCAACCCGCGAGCGGACCATCGGCGTGGTGCAGGTGGCGCAGACCGCCGACCGCTGGCTGCTCCTGCGGGATCGCGCGCTGACCCGGCTCCTGAACCTCACGCTGGCGGTCACGGCGCTGACCGTGATCGCGAGTTTTGCGTTCGCCGCGCGGCTCGCGTTCCGACTCGCACGCCTGAAGAGCGCGAGCGAGTCCGCGCTGACCCTCGAGGGCCGGCTCATGACGCGATTCCCGGAGGTGGGCGCGCGCGACGAGCTGGGCGACGTCGCCCGCAGCTTCTCGGCACTGCTCGCTCGGCTCGACGAGCACACGGCTTACCTGCGAACGCTCGCGGGCAAGCTCGCCCACGAAATCCGCACGCCACTCACGATCGTGCGGTCCTCGCTCGAGAATCTCGAGACGGAGGCCCTGCCCGAATCCGCGCGGGCTTACCTGGTCCGCGCCCGCGAAGGCAGCCAGCGCCTCGGCGGCATCCTGCAGGCGATGGGCGCGGCTTCGCGCGTCGAGGAGGCGATCGGGAGCGCCGAGCGGGTGGCCTTCGATGCCATGCCCGTCGTCCGATCCGCGGTCGAGGCCTACCGCGAGGCCTTTGCGCACCGGCGTTTTCGTTTCGAGGGACCGGGCGCGCCTTGCCGGATCGAGGGCTCGCCCGAGCTGCTCGTGCAGATGCTCGACAAGCTGGTGGACAATGCCGTCGATTTCAGCCCGCCGGAAGCCGAGATCTGCGTTCGCATGCGGCGTGCAGGCGCTCACGTACAGATCGACGTCGAGAATCCCGGGCCCCCGCTCCCACCGGACGCCGCGCAGCGCCTGTTCGAATCCCTGTGGCAGTCGCGCCACGAAGGCGACGACCGCTCGCACTTCGGGCTCGGCCTCTACATCGCGCGCCTGATCGTTGAATTTCATCGCGGTGAGATCTACGCCACGAATCTCGCGACGGGTGTGCAACTGCGCGTGAGAATTCCGCTGCTGTCGCCGTTGTGAGACATCGACAAGCGCGCGCGAATATTTACAATGTCTCCCATGCACCGACGAACGACGCGCGCTGCAGCGCGGCCAACGTGGGTGCGCTATAGCGGAGAAACTCGGGCAATCAACACGGGCACGGGTTCAGGCGGCGGAAACTTTTCTCCAGCTGCCGGGGGCGCAGACAGCGTGGATTGACACGCGGGCAACAGGATTTTGCCGGAGCAGCGGTTCCATCGTTCCAGCCGATACACTTTAGCCGTCCGTGACGAAGCGACATGCTGCCAATGGGCGGCCGTAGCTGACAGCGATCGACCAGGGTCATGACGACGAACTGAACCCCGCGCAAAGCGGGGTTTTTTTCGCCCGCCAACAGGGGCGCGACGGCCGGCAATCAGGGCAGCTGCGTGCCGCCCATGAGGTAGCGGTCGCACTCGCGCGCGGCGCCACGGCCTTCGTTGATGGCCCACACGACCAGGCTCTGGCCGCGGCGGCAGTCACCCGCGGCGAAGACGCCCTGCACGCTCGTTGCAAACTTGCCGTGGTCAGCGAACACGTTGCCGCGCGGATCGCGCTCGACTCCGAGATCCCGCAGCAGCCCCGCCTCGGGCCCCAGGAACCCCATCGCGAGCAGCGCAAACTCCGCCGGCTGCTCCTCTTCGGTCCCGGGCTGTTCTACCGGCACGAACTGGCCGTCTGCGTGCCGATCCCAGCGGACCCGCACCGTCACCATGGACCTGAGCCGACCCTGCGCGTCGCCGACCAGGCTCTTCACGGTAGTTATGTAGACGCGCGGATCGCCGCCAAACACCGCCGCCGCTTCTTCCTGGCCGTAATCGAGCTTGTAGACCTTGGGCCACTCCGGCCAGGGGTTGTCATCGGCCCGATCCATCGGCGGGCGCGGCAGGATCTCGAACTGCACCAGGCTCCGGCATCCCTGGCGCACCGCGGTGCCGACGCAGTCCGTGCCGGTATCGCCGCCGCCAATCACGACCACGTTCTTGCCGCGCGCGTGCAGCGGGCTCGCGTCCGGCCCGCCGTCGAGCAGCGCCCGGGTGCTCGCAGTGAGGTAGTCCATCGCGAAATGCACGCCCTCGAGGTTGCGTCCCTCGACCGCGAGGTCGCGCGGCCGCGTTGCGCCCGTGCACAGCACGAGCG
>JBAVOB010000002.1:0-4282 GCA_049691655.1 Steroidobacteraceae bacterium | reverse complement strand
CGTCGAGCCCGAGAATCGCAGCCAGCAGCCCGAGGCCCGGCGCCACGGCCGCCTGCATCGCCTGTCCCCGGAACCGAACGAGGTCCACCGCCGTCGCAAACGGGATCGAGCCCGCGCAGACGAGCGCCGTGAACTCGCCGAGACTATGACCGGATACGACATCGGGATCCGGTCCGCCGCGCGCCCGCCAGACGCGCCACGTGGCGACGCCGGCGACCAGCATGACCGGTTGGGTGCGCTCCGTGGAATTGAGATCGTTTTCGGGCCCCTGCTGTGCGAGGTGCCAGAGATCGTAGCCGAGGACAGCGGACGCGGCGTCGAACGTCGCGCGCACCGCGGCATCGCTCGCGCCGAGCGCGGCCATCATGCCGACTGACTGCGAGCCCTGGCCCGGGAACACGAAACCGAGCGCCATCCGCCTACTCCTCCCGCGTGCACGGGTCAGCGCCGCTCGTGCCCGCGCCACAAGTTGATTATAGTGGCTTGTCTCTCAATCGCAGCATGAATGCCGCGGCACAGCCGCCGAGTGCGCCGTAACAGTGTGCGTCGACGATCACCGACGCAGCGGAACCACTCAGCGGCAGCGCTCCCTGGGTTTGCTCCCAGAGTACTTTCGCGACGATGAAGGAGGCGAGCAGCCAGCCGTCCCGCTCACCCCGTCTGAGATGAGCGAGTGTGCCGGCGCCCAGGACTCCGTGCAGCACGCCCGAAGAGCCCACGTACCAGCTGGCCCCGGGCGACAGCCACCACAGTCCCGCATCGATCGCGAGCACCGACCCTGCGACGATCGCCGCCCACTGCCGGCCCGTGTAATCGCCCGCGAACAGCACCCACATGAGCAGTGCGCCCAGCGCATTGAGCGCGGCGTGGCGCGGGCCGAGATGCACGCCATGCGCCGTGATCAGCCGCCACCACTCGCCGGTGGCGATCGGCGCGCGCTCATAGCGCAGGCCGGCCCGCGCCACGTCACCCCCCAGCTCCATCAGGGCAAACAACGCGACGAGTAACGCGAGCGCGATGCCTCGCCTACCGTCTGCATTCACCGACGCCAGCCAGCGTGTGACCCGGGTTCGCGGCGCTGCGGGCCTCATTTGCTATGATCCCGGCCCTGTTCGGGTCGCGGGAACGACCGTGCGGACCGGGTGAGGCTCATGCAGACATCGATGGATCCGCGGCGTGGAATCTCTCGCGTGCATTGCGCGGCGAAGTCGTCACGTGGGTTCACGCTCATCGAGATCATGGTGGTCGTGATCATCATCGGATTGCTCGCAGCGGTCATCGTGCCGCAAGTGTTCGGACAGGTCGACAAGGCACGCATCGCGAAAGCCAAGCAGGACATCCAGGCGATCGAAACGGCGCTGACGATGTACAAGCTGGATAACTTCAAGTACCCGTCCACCGAGCAGGGCCTCACTGCCCTGGTGAGCAAGCCAGCCGACCCGACGATACGCAACTGGCGCGAGGGCGGCTATCTCAGGCGCGCGAACAAGGATCCCTGGGGCGCCGACTACCAGTATCGCAATCCGGGTAGTCATGGCGGTGAATACGATCTCTTCTCAATGGGGCCCAATGGCCAGGCCGACGACGCGCAAGGTGGCGAGAGCGACGACATCGGCAACTGGAACCTCGATCGCTGAGTGCGCGCACGGCGCGCCGCGCGTCCGCGGATTCACGCTGATCGAGCTGCTGGTCGTCGTGGTCATCATCGGCCTCGTCTCGGCTGGTGCCATTCTTGCCATCGGTACCACGGGGCAGGACCGCGAACTCGAGCGCGAAACGGACCGCCTCGCGACGCTCTTGCGCTACGCGCGCGAGCAGGCCGAGCTGCAGTCGCGAGAGATCGGCTTGCTGGTTGCACCGGGTGCATATGAATTCCGCGCATATGATGTGCGCCACGACGAGTGGCGCCCGATCCTCGACGAGGCCCTGCATCCACGCGATCTGCCGGATGGTCTCGGCGCCGAACTTGCGGTCGAGGGGAGGCCGATCGTGCTGAATCGCGCCACGATCAAGCCGGACGCCGCGCCGCAGGTGATGATCTTTTCGAACGGCGACCTGACCTCCTTCGAGCTCAGGCTGAGGCGCCAAGGCGGGCGGAGCGAGCGCGTCGCGAGCGATGAAAGCGGCGCGATCGTTTCGGGCGCTGAGCGGGCGTCGCGCCCATGAGCAGTCCGTGGGCGCTGCGCGCGCGCGGCTTCACGCTGATCGAGGTGCTGGTTGCGCTCGCGATCGTCGTCGTCGGCATTGCCGCCCTCCTGACGACCTTGAGCTCGGCGGCGGATACGACGGCATACCTGCGGGACAAGACCTTCGCGGAGTGGATCGGCTACAACCGCATTGCCGAGATCCATCTCGCGCTCACGCCGCCCGGGAATGGCAAGTCATCCGGCACGCTCGATTACGCCGGGCGCAAGTGGCGCTATGAGCAGGACATCGAAGACCTGCCCGTGCAGGGAATCCGCCGCATCGATGTGCGCGTGGCGTTGGCCGATTTGCCGGTGCATGATCCGGACTCCGCGTGGATTGCGACCGCGAGCAGCGTGCTCGGCTCGGCGCTCGCGCAGCCCGGCGGCGGATTGCCGAACTGGGACAGCGTGACTCCTGGCGGCAGCTCGACGGGTCTCGGCGATGGAGCGGGCCAGGCCGGGCCTGGCAGCACACCGCGTGCGCCGATCGCGCCCAATCCGCGCGCGGGGGCGACATGAAACCGCGCTTGCTTCGCGGTTTCACGCTGATCGAGCTCATCGTCGCCATTTTCATCGCCGCGATCGTTTTCGCGCTCGGATACGGCGGGGTCAACCAGGCGCTACGCGACCGCGACGCGCTCAGCGCGAACCAGGCGCGCTTGAACGCGCTGCAGACCGCCGTGCGAGTGCTCGTGCAGGACTTTTCCCAGGTCGCGCCGCGGCCGGTGCGTGATCCGGTGGGGTCCTCGAGCGAACCGGTACTACGGACCGATGCCGCCGCGATCGTCGTGTTTACACGCATGGGCTGGGCGAATCCGGCCGGTGTGCAGCGCTCCGCACTGCAGCGGGTGCGCTACGTGCTCGAGGATCATGTGCTGCGACGCGAGCACTGGCGCGTGCTCGATGCGACGCTCGACAGCCAGCCCGTGCGTCGCGATCTGCTCGATCGGGTGCAAGCGATCAAACTGCGGTTCATGGACGGGGCGCGCGAGTGGCGCGCCGACTGGCCGCCTGCAGGCGTAACGCCGGGTAACGCGGCGGCGCTGCGCACGCTCCCGCTCGCGGTCGAGATCACGCTGGATCTGGAAGACTACGGCACGGTGATGCGCGTGGTCGAGGTGCCGGGATGAGGTCGGGCGGACTGCGGGAGCGCGGCATCGCGCTGCTCACGGCGCTGCTGCTCGTGGCGCTGGCGACCATCGCCGCAGCCGCCATCGCCTATCACAACGCGATGACGGCGCGCCGCGCCGCAGCAACGTTTGCCTTTGACGCCAGCCAGCAGTATGCGCGCGTCGCCGAGGCCTACGCCGCCTACTCCCTGTCCGAAGATGCGAAACAATCGAAGCAGAGCGACGATTATTCCGATTCCTGGGCGAGCCCGTTCGGCCCTGTCGAGATCGAACCAGGCGTCACCCTCGAGGCGCAAATGGAGGACCTGGCGGGTCGCTTCAATCTCAATGATCTGGTCGATGGCACCGGTGCGGATGACCCGGATGCGCTGGCGCAGCTGCAGCGCATCTTGGAGATGGCCGGTCTCGAGACCAAGTGGGCATCGCTGATCGCGGACTGGATCGATCCCGATACCGTGCCGTTGCCGGAAGGGGGCGAGGACAGTCTTTACCTGTCGCAGTCCCCGGCGTACCGTCCGCCAAACGCCGCGATAACGAGCGTGTCGGAACTGCTCGCCCTTCCCGGGTTCGGCCGCGAGCGGTACCTGAAGGTGGCCCCGCTCCTGACGGCTCTGCCGCGCGGCATGCCGCTCAATCTATGCACGGCGTCGGGCATCGTGCTCGATTCCCTGTTCCAGACCGACCGACAGTTCAGCCGCGACGCGGAATGGTTGAAGAAGCAGCGGTCGCAGGGCTGCTTTCCTAAGGCGGTCGACATCGAGCGGATCTCCCCGACCGACTACCAGAAGGTCAAGTCCCGGATCGGCGAACGGTCCGCCTATTTCGAACTGCACAGCTTCGTCAGTATTGGCACTGCCGAATTCGCCTTGTACAGTCTGCTGCATCGCGAGGCCGGCGGTGCCTCCGGTGCACAGACGCGTGTCGTCACGCGCAGTTACGGGACGGAATGATCGTGGCCGATTGGTT
>JBAVOB010000001.1:0-12590 GCA_049691655.1 Steroidobacteraceae bacterium | reverse complement strand
CGCGAGTCCTTGCGCCGCTTCCGCGCGCTGCCGCCGGAGCGGCGCGAGCAATTGCGCGAACGTTGGCGCGAGGCGACCCCCGTCCAGCGCCAGCGCATGATGGAACGCATGCGCGAGCGCCGGATGCGCCCGCCGGGACGGTAGGCGCGCCATCCCGGTAGCTTTCCCGCGCCCAAACGTCCGGCCATTCGCCGTAAGATCGCGGGAATCGTCGCGACCCGCTCCGCCCGGGAAGGAGATTTCATGTTCGCACGTCTCTCGCGCCTGCCGGTCGTGTTGTTAGGGTGCGTGCTGTCCGCGTCGCTCGCGTGTGGTTTGGCCAACGCGCGCACAATCAAACCGCCGCTCCACGGCCAGCACTGGATGGCGATTACCGGCAAGCCGCTGGCAGCTACGGCGGGTGCGCGCATCTTCGAGCAGGGCGGCAACGCCGTCGATGCCGCCTGCGCGATGATCGCAGCGACCGCCACCATGTGGGACGTGCTCTCGTGGGGCGGGGAGACGCAGGCGCTTATTTTCAATCCGAATACAGGCGGGGTGATCGGCATCAACGCGCTCGGCGTGGCGCCGACCGGTGCCACGCCCGCTTTCTTCAAGGCGCAAGGGCTGAAATATCCGCCGGAGTACGGGCCGCTCGCGGCCGTCACGCCCGGCACGCCGGGCGGGATCCTGACCATGCTCGCCGAGTACGGCACCATGAGCCTCGCACAGGTGCTCGCGCCGGCCATCGAGCTCGCCGACGGTTATCCGATCGAAGCGGAAACCGCGGATTCGATCGAGCGCAACAAGCAGATGCTGAAGAGCTGGCCGGATTCGCGGCGCTTGTTCATGGTGCACGCAGGCGCAATGCGCGAAGCACCGATCGCGGGAGAGCTGTTCCGTCAGCCGGATCTCGCCGCGACGCTGCGCAAGCTCGTCGCGGCCGAAGAAACGGCACGCGGGGCGGGCAGGGCCCGCAAGGCCGCGATCTACGCAGCCTACGACCGCTTCTATCGTGGCGACATCGCGCAGGAGTTCGTGCGCGGTTCCCGGGCGCTCGGCGGCCTGCACACGCTCGAGGACCTGGCCGCCTGGAAAGTGCGCATCGAGGAGCCGCCGCACGTCAACTACAAGGGGATCGAGGTCTACAAGCTCACGACCTGGGTGCAGAGCCCGGTGATGCTGCAGTCGCTCAACCTGCTCGAGGGCCTCGACCTGAAAACCCTCGGTTACAACAGCCCGCGCTACCTGCATACGCTCTACCAGGTCATGAACCTCGCGTATGCGGATCGCGATTTCTATTACGGCGATCCGTATTTTCCGCCCGAGGAGCCCATCAAGGGCCTGCTCTCGAAGGACTATGCTCGCGAGCGCGCGAAACTCATCCGCGCGGATCGCAACGACCCGGACGTGAAGCCGGGTGATCCTTATCCCTATCAGGGCGGCCGCAATCCGTTCACCCGCCTGTTGCAGCAGTGGCACAGCCGCATGCCGGCCGTTCCCGATCCGTCCGCGACTGCTGCGGCGCGTGCCGGCTTCGATCGGCACTTCCGCCTCGGCACGACGAGCGTGGTCGCCGCGGATGACAAGGGCTGGCTGGTGGCGGTCACGCCGAGCGGCGGCTGGATCCCGGCGGTGATCGCCGGGCGCACGGGTATCGGCATGAGTCAGCGCATGCAGAGTTTCGTGCTCGATGCGGCGGACAACCCCTTCAACGTGGTTGCGCCCGGCAAGCGGCCGCGCGCAACACTCACGCCTACGCTTGCGTTGCGGGACGGCAAGCCCTGGCTCGCCTGCGCGGTGCAGGGCGGGGACACGCAGGATCAGAACCTGCTGCAGTTCTTCCTCGACATCGTCGAATTCGGCATGACGCCGCAGCAGGCGGCCGAAGGCGCGAACATCACGAGCTACCAGATGCGCGATTCGTTCGGCGCGCACGAATCGCTCCCGGGGCGCATGACGATCGATGAGCGCACGCCGCCGCCGGTGCGCGGCGAACTCGAGAAAATGGGTTACCAGTTAGATGTGCGGTCGATCAACTCGGGACCGATCAACGCGATCCTGGTGGATCTCGAGCACGGGACGCTCTGGGGCGGCTCGAGCTACCACGGCGAGGATTACGGTATCGCCTGGTGAGCCGCGCGGCCGTCGCTGCGCGGCGGGCCTGCGTCAGCCTGCTGCCTTGACCGCGGCGATGAGTTCGGCACCGGCCTTCTGCGCATCGCCATAGAGCATGCGTGTGTTGTCGAGGTAGAAGAGCGCGTTCTCGATGCCGGAGAATCCCGCGCCCTTGCCGCGCTTGATGACCACCACGTTCTTCGCCTTGTCGGCGTTCAGGATCGGCATGCCGTAGATCGGGCTCGACTTGTCGGTGCGCGCGACCGGATTGACCACATCGTTCGCGCCGATGATGAGCGCCACGTCGCAGGTGTCGAACTCCGCGTTGATCTCCTCGAGGTCGGCGATGTAGTCGTACGGCACCCCGGCCTCGGCGAGCAGCACGTTCATATGGCCCGGCATGCGCCCCGCCACCGGGTGAATCGCGAACTTCACCGTGACGCCGCGATCGATGAGCAGCTGGGTGAGTTCCCAGATCTTGTGCTGTGCCTGCGCGACCGCCATGCCGTAGCCCGGCACGATGATCACCTTCTGCGCAAACGCCATCATCACGCCGACGTCCGCCGCCTCAATCGGCTTCAGGCTACCCGTGACCGTCCCGGTCGCAGGTCCCCCGGTGTCGCCGAATCCGCTGAACAGCACGTTGCCGAGCGAGCGGTTCATCGCCTTCGCCATCAGCTGCGTAAGGAGCGTGCCGGCCGAGCCCACCACGGTGCCGGCGATGATCATCGCCGCGTTGTTGAGCACGAAACCCTCGAACGCGACCGCGAGGCCGGTGAGAGCGTTGTAGAGCGAGATGACGACCGGCATGTCCGCCCCGCCGATCGGCAGCGTCATGGAAACGCCGAGCACCAGCGCGAGCGCGAAGAATCCGGTGATCGTTGCGGGTGATTCGTTGTATCCCGAGACGACCATGCCACCGAGGACGACGGTCGCTGCGAGAATCGCGAGGTTCAGGATCTGCTGGCCACCGAAGCGGAGCGAGCGCTTGATGAGGTCCTGGAGCTTGCCGAACGCGATGAGGCTGCCGCTGAAGGACACGGCGCCGATAATGCCGCCGAGCACCGCGAGTGCGACCGTCGTGCGACCGAGCGGATGCTCCGCAGCGCCGGCGCCGCCCATCCGGTACAGCTCGACGGCGGCAATCGCCGCCGCCGCACCGCCGCCCATGCCGTTGTAGAGCGCGATCATCTGCGGCATGTCGGTCATCGCGACGCGCTTGCCGCTCCACGCCGCGGCCACCGAGCCGATGAAGATCGCGAGGGCGATCAGCGCAAAGTTACCCATCCCCGGATAGAAGAAGGACACGGCGGTCGCGACCAGCATGCCGGCGCCGGCCCAGACGATGCCGCTGCGCGCCGTGACCGGCGAACTCATGCGCTTCAAACCCAGGATGAAGAGCGCCGCGGTGACGAGATAACTGGCGTCGATCAGCAGCCGCGGCGTGAAAATGGCCGGCAGGTTGGCAATGCCGTCCATCAGTGCGCTCCCCCCGCTGGCCGCCGCGCGCCCGAGGACTTGAACATCTCGAGCATGCGCTCGGTGACGACGTAGCCACCGACCGCGTTGCCCGCGGCGAGCAGCACGCCGATAAAGCCGATGGTCTTCTCGAGCGGCGTCACCGCTGCGCCGAGCGCAACCATCGCGCCGACCAGCACGATGCCGTGGACGAAGTTCGAGCCGGACATGAGCGGGGTGTGCAGGATGACCGGCACGCGCGCGATGACCTCGTAGCCGGTAAAGGCCGCAAGCATGAAAATGTAGAGCGCGACGATTCCGGTCATGGCGTGGAGCTCCCGATGGCCTCTCGAGTGGGTTGGTGCTTGATTTCGCCGTCGCGCGTGAGGCACGACCGCGCGAACACCTCGTCGGTCCAGTCGATCCTGAATTCGCCTTTCTCGAGCGCGGGTTTCAGCAGATTGTACAGATTGCGCGCGTACATCTCGCTCGCGTTGTAGGCGAGCTGCCCGGCGAGATTGAGCGGCCCGATGATCTTCACGCCCTGATGAACGACAGTCTCGCCGGCCCGTGTCAGCTCGCAGTTGCCGCCCTGCTCGGCGGCGATGTCGACGATCACCGAGCCCGCCCGCATGCGTTCCACGGTCGCCCGCGAGATGATGCGCGGCGCCTTGCGCCCCGGGACCGAGGCCGTGGTGATCACGGCGTCCATCGCGGCGATGCGTGCGTCGAGAACTTCCTGCTGCTTCTGCTTTTCTTCGGCGGTGAGCTCGCGCGCGTAACCGCCGGCGCCTTCCGCCGAGACGCCCGTGTCGACGAACTTCGCGCCGAGCGACTTGACCTGTTCCTTCGTGGCGGCGCGCACGTCGTACGCTTCGACCACTGCGCCAAGCCGGCGCGCGGTTGCAATCGCCTGCAGCCCTGCGACTCCCGCGCCGATAACGAGCACCGAGGAGGGCCGGATGGTCCCCGCAGCGGTCGTCAGCATCGGCATGAACTTCTCGAGGTTGTTCGCGGCGATCAGCACCGCCTTGTAGCCCGCGATCGCGGCCTGCGAGGACAGGGCGTCCATCGACTGGGCGCGCGAGATGCGCGGCACGAGTTCCATCGCGAGGCTCGTAATGCCGCGATCGCGCAGCGCCTTCACCTCTGCCTGCCGGGCGTGCGCCTGGGCGTAGCCGACCACCACGCAGCTCGGTTTCAGCTGCGCGATCTGCTCGACGGTGAGCGGCTGGACGGTGACGAGGACGTCAGCCTGGGAGAGCACCGCCGACGCCGAGTCGGCCCACTCGACCTTCTTATAGAGCGCATCCGGGAACTGTGCCCGCACCCCCGCACCCCGTTCGAGCAGCACCCGGGCGCCTGCCTGGGCAAATTTGTCTGCGATTTCAGGGACGAGGCTGACGCGAGTTTCCTCGCGTGCGCTCTCGTTGAGCGCGCCGATCGTGACAGGCATGCGATGAATTCTCCCCGCGAACCATGGTCAAATCGCCAACGCTGCAAAAAATGGCTGGCGAATGAAGATCTTGCAACATTGAATTCTTGCACAGGTCTGCCTTATCTTACAGCCTGCCATGATCGCCATCGACCTCGAACGCGCCGACCACGGGCTCGACCACGACATCCGGCTCGCGCCCGGCAGTACCGTGCGCACGCTTTCCCAGCTCGTGCTGCGGACCGACATCGCCGGCATGCCGCTCGAGTGGATCGACTACAAGGAGGCAGCCCGGCTCTACCACCAGGAACAGGTCGCCTATACCTGCGGCACCACGCTCTACCAGCTCTTCGGCGGGGTCAACGCGCTTTCGGGCTTGAGGACGGTGCTCGACGTCAACTCGATCATCGCGACGGTGGGGCACACCGGCAATCCCGGCAACACACGTCACGACTACGTGCCGCCGCTCAACAACCAAACGCTGTTCCGGCGGGACGGGTACCTGTGCATGTACTGCGCCACGCGGCACGCTGCGCGCGAGCTCTCGCGCGACCACATCCGCCCGTTCAGCCAGGGCGGCCAGGACGTGTGGACCAACGTGGTGACCGCCTGCCGTCGCTGCAACAACCACAAGGCCTCGCGCACGCCGGAGCAGGCGAAGATGCAGCTGATCGCCGTGCCGTTCACGCCAACCTACGCGGAATACATCTTCCTGAAGGGCCGGCGCGTGCTCGCCGACCAGATGGAATACCTGCTCGCGCATTTCCCGCGCTCGAGCCCGCTGCACGATCGCATCCATCGCTGGTTCCAGTAGCCCGGCGGCTCCGGGCATGATCTACCTGGTCGATGCATCGGTGTACGTCTTCCGGGCGTACTACTCGATGCCGCCAGACATGCTCGATCGCGAGGGCCGGCCGGTGCACGCGGTATTCGGTTTCGCCCGCTTCCTCGGCGACCTGATCGAGCGCGCCAGTCCTGCCTACCTGGCAATCGCATTCGACAGGAGCCTGACGACGTCGTTCCGCAACCGCATCTATCCGGCGTACAAGGCCAATCGTGAACCGGCACCGCCCGACCTCGACTGGCAGTTCGAATGCTGCCGCGAGTTCTGCGAGCACCTCGGGCTGCGGCAGTTCTCGAGCGCAGAATACGAGGCGGACGACATCATCGGCACGCTCGCAGCCCGGTGCCGCGCGGCCGGCCTGCGCAGCACGGTGGTCACACGCGACAAGGACATGGCGCAGGTGGTGCGCGACGGCGATGTGTTCTGGGACTACGCCTCCAACGAGCGCTTCTACTACCGCGACATCGCCGAGCGCTTCGGCGTCGCCCCCGAGCGCTTCGCGGATTATCTCGCGCTCACCGGCGACAGCGTCGACAACGTCCCGGGCGTCCCGGGCGTCGGGCCGAAGACCGCCGCAGCGCTGCTGCGCGACTTCGTCTCGCTCGAGGAAATCTACGACAACCTCGATACACTGGCCGACCTCGAAATCCGCGGGGCCTCAAAGCTCGCCGCGCGTCTCGTTTTGCATCGCGATGCCGCGTACCTCGCGCGCCGGCTCACCGCGATCGTGTGCGACATGCCGCTCGAGTACGATTCGCACGAAACACTGCGCCGGCGCGCGCCCGACGCGGGGGCGCTCGAGTCGTTCTTCGACCGCAACAATTTCGGGCCGATGATCCGCCGCCAGGCGGTGCGGCTCGCGAAACTACCCGTGTGAGCCGTGCCGCGCCCGGCTGACAGATCCATCGCCACCGCGCTCGAGATCCTGCCAGCCGGCGCGGTGTCCTCGCGACGCGTGGAGTCGAAAAACGGCCCGTTGTTCGTGAAACGTACGCGGCCTGAATTCGCCTGGGTGCTCGAGGCCGAGGCGCAGGGTCTGGAACTGTTGCGAACGGCGCGCACGTTGCGCGTGCCGCAGGTGCGAGCGCTCACGACGGGCGCCGATGAAGTCGTGCTCGAGCTGGAGTGGATCGCCTCGAGCGAAGGTGGCGCGCGCACCGACGCGCTGCTCGGCCAGGGGCTGGCGCGCCAGCACCGCAGCACCGCGGAGCGGTTCGGCTGGGAGCGCAAGGGCACGATCGGCCGCACGACCCAGTTGAATGACTGGTCGGCGGACTGGGTCGCGTTCGTGCGCGAGCGGCGCCTGCGGCCGCAACTCGATCTCGCGACGCGCGTCGGCGGGCAGTCGTGGGACGCCGGCTACCGGCTGCTCGAGCAGCTGCCGGAACTGCTAGGCGGGCATCACCCGGTCGCTTCACTCCTGCACGGCGACCTGTGGGCGGGCAACTGGGGTGCGGACGAGGGCAACGCGCCGGTCATTTTCGACCCGGCTGTGTACTACGGCGACCGCGAGGCGGATCTCGCGATGACGCGGCTGTTCGGCGGCTTTGGGCGACGTTTCTACGAGGCGTACACCGGCGAGTGGCCGCTTGAACCTGGCCATGTCGTGCGCGAGCGGCTCTACCAGCTGTATCACCTGCTGAATCACGCCAACCTGTTCGGCGGCGACTACGTGGACAACGCGCGGCACACGATCCAGGGGCTGCTCGCCGAGACGCGCGGCTAGTACGGGCCACGGGCTGCGGTATCCTTGCGCCCTGGCCCCGGGGGGTTCGCAGTGAGCGACAACAGCATCGAATCGGTACTGCACGAGCGGCGCAAGTTTCCGCCGGCTGCGCGTTTTGCGAGCACTGCGCGGCTCAACGCGCAACTGCTGGCGAGCCTGCATCGCCAGGCAGCCGCAGACTACCGGGGATTCTGGGCCGATCGCGCGCGCGAGGAGCTCGACTGGCACAGGCCGTTCACCGTCACGCTCGATGAATCCAAAGCACCTAACTACCAATGGTTCGCGGACGGTGAACTGAACGTAGCCTGGAACTGCCTCGACGTGCACCTCGAGGCGCGCGGCCAGAAGACCGCCATCATCTTCGAGGGCGAGGCGGGCGACATCCGGCGCCTGACCTATAGCGAGCTGCACGCGGCCGTGTGCCGCTTCGCCAACGCGCTCAAGGGGCAGGGCATCGGCCAGGGCGACCGCGTCGTCATCTACATGCCGATGGTGCCGGAAGCCGTGATCGCGATGCTGGGTTGCGCGCGCATCGGCGCGGTACACTCGGTAGTGTTCGGAGGTTTCTCGGCGGTGTCGCTCAAGGAGCGCATCGAGGATGCCGGCGCGCGACTGCTCGTTACGGCGGACGGCGGGCGGCGCGGCGGTCACATCGTCGAACTGAAGGCGGCAGCGGACAAGGCGCTTGCGGCCGGCTGTGCGACCATCGAGCGCGTGATCGTCCTGCGGCGCACGCGGGAGCCGGTGCCGATGCGGACCGGGCGCGACCTGTGGTGGCATGACGCCGTGGATTCGCAGTCCGCGACCTGCGCACCGCAGTGGGTCGGCGCGGAACACCCGCTGTTCCTGCTGTACACGTCGGGTTCTACGGGCCGGCCCAAGGGCATCCAGCACGCAAGCGCGGGCTACCTGCTGCAGGCGAAGCTCACGATGCAGTGGGTGTTCGATATTCGCCTCGACGACGTCTTCTGGTGCACCGCGGACGTCGGCTGGGTGACCGGACACACCTATGTGGCCTATGGACCGCTGGCCGCGGGCGCGACGCTCGTGATGTACGAAGGCGCGCCGATGGTTCCGGACGGCGGGCGCTTCTGGAAGGTCTGCCAGGCGCACGGGGTCACGGTGTTCTACACGGCGCCGACGGCGATCCGCGCGCTGATGAAACTCGGCGATGCGATCCCGGCCGCCTACGATCTGTCGAAACTTCGGTTGTTAGGAACGGTAGGCGAGCCGATCAATCCGGAAGCCTGGATGTGGTATCACCGCGTCATCGGCCGCGAGCGCTGCCCGATCGTCGACACCTGGTGGCAGACGGAAACCGGCGCGATCCTCATCGCCCCGGTGCCCGGTGCGACGGCCACTAAGCCAGGCTCGTGCACACAGCCGCTTCCCGGCATTTTCGCGGAGATTGTCGATGACCGCGGTCAGCCCCTGACGCGTGCAGATGCCGGCGGCTATCTCGTGATCCGCAAGCCGTGGCCGGCGATGCTGCGCACGATCTGGGGCGACAATGCCAGATACCTCGAGACGTACTGGAAGAAGTTCCATAACCGTTACTACGTGGCCGGTGACAGTGCGCATCGCGATGCGGACGGGTATTTCTGGATCATGGGCCGTATCGACGACGTGCTGAAGGTGTCGGGTCACCGGCTCGGAACGATGGAGATCGAATCGGCGCTGGTTGCGCATCCGCGCGTCGCCGAGGCTGCGGTGGTCGGCAAGCCGGATCCGATCAAGGGCGAATCGGTCTGCGCCTATGTGGTCTGCAAGGGCGCGCGGCCGACAGGCGACACGCGGGCGCTCGTCGAGGAACTGCGCGCCACGGTGGCCGAACAGCTCGGCGCGATCGCGAAGCCGGACGACATCCGCTTCGCCGACAACTTGCCGAAGACGCGCTCTGGCAAGATCATGCGCCGGCTGCTGCGCGCCATCGCACACGGCGAGGAAATCAGGCAGGACGTCTCCACGCTCGAGAATCCGGCGATTATCGACCAGCTGCGGGGCCTCGACATGCCGGCGATCGCTCGCCCGCCGGCACCCACGAAGGCCAGGAAGTCAAAGCGCGTCGCGGAGGGGCCTGCGGGAAAACGCGTCGCGAAAAAGCGCGCGGTGAGACGGGTAACAAAGCGCCGGGTGAAACGAGCGGCACGCAAGGCCGTGGTGCGCAAGCCGTCGCGGCGCGCGACGCGACGGCGCAACGTCCGACCGCGCCGCGGAAAGTAGCTACGGCGACCCAACCCGGGAGAGTCGGGCTACGGCAAGTCGAGCGATCCGGGCGCTTCCAGCTCGCCGAGATGCTCGGCGTCGGGCACCGCGAGCTTCGGCAGCCGGGCGCGGACCAGGGCGGCATTCAGTGCTGGCAGATCCGAACGCTTGATTGCCTCCCATCGTGCGGTCGCGGTGTCGACGCGCTCATGCATGAGGCGCGCGACTTCCCGCTGCGGGGCGGTCGGCGCGCGATCCGCGTTTTCCACGTCGGTGGCGATAGCCGCCAGGGTCTCGCTCGCCGCCGCAAAATTGAGCGCCTGCTCGCCTTCACCCGTGCTGAGCGGCACGAGCCGCTTCCGGAAATCGGCGAGCGGGCCGGCAAGCGCCGCATGCATCGCCACGCTCTTGGCCGCCCGGTCGAGCTGTTTGCCGATCGCGGCGATCTCGGCGTGGCCGCGCCAGGCGCGTTCCAGATCCACGCTGAGCGCGCCGTAGAATTGCAGTGCGGCGGCGAGATCGGCGGCAGGCGTGGCGACGCGCGGATCCGCTGTTACCGTAAGCGGCGCCTCGTAACGCCGGCCGTCCACGGCAAGCGTGAGCCGATACTCACCCGGCAGCACGAGCGCGCCCGCCGGCACGATCGGCGTGCCTTCATTGCGCGAGGCGGCGATGCCGTACTGGTATTCCACGGCTCTCGGTCGCGGAAGGCGCAGATCCCACACGAAGCGGTGCGCGCCGGCCGCGTTCGATAGGCGCGGCGCGGGCTGCACCCAATCTTCCGAGAAATAACGCTCGGCGCCGAGACGCTCGGGTGAATCGGCGCTGCCGAAGCGGCGCACGAGCTGCCCGGCGGCGTCGCGCACTTCGAGCACGACGGGCGTCTTCGCGTTCCGCGCGAGCCAGTAATCGATCACAGCTCCAGTCGGCGGATTGCGGCCGAGCGGCGTTTCCGGCGGGAGCGGCGTGTCGCGGTTCTGGTTCACACGCAGCCGGTACGCCGGCGACGGCCTATACAAGCGTGCGGCCGCCCGATCGTCAGCGTCCCCTTGCCGCAACGGCGCCAGGTCGTCGAGCACCCAGATGCCGCGCCCCTGCGTGGCGGCGATCAGGTCGCGGTCCTTCACGAGCAGGTCATGCACCCACGCCGGCGGGAGATTGCGCTGCAGGCTCTGCCAGTGCTCGCCGTCGTCGAACGAGACGCATGCACCTAGTTCGGTTCCTGCAAATAACAACCCCGGCCGCACCGGATCGGCGCGTACGACGCTCACGAAGTGATCCGGCGGCAATCCGGTCGACAGCTCGGTCCAGGTCGCGCCGTAATCGCGCGTGCGAAGCACGTGCGGACGAAAATCATCCTGCCGGTGATTGTCCACCGCGACGTACGCCGTGCCAGGCGCCGCCGCGAGATCGATGCTGCTCACCTTTGCCCAGACCGGAACCCCCGGCGGAGTCACGCGGCGCCAGTTGCGACCACCGTCGCGCGTCAACCACACGAGGCCCGCATCCGTGCCGATCCAGATCTCGTTGTTGTCACGCCGCGACGGCGCGATCGCAAAGACGGTGCCGTAACCGCACTCGAACGCGCGCTCGGGTGGCAAGTCGCCGGCGCACTCTTTCGCGTCGGCGCTGCCCCCGGAAAGATCCGGGCTGATCGTCTCCCAGGTCGTGCCGCGATCGAGCGAGCGGAACAGCAGCTGCGCGCCCGCATACAACGCGTAGGGCTTCTGCTTCGAGACTGCGAGCGGTGCGAACCAGGTGCCGTGATAGCGGAAGTTGGTCGGGCGCTTGCCATAACCGTTCACTGGCCAGGGCGTGACGGTTTGCGCCTCTCCGGTGCGCGCGTCCCAGCGCGTGATGCGCCCGCCGAGGCCGGATCCATAAACGATGTTCGGATCTTCGGGATCGGGCACGTCGTAATCGCGCTCGTCGCCGCCCACCGGGCGCCAGTCGCGAAAACTGATCGCGCCATAGTCGCTGCGGCTCGTGATGCCGACGGTGCCGCTGTCCTGCTGGCCGGTGTAGATCCAGTAGGGGAAGCGGTCGTCGGTCGCGAGGTAGTAAACCTGCGCGGTCGGCTGGTTGTACCAGTCGCTCCAGGTCTCTCCGCCGTTCAGCGTGACGATCACGCCCTGATCGCTCGCCGCGACCATGCGTTCGGGCGCGCGCGGATTGATCCACAGGTAATGAAAATCATCTCCGCCCGGCGCGCCGCGCATGATCGTGAACGTTTTGCCGCCGTCGCGCGACATGTGAATGGATTGCCCGCAGGTGTACACGACGTCCGGATCCCCGGGCGAGACGGTGAGCCGGCTCATGTACCAGGTCGTGACCCAGTCGGCCGCGTTCACTTTCTGCCAGTGCGCGCCGCTGTCATCGGAGCGATAGAAGCCCCCGCGGTCCTGCTGCGCGACGCTGGCGTAGATACGCGTCGCCGCCCCGACGCGCGCCACGGCGATACCAATGCGGCCGAGAGCACCCGCCGGCCAGCCTTCGCCGCCGAGCCGTGCCCACGTGCGGCCGCCGTCGTGCGAACGGTAGATAGCACTGCCGGGCCCTTCCTGCGGGGTGAAATAGCTCTGCCACGGCCAGCCGCGCATCGCCCACGTCGTCGCGTAAATCGTGTCGGGCTCGGCCGGATCTGCCGCGAGATCTACGGCGCCGGTCTGCTCGTCCACGAACAACGTGCGCGACCAGGTTTGTCCGCCATCGTCGCTCCGGTACACGCCGCGCTCGGCGTTCGGTCCAAAAACGTGCCCGAGTGCCGCAACCAGCACCGTTTTCGCGTTACGCGGATCGACGAGCACGGCGCCGATGTGGCGCGT